>NZ_BAAANN010000005.1:0-348598 GCF_039529815.1 Amycolatopsis minnesotensis | reverse complement strand
ATCTTTCGACTTTCCCTCGTCGCCGGGTATATGTTTTTTCTGACCAGCTCGCGGCATATCTAACTATAGCATAAAACAGCTTAAGTTATCGGTATTGATCCATGGTGCGCTTGTCACCTTGGCGCTTCTTCTCGTGTGCGTCCTGGTCGCAGGCGGCGTAGAGGGCTTGCGCGCGGCCGGAGGGCAGTTCGGCGAACAAGGTCGACGACCCGTGGTCGCCGTGCCGGATCTCCACCGTCGTCGTCGACCAGTGGACGGTGAGGACCAGTCGGCCAACTGGGACACCGAGCTGCTGGCCCGCAGGCTGGTGCGCGCGGCGTCCGGGAGGGTCCGGACACCGCATCCTGGAACGATTCTTCCCCCGGGCGCGTCGCGCCCGGGGGAAGAACGTTGTCGGACTCGCCGGAGGATTCACTTTCCACCGGCGCGGAATCGGTCAGCGGAAGTAAACCGTCATGACGTACGTGCTGTCGTCGCACCACACCTCGTGGTAACCATCTTCCCGAGCAGTGTCGATCTCCGCCGCTTCGCACTCCGCCTTCGAATTGTAGTGGTCGCCGCCGGCCACTACCCAGCCGTCGCCGGGCGGCGGGGCGGCGGAGGCGGTGGCTGTGGTCGCGACCAAGGGAACGGCGATCACCGCCGCGCCCATGGCGAGACCGACACTGATCCGGGAACGCCAGGACTTCATCGAACCTCCAAGTCAAAACGGTTTACGACTTCGCCAGTACCTGTACTCGGCACACGGGCGCACGCACGCGTGGATGGGCGTGGTCATCCTGCCCGCCAGTACAGCTCATGCCCACTGGAAAGGTCGCACGCTTCATGAAGATCCCGATCCTCATGAAGATCACTTACTTGCCGAACAGCACCGGTCAGAAGACCGAACTCTTCGGCGAGGTCATCCTCGGACCACGAGAAGCTCAGACCACGTTCCTTGATCTACTTCTGCCCGATTGCACACGAAGTCTGGGCCTTTCGTCCTTGGCGCGGCATGGCCGGGTTTCGCTCCGCGCAATGGACGAACCCGGCCCTCGGCAATACCGTGATCCTCGACGACGTTGAACGTCTTCGATGTGCCGTTCACGACTCCTGACCCGCTCAGGAGATCAAATCCGCGGCACCATGGCCCAGTGATCCCCCGTGTCGCTGCCCTGGGTGATGACCGCGCCGCCCAAGCTCGGGCGAACCTGGGCGGGGAGCTTGTTGACATTGAAGGACTCGGACAACCCGTTGTGGATACCGCGAACCTCGATGGACTCGACGGAAGTGCTGTTCCCCAGTACGTCGAACGTCCGGCATTCCTCGCTGTTGACGACGGACGTGCTGAACCCGTGCCGCTCGGGAAAACGACGTACGACGCGTAGTTCTCTTCCGGGCACACTTCGAGCTTGCCGCCGTTCGTGTCGGCCACGCGCTTGATGGAATTCACAGTGAGCTTCATGCGAGAATCCAAAGTCGAATTACGTATATCAGATGTTCTGCCTATCATTGAGGTTATCTTGATGAGATCACATCAATGCGTCGGGAACGGCACTCGACGGCGCGCCGCAGGCGCGTTTGAAACCCTCACCGTGCCCCCGAAAAACGAAACCGGTACCCCCGAGGGGCAACCCCAACCCGCCGCCGCAACTGACATCGAACCGAACCTCCCCACGCTCAATCAACCGGCAAGCCAACAAAACTCGCTCGGAAGTAAGCCACTTCAACGGCGTAATCCCCAGCTCAGCACGAAACCGCCGATGCAAGGTGGCGACACTCACGGCGGCACGGTCAGCGAGATCGGGCACCCCCAACGGCTGATCCAGCCGCTCAAGGGCCCACGCCAGCAAAGGCGCGAGCGAAGTGTCCGGCACCGACGGAATCGGCCGTTCCACGAACTGCCGCTGCCCGCCATCCCGGTGCACCGCGAACACCAGTCGTCGGCTCACCGCCGCCGCGCTACCAGCCGACGTGAACACGGGACCGTCCTCCACGAACAGGACATCGGTTTCGAGCCGGACTTCGGGAAAACGAACAGCGAACAGGTCCGCCCACCGCCAATGCGTGGTGGCCCGCCGCCCGTCGAGCACCCCCGTCGCGGCGAGGCTGAACGCGCCGGTGCAAAAGCTCATCAACCGCGCCCCGCGCCGACCGGCATCCCGGATGGCCGAGAGAACCGCGGCTGACGGCGGCACCCCCGGATCCGGCCGGTTGGGCGCGATCACGGTGTCCGCGGTGCGGAGCAGAGCGCGAAGCCGTACCACGGCCGGTCGAGTTCGGGCCTGCGCAACCCGAACAGCTCGGTCGCCACGCCGAGTTCGAACGGGTTCGACCCGTCGTCGACGATCATGACGACCCGGTGCGAGAATCCAGGCGACATGTGCGATTTCCAGCACTCCCGCGCGGTCGCCGCCGGGAGCAGCATGGACGCATGACCGAACCGATCGACCTCGCCGAAGCACTGTCCACATTCGACGAACTGTGGAGCCCTCGTATCGCGGCACGGGTCAACGACTACGACGTGCGCATCGCCAAGGTCAAGGGTGTGCACGTGTGGCACGCCCACGACGACACCGACGAGTTCTTCCTCGTCCTCGACGGCGTACTGGACATCGCGTTGCGAGAACAAGGAACCGAACGCGTGGTCACCCTGAACCGGGGCGAAGTGTTCGTGGCCCCGCACGGAACCGGGCACCGGCCGTCCTCCGTGGACGGTGCATCGCTCCTGCTGTTCGAGCCGACTGGCACGGTGACGGTCGGGGACCGGCACGAGCAGGTCCCCGACCACGTGGACGTCACCGTGGGACATCGGCTTGGCTAGAACGGGTCCAGGCCGAACCGCGTGGCGTGGACGCGAACCCAGCCCCGGCCGATCTCCTCGCCGTCGGCGTCGATCCGCCTGCCGACGCCTTCGGTGGTCAGGGTGTCGCCGTCGATGCGGCCGTGGTGGATGGCCTGGACCTCGCCGTGGTAGCGGTGCGGCAGGCCTTCGAGGTCGTCGGGCAGCACCTGCCACAGGGAAAACCGGAACGCGCGGTGCCCCGTCATCGCCCAGCGCCCAGCCGAGATGTGGATACCCTCGGCGAACGAGGTGAAGATCCCGCCGGGGAAGAAGGTGAACACGGCGACTTCGATCTCGTCCACGCGCGTGGCGGTGCCCCGCCAGGTGCCGATCAGCGAGCCGGGATGCGCGGCAGCGGCCGGGACGGCCCCGGCGAGCACGGCGCCGGTGCCGAGCGCGGTCGCGCCCGCGGTGCGGAGCAGGTTCCGGCGGCGGATGTCGTTCATGGTGTTCCTCGATTCGTTCGGGTAGGTCAGGCGTCGAGCACGAGGCGATCCCCGCGGGCGCGGGAGACGCACGGGTAGATGAGATCGGTGCGGTCCCGTTCGTGCGGTTGCAGCACGTCGTCGCGGTGGTCGGGGATGCCGTCGAGCACCGGGACGACGCAACTGCCGCAGAGCCCGTCGGTGCAGGAGGCGGGCAACGCCGGGTCGACTTCGTGGATGGCGGCAAGCAGGGTGCCGTCCGCGGGTACCCGCACGGTTCGCCCGCTGCGCCGCAGTTCCGCCTCGAACGGGCGGCGCGGCCCGGCGTCGGGGCTGGCGGCGAACCGTTCGACGTGCAGTGTCCCTTGTGGACAGACGGCAGTCACCGCCTCGACCAGTTCCGAGGGCCCGCAGCAGTAGACGGCGACCCCGTCGGGTGCCTGGCGCAGCAACTCGGCGAAGTCCGGCCGGGCGTGCGTGTCGGCGGGGAACAGCGACACCTGGCCGGGGTAGGCGGCGGCGAGTGAACCGGCGTACGCCATCCGGTCGCGCGACCGGCCCCGGTAGACCAACCGCCACGGGACACCGGCCGCGGCGAGGCGGCGCACCATCGGCAGGAACGGGGTGATCCCGATACCGCCCGCGATGAACAGGTGTGCCGGTGCCTCGGCGATCGGAAAGTTGTTGCGCGGCCCGCGAATCGCCACGCGGGTGCCGGGCAGCAGCGCGTGCGCCTCGACGGAACCACCGCGGCCCGCGGGCTCGCGCAGCACAGCGAGCCGATAGCTGCGCCGTTCGGCCGGGTCACCGCACAGCGAGTACTGGCGCGCCAGCCCCGACGGCAGGACCAGGTCGACGTGCGCGCCGGGTTCCCAGCCGGGCAAGCGGCGCCCGCCCGCTCGTTCCAGGGTCAGTGCGACGGTGTCCTCGGCGACGACCTCCCGGCCTGCGACGGTCACCGCGATGGTGCGCACGGATCCCCACCTCGTCCGGCCCCACGGCTTGACGACGGACAAGGTCGTAGCGGTCCACAGCAGTACCGCGAAACAGCCGACGGTGGCTACGAGCGCCCCGCCGAGAGCACCCGGCTCGGCGGCCGGGTCTTCGGTACGGGCGACCAGTTCGATGACCCACCGGCTCTCGATCGCCGCCGCGGCCGGGATGCTCAGCGAGATCACGAACTTCGCCAGCACCCAGCGGTGCTTGACCAGTCCCCACGGCGTGCCGAGCGAGACGACGAGACCGGTGGTGATCGTCAGCACCACGCTGGGGATCACGATCACGAGGTCGAAGACGTGGAAGATCTCGTACGCGCCATGCCGCACCGCGTGGGTCTCGGCGACCAGTCCGGTGACCGCGAGCGTGACCATGCCCAGCGACAGGCCCAGCCAGCCGACGCTGACGCCGATGTGCAGGACGAGCCAGACCTTCCTCGCGCGCGGCGACAGCCGTGGGAACCGCGGCCGCAACCCGGCCAGTACCACCACCGACAGCAGCATGCCCAGGTTCGGCACCGGATTCGGGAAGGCGAACAGGAACTGCAGCGGGACGAACGCGAGGTGGAACCCGATGAGCAGTTTTCTGGCGCCCGGCTTCGGCAGTGCCGCGGCGCAGCCGAGCGAGACCACGACCGCCACCGCGTACCCGGCCATTCCCAGCATGCGGATCGTCGGCAGGGTGGCGTTTTCCCCGGGAGCCAGCAGCACGGCCGCGACGGCGGCGAACGCCGCGAACCCGATCTGCCACGACCGCCGAGTCATCGTGCGCCAGGTGTTCGATGTCTTCATGCACTGAAGCCTCGCGGCGGAGACCGATCGGCAACGTCCGCACAAGGGCCAGACCCGCGCGCCGATGGAGGTATACCGGTGGCGGTCGCATACACCTTTCCACTGATGCGCGGGCGCGGACGGCCGGGCTAGGTTGATCGACATGCGCCTCGTCGACTCGTACCTGAGGCGGGCGGCCGACGGTGTGCTGGCGGTCGGCTGCGCGGTGGCCACGACCCCGTTCGCCGCGGCCGGTCTCATCTACGGCTACTTCCGGTGGGCGCCCCCGCCGTGGTTCTGGATCCCGGCCGCGGTGCTCGTCGGCGTCGCGGCGTGGTTCCGGCGGGACCGTCCACTGTGGTTCGCGGTGGTGGCACTCGCGGACTGGGTGGCGCTGTCCGGTATCGGCGCGGTCGTGCTCGCCCAGTACACCTTGGCCGAACGCACCCGTTCCTGGCGGCTTACCGCCGTCGGCACAGTCGGCACCTTGGTGGTGGTCGGCCTCCCGATCTGGTGGCTGGGCGGCTTCGACGCCAGCCTGCCGATAAGCGTGGCCGTGTGCGTCGCCCCGGCACTGCTCGGCCTGTACGCCGGCACCCGCCGTGAGCTGATCACCGAGATGCGCGAGCGGGCCGAACGGGCCGAACAGGAACGAGATCTCCGCGTCCGGCAGGCGCGCAGCGAGGAGCGCGCGGGGATCGCCCGTGACATGCACGACGTCGTCACCCACCGGGTGTCGCTCATGGTGCTGCACGCCACCGCGCTCGAAGCCGCCCGCGGCCGCGACACCACGACGATCGCCAGGCAGATCGGGACGATCGGGCGCGCGGCGCTCGACGAACTGCGTTCGGTGGTGGCGGTGCTGCGAGCCGACGACGCCGTTCCGCTGGCACCGCAGCCGGGCCTCGCCGAACTGGCCGATCTCGTGGACCAGTCCCGCGCGCTCGGCCAGCCGGTCGCACTGGACGTGGAGCCGGGCCCGGCCCCGCCCGCGCTGGTCGAGCACGCGGTCTACCGGGTCGTGCAGGAAGCGCTCACCAACGTCCGCAAGCACGCGCGCGACGCCGCGACCCACGTCCGGCTGCGCCGCGAGCCGGATCGCCTGCTGCTCACCGTCGCCAACAAGGCCGGTGCCGAAGAGAATCCGTTGCCCGGTGGCGGGCACGGCCTGCTCGGCATCGCCGAGCGGATCCGCCTCGTCGGCGGCGAACTGGTCACGAAGTCCACTTCGGACGGTGGGTTCCTGGTCGAGGCCGTGATCCCGCTCGCCCCCTTCGACGCGGAGCGCGACCGGTGATCCGCGTACTCATCGCCGACGACGAGTGGATGGTCCGCGCCATGCTGCGCACCATCATGGAGTCCGCCGAGGACATCACCGTCGCGGGTGAGGCCGCGGACGGAGCCGAAGCGGTGAGCACGGCCCGATCCGCCCGGCCCGACGTGGTCCTCATGGACATCCGGATGCCTCGTGCCGACGGCCTCGACGCCACCCGCCAGCTCCGGCGGCTCGCCGATCCGCCCGAGGTTGTCGTGCTGACCACCTTCGACCTCGACGAGTACGTGCACACGGCGTTGCGCGCCGGAGCCGCCGGCTTCCTCCTCAAGGACGCCACCGCGTCCGACATGCTCACCGCGGTCCGCAGCGCCGCACGGGGCGACGCCATGCTCTCCCCGAAGATCACCCGCCGCCTGCTGACCCGGTTCGCCGATCCCGATCCCGGCACCGGCCGCGGGGCCGACGCCCGGCGACGGCTCGAAGTGCTGACCCGCAAGGAAGGCGAGGTGCTCGTCGCGGTCGCCCGCGGTCTGTCCAACACCGACATCGCCGCCGAGCTCTACCTCAGCGAAGCCACCGTGAAAACCCATGTCAGCCGCATCCTCGGCAAACTCGCCTGCGCCAACCGCGTCCAGGCCGCCATCCTCGCCCACCGCGCCGGGCTGCTCGACTAGAGCCGGATATTCCTTGCCCGTCCTTGACGCCGTTCAGAGGCGGGAGCCCGTACGCTACCGCCGGGTATCGAGGGGCGACGACGAGGAGGTCAGGTGACCGGAGCAGCATTCGGTGGCTACCAGAACGAGATCTACCTGCAGGGCCTCGCCGGTACGACGCCGGCGTTCACCACGGACGCCACCGGGCTCGAAGCGGCGGCGGAGAAGGTGCTCGAACCGGGCCCGTTCTCCTACGTCGCCGGTGCCGCCGGCTCCGGGGCCACCGCGCGCGCCAACCGCGCGGCGTTCGACCGCTGGAAGATCGTGCCCCGCATGCTCACCGACGCCACACACCGCGACCTCGCCACCACCGTGCTCGGTACGCCGATGCCCGCGCCGCTCGCGCTCGCCCCGGTCGGCGTCCAGACGATCGTGCACCCCGACGGCGAGCTCGCGACCGCCCGCGCCGCGGCCGCGCTCGGCGTGCCGATGATCCTGTCCACCGCCGCGTCCAGCACGATCGAGGACGTCGCGGCGGCGAACGGCGACGGCCCGCGCTGGTTCCAGCTGTACTGGCCAGGCGACAACGACGTGTGCGCCAGCATCCTCGCCAGGGCCAAGAAAGAGGGCTACACAGCACTCGTCGTCACGCTCGACACGTGGACGCTCGCGTGGCGGCCGGGTGATCTGGACCAGGCCTACCTGCCGTTCCTGCACGGCGACGGCGTCGCGGTCCCGTTCTCCGACCCGGTGTTCCGCGCGCGGCTGGAGAAGCCGCCGGAGGACGACCCCGCGTCGGCGATCCTGCGCTGGATCTCCATGGTGACCGGCACCGACAAGGCGTGGGCCCAGCTCCCGTTCCTGCGCGAGCACTGGGACGGGCCGATCGTGCTCAAGGGCATCCAGCACCCCGACGACGCCCGCCGCGCGGTGGACGCCGGGATGGACGGGATCGTGGTGTCCAACCACGGCGGCCGCCAGGTCGACGGCGCGCTCGGCTCGCTCGACGCGCTGCCCGGCGTCGTCGCCGCGGTCGGCGGCCGTACCGAGGTCCTGTTCGACTCCGGCGTCCGCACCGGCGCGGACATGATCAAGGCGCTCGCGCTGGGCGCCGACGCGGTCCTGCTCGGCAGGCCGTACCTGTACGGGCTCGCGCACGGCGGCGAGGACGGCGTGCGGCACGTGCTGCGGAGCCTGCTCGCCGACTTCGACCTCACGCTCGGGCTTTCGGGGCACCGCACGGTCGCCGAACTCGGCGCCGCCGATCTCGTGCGCACCTGATCGGCTCGGCGGGGAACCGAATCGCGCGCTCCACCGTCGAAGCGCCGCCGCGGCCGGGCCCGGCCGCGGCGGACGAGTCTTCGAGGTGAAATCAATGCTCAGAGCCGGTGTTCTTCTCACGATTCTCGGGTTCGGTTCGGTGGCTTTCCACTACTGGAGCGATCGGCAGCTGACGATCCTGATCTGGGCGGAGGACTACCAGCCCGCGCTCGGCTCGGTGATCGGTGTCCTCGGGCTCGCGCTGGTGATCGCGCATGTGGTGGTGCGCAAGCGCAAGCAGCAGCCGTCCGCGCCCCAGCAGGCGTCGCCCGCTTTCCCGCAGCAGGGGCAGCCGTTCCAGGCCGGTCAGCCGCCGCAGCAGCCGTTCCCGCAGCCGGCTCAGGCACCCCAGCAGTTCCCGCACCAGCAGTTCCCGCCGAACCAGCAGGGCCAGCCGGGCCAGCACGGCCGCTGAGCCGGAGTCGCGTGGCGCATATTCGGAGGCGTCCGGCGGTCACGCACCGCTATCCTGGGCCGAAGTATGTCCACGCGATCCCCCCTCGACGGGCTGCGGGCCCGTCTTCCCGAGCTGATGCCGCGCGACCGGAACCGGTTGCGCCGCCGCATCGACGGCGCACGCAAGGCACGTGACGCCGAGTCCGTGATCACGCAGATCACCCGCGACGTCGAAGCGGCCGAGCTGCGGGTCAGCACGCGGCGCGCGAGCGTGCCGCAGCTCAAGTACCCGGAAGAACTGCCGGTCAGCAAGCGCAAGGACGACATCGCGGCGGCGATCCGCGACCACCAGGTGGTGATCGTCGCGGGGGAGACCGGCTCGGGGAAGACCACGCAGCTGCCGAAGATCTGCCTTGAACTGGGGCGGGGTGTGCTCGGCCAGATCGGGCACACCCAGCCGCGGCGGCTCGCGGCGCGCACGGTCGCGGACCGGATCGCGGGCGAGCTGGACACCGAGCCCGGCACCACGGTGGGCTACAAGGTGCGGTTCACCGACCACTCCGGCGACGACACGCTCGTCAAGCTGATGACCGACGGCATCCTGCTCGCCGAGATCCAGACCGACCGGATGCTGCGCCGCTACGACACCCTGATCATCGACGAGGCGCACGAGCGCAGCCTCAACATCGACTTCATCCTCGGCTACCTCAAGCAGCTCCTGCCGCGCCGCCCCGACCTGAAGGTGATCATCACCTCGGCGACGATCGACCCCGAGCGGTTCTCGCGGCACTTCGACGACGCGCCGATCGTCGAGGTGTCGGGGCGGACCTACCCGGTCGAGGTGCGGTACCGGCCGGTGGTGGACCCGGACGACCCCGACCCGGACACCGAGCGCGACCAGACGCAGGCGATCCTCGACGCCGTCGACGAGCTCGCCGCCGAAGGGCCCGGCGACGTGCTGGTGTTCCTCTCCGGCGAGCGCGAGATCCGCGACACCGCGGACGCGCTGTCCAAACGGGACCTCCGCGGCACCGAGATCCTCCCGCTGTACGCGCGGCTTTCGGCGGCCGACCAGCACCGGGTGTTCCAGCGGCACACCGGGCGCCGCGTCGTGCTCGCCACGAACGTCGCGGAGACCTCGCTCACGGTGCCGGGGATCAAGTACGTGATCGACCCCGGCACGGCCAGGATCTCCCGCTACAGCCACCGGACGAAGGTCCAGCGGCTGCCGATCGAGCCGGTCTCGCAGGCTTCGGCCAACCAGCGGAAGGGCCGCTGCGGCCGCACCTCGGACGGGGTCTGCATCCGGCTGTACACAGAGGACGACTTCGACGCCCGCCCCGAGTTCACCGATCCCGAGATCCTGCGCACCAACCTCGCGTCGGTGATCCTGCAGATGACCTCGCTCGGGCTCGGGGACATCGCGGCGTTCCCGTTCGTCGAGCCGCCGGATCGCCGCCAGGTCACCGACGGCGTGCACCTGCTGACCGAACTGGGCGCGCTGGACCCCGAGGAGACCGATGTCCACAAGCGACTGACCCCGGTCGGCCGCAAGCTCGCGCAGCTCCCGGTCGACCCTCGGATGGGCCGCATGGTGCTGGAGGCGGCGGCGAACGGGTGCGTGCGCGAGGTGATGATCATCGCCGCCGGGCTGTCCATCCAGGACCCGCGCGAACGCCCTGCCGAGCACCAGCAGGCCGCGGGGGAGAAGCACGCGCGCTTCGCGGACAAGACCTCGGACTTCCTCGCCTACCTCAACCTGTGGGAGTACCTGCGCGAGCAGCAGAAGGCGTTGTCCGCCAACCAGTTCCGCAAGCTGTGCCGCGCGGAGTTCCTGAACTACCTGCGGGTGCGCGAATGGCAGGACATCTTCAGCCAGCTCCGCCAGCTCGCGAAGCAGCTCGACATCACGCTCAACACCGAACCGGCCGACCCGCAGCACGTCCACACGGCACTCATCGCGGGCCTGCTCTCGCACATCGGCCTCAAGGATCCCGCCAGCGGCGAGTACCTCGGTGCCCGCGGCGCGAAGTTCTCGGTGTTCCCCGGCTCGGCGCTGTTCAAGAAGCAGCCGCGCTGGGTGATGTCCGCCGAGCTGGTCGAAACCTCGCGGCTGTGGGGGCGTGTCAACGCGCGCATCGAGCCGGAATGGGTCGAGCCGCTCGCGCAGCACGTCGTCAAGCGCAGCTACTCCGAGCCGCACTGGGAACGCCGCCAGGGCGCGGTGATGGCGATGGAGAAGGTGACCCTCTACGGCGTGCCGCTCGTCGCGGGCCGCCGTGTCAACTACGGCCGCATCGACCCCGAACTGTCGCGTGAGCTGTTCATCCGGCACGCGCTCGTCGAGGGTGATTGGCAGACGAACCACCGGTTCTTCAAGGAAAACCGCGCACTGCTCGACGAGGTCGAGGACCTCGAGAACCGCGCGCGCCGCCGCGACATCCTGGTCGACGACGAGACGCTGTTCGAGTTCTACGACCAGCGCGTCGGCGGGGAAGTGGTGTCGGCGCGGCATTTCGACAGCTGGTGGAAGAAGACCCGGCACACCCAGCCGGACCTGCTGAGCTTCGAGAAGGCGATGCTCATCAACGCCACCGCCGGGGACGTCAGCGAGCAGGACTACCCCGACACCTGGACGCAGGGCTCGCTGCGGTTCCCGCTGACCTACCAGTTCGAGCCCGGCGCCGACGCGGACGGCGTCACCGTGCACATCCCGTTGCCGGTGCTCAACCAGGTACGCCCCGACGGGTTCGACTGGCAGGTGCCCGGGCTGCGCGAAGAGCTGGTCACCGCGTTGATCAAGTCGCTGCCGAAGCAGCTTCGGCGCAACTTCGTCCCGGCCCCCGACCACGCGAAACTGGTGCTGGCGCGGGCGAATCCCGGCGACGGCGCGGTGACCGACGTCGTGGCACGCGAGCTGGAGGACTTCCGCGGGGTGCCGATCCCGCCCGAGGCGTGGCAGCCGGAGCTGGTGCCCGATCACCTCCGGGTGACGTTCCGGGTCACCGGGGACAAGGGCCGCAAGCTCGCCGAGGGCAAGGATCTCGAGGCGCTCAAGCGGAAGCTGAGCGGTGAGGTCCGCGCGACCATCTCGACCGCGGCGAACAGCATCGAACGCTCCGGGCTGACCTCAGGCGCGTTCGGCGAACTGCCGAAGGTGTTCGAAAGCACCCAGCGCGGGCACGCGGTGAAGGCGTACCCGGCGCTGGTCGACGAGGGCGAGTCGGTCGCCGTCCGGATGCTCGACACCCCGGCGCAGCAGGACCACGCGATGTGGCTCGGCACGCGCAGGCTGCTGCGCCTCGCGGTGCCGTCGCCGATGAAGTTCATCACGCGCAGCCTCGGCAACCAGGCCAAGCTGGTGCTCAACCGCAACCCGCACGGCAGCGTGCCCGCGCTGCTCGAAGACTGCATCTCGTGCGCGATCGACAAGCTCGTCGCCGACAACGGCGGCCCGGCGTGGGACGAGGCGGGATTCGGCGCGCTGACCGAGAAGGTCCGCGCCGGGCTGAACTCCACCGTCCTCACCGTACTGTCCGATGTGGAGCGGATCCTGCGCGCCGCGAACGACGCCGAGACCGCGCTCGCGGACGCGCACGGGGCCAAGGAGTCCTTACAGGACATTCGAGGGCAGATCGACGGCTTGGTGTACAAGGGTTTCGTCACGCGGACAGGGTTCGATCGGCTGTCCAACGTGGTCAGGTACCTGCGCGGCGTGGAACGGCGGCTGGACAAGCTGCGCACCGATCCCGCCAGGGACATCGAGCGGCTGCGCGAGGTCGCCTGGGTCACCGAGGAGTACCAGCGCCTGCTGGACGCGGTACCGGCCGGGACCTCGCCGTCGCCGGCGCTGCGCGACGTGCGGTGGATGATCGAAGAGCTGCGGGTGAGCTTCTTCGCGCAGACGCTCGGCACGGCGCACCCGGTGTCGGTCAAGCGCGTGCTGCGCGCGATGGACGCCGCCTGACCACGGGCTAGGATCTTCGGGTGGCCACCGACGTGAGGTTTCGCCCGGCGCACCCCGACGACGCGGAGCGGGTCGCCGGGATCTGGCGGGTCGGCTGGGCCGACGGCCATCTCGGCCACGTGCCCGAGGCGCTGGTGGCCGTCCGTACCGGCGACTCCTTCGCCGCGCGCGCCGGGCAGCGGATCGAGGACACCACGGTGCTGACCGTGGGCGGCGCGGTCGCCGGGTTCGTGATGGTGGTCGACGACGAGGTCGAGCAGGTCTACGTGGCACGGGAGCACCGGGGCGCCGGCGTGGCGGCGGCACTGCTCGCCGAGGCCGAGCGGCTCGTCTTCGACGACGGGTACGACCGGGCGTGGCTCGCGGTGGTCGCGGGGAACGCCAGGGCCCGCCGGTTCTACGAGCGCAACGGGTGGCAGGACGAGGGCACGTTCGACTACGCCGCCGCCGACGAGAACGGGCCGATTCCCCTGACCTGCCACCGCTACGGCAAAGACGTCAAGTCGACAAGGTGATTCACTTCGCGTCGGCGTAGCAGTCCACGACCGCCGGGTGCATCGGGAACCGGACCGGGCACGATGCGCCGAACAGCAGCCGCGCCGCTTCCTGCACCGAGCCGTGCAGCGCCGCCGTGACCTCATCGGCCAGCGGTTCCGGCGCGTGGACCACGACCTCGTCGTGCTGGAAGAACACCAGGTGCGCGGGTGCGGGCAAGCGCTGGCGCAGCGTCGCCAGCAGGACCGCGGTCCAGTCCGCGGCCGAGGCCTGCACCACGAAGTTCCGGGTGAACCGGCCCCATTCCCGTGACGCACGGCGGGCCTTCCCCTCGGCGGCCTCACCGTCGGCGAGCGCCCCGGTGAGCGCGCGCCACGCGTCGGACGGCGCGGGGGAGGTGCGCCCGAGCCGCGACCGCACCCGCTCGCCCCGCTCACCGGCCTGCGCCGCACGCTCCACATAGGACACCGCGGCCGGGAAGCGCTGGCGCAGCAGGGCGAGCAGCGACGCCGCTTCGCCCGCGGTGCCGCCGTACATCGCCGAGAGCATCGCGATCTTCGCGCGCGCCCTGTCATCGCGGTCGTCCCACGCGGGCACGGGCACGCGGCGCACCCCGGAGAACATCGCCTCGGCCAAGCTGTCGTAGAGATCGGCCGCGGCGGACACCTCGGCGAGCCCGCGATCGCCGGAGAGCGCGGCGAGCACGCGCGGTTCGAGCTGGGACGCGTCCGCGACCACGAGCTTCCACCCCGGATCGGCCTGTGCGCAGCGGCGCAGCGTGCGCGGGATCTGCAACGCGCCGCCGCCACGGCTCGCCCAGCGGCCCGACACCACGCCGCCGACGACGTACACCGGCCGGAACCGCCCGTCGCGCACCCATTCGTCGAGCCACACCCAGCCGTGCGCGGAGTGCAGCCGCGCGAGTTCCTTGTACTCCAGCAGCGGCGCCACCGCCGGATGGTCCACCTCGCGCAGCACGTGCGCCCGCGCCGACGGGACGTCGATTCCCGCCCGCCCGAACGCCCGAACCACGCTCGGCGGGTGATCGGGGTTGACCGCGCGGCCGAAGGCGTCGCTGATCCCGTTCGCCAGCTCGGCGAGCTTGCGCGGCCGCTGACCGGCCGGGACGCGCGGCCCGAGCAGTTCGGTGAGCAGTGCGTCGTGCACGTCCGCGCGCCAGGGCAGCCCGTCCTCGGACATTTCGGCCGCGGCCAGCGCGCTCGCCGACTCCGCCGCCAGCAGCAGCCGCATCCGGCCGGGGTGCTCGACCGCCCGCACCCGCCGTTCCTGTTCGGCGAGCACTGTCGCCGCCGCGTCGACCGCGGCCACTTCCGGTGGCAGGCCCGAGCCGCGGGTCTCGAACAGGGACGGCTGGTCGTCCAGCCCGGCCGGGGCCGAATCCGGCGGCGCGTCCATGCCGTTCGCCCTGGCCAGCGCCGCGGCCAGCCCGCGAGGCTCGCCCTCCCGGCCTTCGTGGGCGAGCAACAGCCCTTCGGCGAGCGCGAGATCGTGACATCGGCGCACCCGGACACCGGCGCGCAGCAGGACCGGGTACACCTGCTCGACCGAGGAGAACACCCATCGCGGCGCCTCGGTGCTCGCCCGCTCGCGCTCGGCCGCGTACGCGACGAACTCGGTTTCGGTCAGTTCGAGGCGCTCTTCGTCACCGTGCACACGGTAGGACCCGCTCGCTTCGTGACCGACCACAATGTGCACGCCTCGATTGTGTGTCATGCCCCCGACAGTTTCGCCCACCTCTCGACCAGCCGCCATACCGTCGGTACGGTGATCCCGCGAGGACGTGATCTCACGAGGACCTGATCTGGCCGCAGCGACGGAGGTGCGCAGATGAGATACCCGCCCGTGGTCGGGGAGCTGGCCACCAAGGTGACCGAGACGGTGCGCAGCATCGAGGTCATGTGGCAGGCCGGGCTGGTGCCGTTCCCCCGGCTCGACGAAGGGGTGCGCTCGCTCAGCGCCATCCGCCGGTTCGGGCCGTTCGCGGGCACCGTGCACGTCGCGGCCAGGCGGGACCCGTCCGCCGTCGCGATCGTCGACGATCTCGGCCCGCTCACCTTCCGCCAGCTCGATGCCCAGTCCAACGCGCTGGCCAGGGCTCTTTCGGCGCGCGGCATCACGCCGGGCACCGTGGTCGCCGCGTTGTGCCGCGACCACCGGGGGCTCGTGCTGTCGATGCTCGCGACGGGCAAGCTGGGCGCCAGGCTGCTGCTGATGAACACCGGGTTCGCGAAGCCCCAGCTCGCCGACGTCGCCGCCCGCGAGGAGGTGCGGGCGCTGATCTACGACGAGGAGTTCACGGGCCTCCTCGACGCCGTCGCCGGTGACGTCGATCACTACCTCGCCTGGGTCGACAGCGATGCCGCGCACCGGGACGAGTCGATTCCCGTGCTCGACGAACTGATCGCCAGCAGCGACGACCGCCCGGTGCCGGCCCCGGCGAAGCCCGGTGGTTTCGTCCTGCTCACCAGCGGCACCACGGGCACGCCGAAGGGCGCGCCGCGGCCGCAGGTCAGCCCGCTCGACTCGGCGCAGTTCCTCGACCGGATCCCGTTGCGCGCGGGCGAAAGCACGTACATGGGCGCGCCGCTGTTCCACGGCACCGGGCTCTCGCAGTTCATTCTTTCCTTCGCGCTCGGCTCGAAGGTCGTGATGCGGCGGAAGTTCAAGCCGGAGGAAGCGCTCAAGGGCATCGCGGACCACAAGTGCACCGCGCTCGTGCTGGTGCCGACGATGCTGCAGCGGATCGTCGACCTCGGCCAGGACACGCTCGCGAAGTACGACACCTCGTCGCTGCGGATCGTGTTCGTCGCGGGCTCGGCCCTTTCACCCGATCTCGGCAACCGGGCGACCGAGGCGTTCGGCGATGTCGTGCACAACCTGTACGGCTCGACCGAGGTCGCGGTGGCCACCGTCGCGACGCCGGAGGACTGGCGCAAGGCACCCGGCACGGTCGGCAGGCCACCGGTCGGCTGCCGCGTCGCGATCTACGACGACCAAGGGCAGCGGATCACCGAGCGCGGCGTGACGGGCCGGGTGTTCGTCGGCAGCGGACTGAGCTTCGGCGGCTACACCGACGGCAGGAACAAGGAGATCATCGACGGCCTGCTCTCCAGCGGCGACGTCGGCCACTTCGACGAGAACGGGCTCCTGTTCATCGACGGCCGCGACGACGAGATGATCGTCTCCGGCGGTGAGAACGTGTTCCCGATCGAGGTGGAAAACCTCCTCGTCGAACGCCCCGATGTGCTCGAAGCGGCCGTGGTCGGCGTCCAGGACGACGAATTCGGGCAACGCCTGAAGGCCTACGTCGTACTCGCCGACGGCGTGGAACTCGACGCCGACGAAGTGCGGCAGTACGTCAAGGCGAACCTCGCGCGCTACAAGGTCCCGCGCGACGTCGAATTCCTCGACGAACTGCCCCGCAACGCCACCGGAAAGGTCCTGCGCACCAAGCTCGGCTAACCCTTCCCGACGAGCTTGGCCAGCACCCGCTCGGTGAAAGCCTTGTAATCGAGCCCGGGTGGTGGATATCCCACCGAAACGGTGATGCCCTGGTATGGCTTGCTCTCCAGCCTGACGACCATCTTCTGCGGCGTGAGGCTGACCGGAGTGCCGTTGATCGTTTCGTCGAAGAGCGTTGAACCGTTAAAAAACTCCGAAAACTCGAAGAACTCCGGGAACTCCGCGCTCAGTTTCGGCTGGCCGTTCCGGATCGAACAGCTGCCGTTCATCCTCGCCTCCGCGGTGGCGAGGTCGAGATGTGCTTCATCGGCGAGAATGGTGCACAGCTTCGCCTGGATCAGGCTGTTTTTCGCGGTTGCCAGCTCCCTGGCGCGCCAACGCAAGCAATGGCAGGAAGCAATTGCCCGTTCGGACTTGGCTTCGCTGAGCCGATTCGACAGTTCTTGCACGTCGTTCTGTGCCTGGTGCAGGCGCGTGCTGACGTCGCTTTCACTGGGTCGGCGAGTGGCGGGGGAGTCAGCTCCAGGCGATGCCGAAGACGCCGGGGCCGAAGTCGAGTGCGACGGCGTGCACGCTGCCGCCGGTGTCCATCTTCAGGTCCTTGCGCTCCTCCGGGCGGTTCGCGGCCGTGCGCGAGTACTGCCAGCAGCGCTCGGGAACGGTGTCCGTGTCGAAGCAGACTTCCAGCAGGTACTCGCGGACCTGGCGGCGGAATTCGCGGTAGTAGGTGTGGCGGCCGTCCGGGTACGGCGGGCCGGGGTTGAGCAGCGCGTATTCGATCAGCTGGGTTTCGCCGCGGTCGATGGGCCGGTCGAAGACGAGTTCGGCGACGGTGAGGCCGTGCCGGAGGTCGACAGCGACGCGGCCGGTGCGGCAGTTTCGCAGCGGGGAGAGCTTCGGCGGATCGGCGTGGGCGCCGCCGTGGTCGTAGACCAGCAGCCACCGGTTCTGGCCGTCGGCCTCGGCCTGCAGCACGGCGCGCGCGGTGGTCGCGCGCTGCCCGCCGTCGGCGGCGATCTCGCACCGGTCGTGCAGGCCGACCAGCCGGAGCTGGTGGTGCTGGTCGAGTGCGTTCGGCGCGCCGACGTGGTCGAGCAGCGGCCGCAGCACGCCCGCCGGGAAGTTCATGGTGTCCGCGGCGTCCTGGCGCTGCCGCCGCGAGGACGCGCCCCGCGGCCGTGGCGGGGGCAGCAGGCCGAGCAGCGCGCCGGCGGGGAGGTCCAAGATCTCCTCCAGCACGCGTACCGCGGAGATCGAGCTCGCCCGTTCGGGCTGCCGCTTTCCTGACTGCCAGTAACTGAGGGCGGTGACACTGACCGAGACGCCCCGGGTCTGAAGCCGTGCCTGTATTCGGTCGAGACTGAGCCCACTGAGTGAGATCGCGGCTCTGAGCGCGGTCGAGAAGGCGTTGTCGGACGTTTCGCCGGTGCTTTCCCCGGTTGCGCCTGTCCCCGACCGCATGTGCTGTGTGACCGCCCGGCTCGTCGACCTAACTGCTGGTGAGAGCAACGCTATCAGGAGTAGCCGGACGACAAGGGCAAATCTCACTAGACCTCGGCTCGGCCATTCGGTAGCTCACTGTTACTCCGAACGGCCCAGTACTGGTAACTGTTAATTATTGCCCAACCGAGTTCATCACGTTTGCATGAATTGCACACAGCGAGGGCAGGACGGACTGGGGAACTCGGGGCAGCACCCTTCGAAAACCGGTGCGAGTTCTCCAGTGAACCGCGACCACTCTCGCCGTGCCAACTGTCGGGACGAGGAAGGTAGCTCATGGGCAACTCTCGGAAACTTCGGCGCGGACTCGCGGCGGGCCTCAAAACGGGCACCGTCGCGGCCGGCGTCACGGCGGTCGTGGCGGCGCTCGCCGCCACTCCGGTGCAGGCGGCGCAAGAGGGGCAGATTCTCGGCGCCAACACCGCGAACGCCGTTGCGGACAGCTACATCGTGGTCCTCAAGGACACCGCGGTGAGCCAGTCGAAGGGCGAGGTCAAGGCCAGCGTCGCGGCGAAGGCGCAGAGCCTTGCCGCGCAGTACGGCGCCCAGGTCAGCCAAACCTACGGTGCGGCGCTGAACGGTTTCTCGGTCAAGGTCGGCGAAGCGCAGGCCAAGCGGCTCGCCGCCGACCCCACCGTCGCGTTCGTGACGCAGAACCACGTGCTGCACGCGTACGACGTGCAGAAGGACCCGCCGTCGTGGGGTGAGGACCGCGTCGACCAGAAGGACCTCCCGCTGGACAAGTCGTACACCTACTCGACGAAGGCCGACAACGTCACCGCCTACGTCATCGACACCGGTGTGCGGGCGACCCACAAGACCTTCGGCGGCCGGGTTTCCGGTGGCAAGGACTTCATCGACAACGACACCGACCCGAGCGACGAGAACGGCCACGGCACGCACGTCGCGGGCACCATCGGCGGCGAGGAGTACGGCCTCGCCAAGGGCGTCAAGATCGTGCCGGTCCGCGTGCTCGACGCGCAGGGCAGCGGCTCCACGGAGCAGGTCGTGGCCGGGATCAACTGGGTCGCCGAGAACGCCAAGGGCCCGTCGGTCGCGAACATGAGCCTCGGCGGCGGCGCGGACGACGCACTGGACAAGGCCGTCCAGGGCGCGATCTCGAAGGGCGTCACCTTCGGTGTCGCGGCCGGTAACGAGGGCACCGACGCGGGTTCCAGCTCGCCGGCGCGTGTCCCGGAGGCCATCACGGTCGCGGCCAGCGACAAGACCGACAAGCAGGCCGACTTCTCCAACTACGGCAAGATCGTGGACCTGTACGCACCGGGTGTCGACATCACGTCCTCGTGGGGCACCGGTGACGACAAGACCAACAC
This sequence comes from Amycolatopsis minnesotensis, assembly GCF_039529815.1. Lineage (NCBI taxonomy): Bacteria > Bacillati > Actinomycetota > Actinomycetes > Pseudonocardiales > Pseudonocardiaceae > Amycolatopsis > Amycolatopsis minnesotensis. The sequence goes on along the minus strand of NZ_BAAANN010000005.1, from coordinate 329,159 downwards.
GATCAGCGGCACGTCGATGGCGACTCCGCACGTGGTCGGCGCGGCGGCGCTGTACCTCGCGGGGAACCCGGACGCCAAGCCGGACGCCGTGGCGAAGGCGCTGACCGACGCGGCGACCGCGGACAAGATCACCAACCCGAGCGAAGGCACCCCGAACAAGCTGCTGAACACCGGCGGCAAGTAGGGCAAGAGCCACTTTTCGCACCCCTGGAACCGATGGCCCGGCGTTCGCGCCGGGCCATCGGTTTTTCCGCTCACGAAAGGAGGCCTCCCGCGCCTTGTTACTGGCGGGTAAGGTGCGCGGTATGACGTTGCGGAAGAACATCGTGATCACCGGCGCGAGCTCCGGCCTCGGCGAGGGAATGGCGAGAGGATTCGCCGCGAAGGGCCGCAACCTCGGCCTGTGCGCCCGGCGCACCGACCGGCTGGAGAAGCTCGCCGCCGAGCTCAAGGCCGAGTACCCCGGGATCGAGGTCGTGGTGCACCCGCTCGACGTCAACGACCACGACGAGGTGTTCAAGGTGTTCGGCGAGTTCCGCGCCGACCTCGGCACCGTGGACAGGGTCGTGGTGAACGCGGGGCTCGGCAAGGGCCAGCCGGTCGGCAAGGGCCGCTTCGACGCGAACAAGCAGACGCTGGAGACCAACCTCGTGGCTGGCCTCGCCCAGTGCGAGGCCGCGATGCAGATCTTCCGCGACGAGCGCGCGGGCCACCTCGTCGTGGTGTCGTCGTTCAGCGCGCTGCGCGGGTTGCCCCGCAACGTCACCGCATACGCCGCGTCGAAAGCGGGCCTGTCCGCGCTCGCGGACGGGATCAGGACCGACGTGCACGGCACGCCGATCAAGGTGACCACGTTGCTGCCCGGCTACATCGAGTCGGAGATGAACGCGCGCGCCGGTGGCAACCTGCTCGTCACCAAGGCCGATGCCGGGGCACGCGCACTCGTGAAGGCGATCGAGTCGGAGCCCGCGAAGGCGTACGTGCCGACGCTGCCGTGGGCACTGCTCAGCCCGGTGATGCGGTTCGCACCGCCGTGGCTGCTGAGGAAGTTCGTGTGACCGGCGCGGAGGACGACCCGACGGTCGAGGTCCGCGCCGAGGACCGGTTCGACGCCGGTGCCGTGCACGACTGGCTTTCGTCCGAAGTGGACGGACTCGACGGGCCGCCGGAGGTCCGCCAGTTCCCGCGCGGCGCGTCGAACCTCACCTATCTCCTGCGGTACCCGGACCGCGACCTCATCCTGCGGCGGCCACCCGCGGGGCACAAGGCCGCGTCGGCGCACGACATGCGGCGCGAGTACCGGGTGCAGGCCGCGCTGAAGCCCGCCTTCGGCTACGTGCCGACCGTGCTGGCGTTCAACGACGATCCGGCGCTGCTCGGCGGCGACTTCTACGTGATGGAACGGCTCGACGGCCTGATCCTCCGCGGTGACCTGCCGCCGGGGCTGACACTGGACGAGCCCGCGGCGCGCGAGCTTTCGCAGGGCCTCGTCGACCGGCTCGCCGAGTTGCACGAGGTGGATGTCGACGCGGTGGGCCTGCGCGATCTCGGCAAGGGCGCCGGTTACGTCGAGCGCCAGATCCGCGGCTGGACGTCGCGGTTCGCGAAGGCCAAGACGCCGAACGCGCCCGAGTTCACCGAGGTGATCGGCTGGCTGGAAGCGAACCTCCGCGACGAGGTGCGGATCTGCTTGATCCACAACGACTTCCGGTTCGACAACGTGCTGCTCGGTGCCGGTCTCTCGATCACCGGCATCCTCGACTGGGAGATGGCCACGCTCGGCGACCCGCTGATGGAACTGGGCAGCACACTGGCGTACTGGGTGCAGGCCGATGACGACGACGTGATGAAGGCTTCGCGGCGGCAGCCGACGCACCTGCCCGGCATGCTGACCAGGGCCGAGGTCGTCGAACGGTACACGAACCGCAGCGGCATCGAGATCGGCGACTTCACCTTCTACGAGGTTTACGGGCTCTTCCGCCTCGCGGTGGTGCTGCAGCAGATCTACTATCGCTTCCACTCCGGCGACACGCACAACCCCGCGTTCGCCGACTTCTGGCAGTTCGTCGCCTACCTGGAGTGGCGCTGCCTCGAGATAATCCACAAAGGACGGTCCTGATGGGTGCGGTCTACCTGGTCCGCCACGGCCAGGCTTCGTTCGGCGCCGAGGACTACGACCGGCTCTCCGAGCGCGGCGCGGAACAGGCCGCGCTCGCGGGTGCGGAGCTGCGCCGCCGCGAAGTCACCTTCAGCCAGGCCAGGACGGGGTCGCTGTCCCGGCAGGTGAAGACGGCCGAGATCGCGCTCGCCGGGCTCGATTCCGCGCCCGCGGTCAAGGAGGACCCGCGCTGGAACGAGTACGACCACGTCGCGATCGCCGAGCACCACGCGGGTGGCGCCGACCAGGTCGGCGCCGATCCCCGCGCGTACCAGGCGGTGCTGGACGCGGCGCTCACCAGCTGGGTCGAAGCGGGTGACGGCAGTCCCTGCGCGGAGACCTGGCCCGCCTTCCTCGCGAGGGTGCGCGGCGCGCTCGAAGATGTCGTGGCCACACTGGGAAAGGGCGAGCACGCGGTGGTGTTCACCTCCGGTGGCGTGATCGCGGCGGCGTGCGGCGCGCTGATGGGCACCCCGGAAGCCGGTTTGCTCAAGCTGAACAGGGTGACCGTGAACGCGGGCATCACGAAGCTCGTGTCCGGCCGCGGCGGGCTCACCCTGCTGTCGTTCAACGAACACCCGCATTTCGAAGCGGACGCGGCGAAACTGCTCACCTACCGGTAAGGAGCGGCTGATGCGGTTCGGCCAGGTCACGGTCGTCCAGGTCAACGGCGACGGTCCCGAGGACGTACTCGTGGACGGTGAAGGCCGCGTGTACACCGGTGTCGCCGACGGCCGGATCATCAGGACCAGCGACGACGGCCGCCGGATCGAGGTCGTCGCCGACACCGGCGGCAGGCCGCTCGGCATCGAGTTCTACGGCGACGACCTGCTCGTGTGCGACGCGCGCGCCGGGCTGCTGCTGGTGAACCCCGCCGACGGCGCGGTGCGCGTACTGGCGACCGAAGCGCTCGGCAAGCCGTTCGTGTTCTGCAACAACGCCGCGGTCGCCGCCGACGGCACCATCTTCTTCACCGACTCGACCGAACGGTTCGGCATCGACAAGTGGCGCGACGACCTGATCGAGAGCGAAACGGGCGGCAGGCTGATCCGGCGCACCCCGGACGGCGAGATGACCCTCGTCACCGACGGCCTGCAGTTCGCCAACGGCGTCGCGCTCCCACCCGACGAGTCGTTCGTCGCCGTGGCCGAAACCGGCGCGTGCCGCGTCCGCAAGGTTTCACTCCCGGACGGCGCGGTCACCGATCTCGTCCCCGACCTGCCAGCATTCCCGGACAACATCTCCACCGGCAGCGACGGCCTGATCTGGATCACCCAGACGAGCCCGAAGGTGCCCGCGCTCGACCTCGTGCGCAAGCTCCCCGCCCCACTCCGGCTCGCCGTGCGCAGGCTGCCCCTGTGGCTCCAACCCGCACCCGGCCGCGAGGTCGGCGTGCTCGCCGTGGACGCCGACGGCACGGTCGTGCACGAACTGCGCGGTGAGATCGACGGGTTCCACATGCTCACCGGCGTCCGCGAGCGCGACGGGAAGCTCTACTGCGGGAGTCTGGAGGACAGGACGATCGCTATCACCACGGTGCCCTCCTGAGCTGTGCAAGGCTGGACGGTTGATTCCGTGAAGATTGGGGGCAGGGTGGCTCGTGTATGCCGGGCCGGTGGTCCAGCCGGTCGCGGCATGCGGCTGGCCCTCTGACCGCGTTCGGTGGATTCCGGCGCATCGCGGGCCACCCATCCAGACGAAGTCCAGCAGGACAACGCATCCCGCCGAACTCACCGCGACCAGCAGGCCGACGCCCCGGCCCCGGTTCGACCGGCCAACGACCCACGGCAGCGATCGCGGACAGCCCATGCCATCCTCCGGCGAGGTGGGCAGAATTGCTCCATTGTGGACACAGCGGATCGGGCCACACGACTGCGGCCAGGCCGGTTATGCTGTGGACGGTGCAGGTTCCCGGGTGCCGTGGTGCGGTCGGTGCGGTAGGGGTGATGCGCAGGCAGCAGGTGCACCCCGGCCCCGGCACCCTGCCCGCAACGACACGACTTTGCCGGAATCCCAGCCGGTATGGCGGGACTCCCGGTCAGGCGGCGCGGGGTTGGGCGGTGTGGATGGTGTTGGTTCTGGGTTTTCGCCAGGGATCGAGGAATGCCGGTGGGGTGAACTCTGGCATGCCGTTGACCATGCGGAGTGTCCAGTCGCTGTTGTGCAGCAGGCGGTGGTGGTAACCACACAACAGCACGAGATTACCCAGGTCGGTCTTGCCGCCCGCGTGCCACGGCAGCACGTGGTGCGCTTCGCAATGTCTCGGCTTGCGGGAACACCCCGGGAAGGCGCATCCGCAGTCGCGGATGGCGAGCATGTATCGGATCGCTTCGGTGACCAGGCGTTTGGCTCGTCCCATTTCCAGGGGTTGGCCTTGGCCGTCGAGGATGGCGGGGATGATTTTGCAGTCGCAGGCGAGGATGCGGGCTTCGCTGGCGGTGATGTCGGTGACCATGTCCAGGCACGCCTTGCCCAGTTCCTTCTTCAGGTCGTCGAGGGTGATGGTGACGATGAGGTCCGCGCGGGTGCCGCTGCGGTTGGGGGAGTCGGGGTGGCTGGCGGCGAGGGTGACCATTTCCAGGAACGCGTCCCCGTTGCGCTCAGCCTGCCCGCGCACCAGCGGATTGTCACTCGGATCATCCTTACGAGCCGCAGCGAGCGGTTCCAGCAGTGCCAGGGTCTTCGCCCCGGAGATCGGGTCGAGGTAGCCATCGAACTTGACGGAGCCGTCTTTGCGGGTGTGCCACCGCATCGACCGTGCCGGTTCAGGAGTGTCACGGGGTTCGGCGCCGTCGGGATCAAGCGTGTCCCGGAGTCGCTGGCATCCTTGGGCAAGCTCGGACATACCGGCGTTGCGGGCGAGGTCGACCAGAGTCTTCTCGGTCCTCTCCCGCTCTTCCACCGACACCGTCGCCGGGATGGACCGCAGCGCCGCCACGATCGCGTCCGCGTGCTGCGCCGAGATCGCACCCTCCGCCGCCGCCTGCCCGGTCAACGGTGCGGCTGCCGGAATCTCCACGCCACCGACACCGTGGCTGGGGTTGAGCGCGATCGCCCGCGCGACCATCTTCCGCACCGCCGCCGACGAGGTCCGCGCGATCTCCGCCACCAACGCTGTCGTGGACGGATACCCCAGTTCGCGGGAGCCGCCGTTGTCGAGGTCGGCGATGATCTGGTAGACCCGGGATTCCTGTTGCCACAAGGACATCAACTCTTCCCGCAGCGCGGCGGCTTTCTCACGCGAGGTGAGTTGCCACAGCTCCCGCTGCGGTACAAGGGAAGAAGTCTCGGACACCCCACCATTCTACCGTGCCCGCACACGTAATCGAACGCACGATCGAGTGAAACGGCCGGGTAGTTTTTCGGGCTGTTGTGAGTTTTGTTGGCAGTTAAGGGTTCCCGGTGATGGCGTTGCGGGGTTCGGTGAGGATGTGGATGTCGTTCTTGGGCGAGGGTTGAGCTGTGGGCGCGAACGCGGAGCCGCGTCGGATGCGCCAACTGCCGGAGATTTCGAGCTGGACTTCGATCATGCGCAGGTCGCGTTCGGTTTGGTTGCCGGTGAACGGGCCCGTGAGGTCATGGGCGAACCGCAGGCGGCGACCAGTTCACGCACGTGGTGGGCGTTGCGGCGGGCGTGTGTGAGGCCGTAGTAGTCGTAAGGGTGTCAGCCGTCGTGGACCGCGACACCGCGAAAGGTCGGCAGGATCCCGGACTCGACCATCGCTTCGCTGCCGCGCAGCGAGTGGGCGAAGTACGCCGTCAGCGTAGATGTGCAGGCGGTGCGCAGCCACCAGGTTTGCCTTCGATCCGGATCCCGGTCTCACCGAATTGCGTCACCGGCGCCGTCCGTACCGCCTTGGTTGACCAGGATCCCGAACTCGTCCAGTTCGGCCGCGATCGACGACAGGACCCCGGCGACCCGGCCGGTCGAGACCGGCGGGCCCAGCAGGTCCGCCGGCAACCGCGTGGCCCGGGTGACCGGAATGTGTTGATAGCTCGCCGCATACGCCGTCAGCGCGGTCACCGGCGGGCGCACCTCGGGCAGATCCACCACCTGTCGACGCGTCACACCGACCCCGCGCAACGACTTCGACTTCGGTTTGCTGAACCGGCCCGATGCCGCAACCGGATGATCTCCCGACCCGCGCGACCAAGCTCCACGGCCTGTGCGGCAACCAACGCGGCCAGCTCATTGTACGACGGACGAACACCCTTCCCTGCAAAAAGGATCATCCCACGCAGCCATCCACAACCCTCATTCTACCTGAATAGTTATCATTCAGGTAGAAGTCAATGTCGTCCAAAATGGACTGTCCAAAGATTGTTCAAACAAAACAAAATTCGATGGAAAGCGCAGCCGGAAGCCGGGCCCCTCCCGTCGTCCGAAGCCATCTTCAAACCGCCACCCGACACGACGACCGGACCACCGCGCACGACAACCGCAGGTGAACTGTGAAACGACCCGCCCGCCCGGACCACCCGGAACAAGCAGGATCCGGGTACTCTCCCTGCCATGACAGCGGGGGTACTCACCGAACCGACCGAGCCAGTCACCGGACGCTGGATCGCCGCGCTCTCCACCGCGGTGCTCGGGTTCTGGATCGTGGTGGTGACGCCGATCCAGGTGCTGCTGCCGCTGCAGATCGAGCGGATCGACGCCGGGGGCAAGGAGACCAGCCTTGCCTGGGTGACGGCCGCGGCGGCGGTGGCGTCCATTTTGGCCGCGCCGGTCACCGGGGCGCTGTCGGACCGGACGACCTCGCGGCTCGGCCGCCGCCGTCCGTGGATCATCGGGGGCGCGCTGGTCGCGGCGGTGGCGCTCGCGGTGCAGTCGGCGCAGGCGACCGTGCTGGGGGTGGCGCTGTGCTGGGTGATCGCGCAGGCCGCCCAGAACACGCTCTTCTCGGGGCTCAGCGCGATGGTGCCGGACCGGGTGCCCGTGGCGCAGCGCGGGCTGGTGTCGGCGTTCCTCGGCCTGGCGACGCCGGTGGGGCTCGTGCTCGGCGTGCTGCTCGTGACGCAGGTGGTGTCCGGGCAGACGGCGGGGTACCTGCTGCTGGCCGGGCTGCTGCTGGTGTGCACGGTGCCGTTCGTGCTGAGCACACCGGACGAGCCGCTGCCGGCCGCGGAGGCGGAGCCGTTCGTGCTCAAGCGGTTCCTCGCCGGGTTCAAGATCGACCTCCGCAAGTACCCCGACTTCGGCTGGGCGGCGGTGTCCCGGCTGGCGATCCAGCTCGCGAACTCCATCGCGACGCTGTACCTGCTGTACTTCCTGCGCGACGACGTGAAGCTCGACGACCCGGCAGGCGGCGTCTTCGTGCTGACGATCATCTACACCGCCGGGATCCTGCTCACCAGCGTCGTCGCGGGCAGGCTGTCCGACCGCAGTGGCAAGCGGAAGGTCTTCGTGATCACCTCGTCGTGCGTGATCGCGCTGGCGATGCTGGTGCTCGCGATCGGGCACAACTGGGTCGCGGCGATGGTGGCGGCCGGGATACTCGGGCTGGGCTACGGTGTTTACGCGGCGATCGACAACGCGCTGATCACGCAGGTGCTGCCGGTGGCGAAGGAGCGCGCGAAGGACCTCGGGGTGATCAACATCGCGAACACCGCCTCGCAGGCGTTCGCCCCGCTGGTCGCGGGCGCGGTGATCGCGCTGGTGTCGAGCTACACGGTGCTGTACCTGATCGCGGGCGTGATCGCACTGGCGGGCGCGGTGCTGGTACGGCCGATCAAGGGCGTTCGCTGAGCAGGTTCTTCTCAACGTACGGCCAGAGGTTGTCGACCTGGCGGGCGAAGGTCGTCCAGAAGTGGATGCCGGGACCGAGATCGGTGGTGACGGTGGCGCCCGCCGTGCGCAGCGTGTCCACCAGGTCGTCGGCCATACCGCGGACGAACCGTTCGACGAGTTCCATCCCGGCGACGAACTCCTCGCCGGACACGCGCTTCCCGTTTCCCGCGGCGATGTAGACCTCGGTGCCCGCGAACTTCTCCGCGTGCAGGTGCGGGTCGTTCGCGGCCCAGCTCTCCGCCGCGTACCGGCGAGGGCCCCAGATCCGCCCCGGCCGCATGCCTTCGCGCACGGCGAGCGTGGCGAGCAGCGCGGCGGTGCCCCGCCGCGTGAGGTGGGTGAAGCCGCTCAAGGACGCGGCCGCGCGGAACAGGCCGGGATGCCGCATGGTGTACCGCAGCGCGCCGTACCCGCCCATCGAGAGCCCGGCCGCCATCCGGACGTCGGAGGCGCCGTAATCGGCCTCCAGCAAGGGAAGCAGCTCGCCGAGGTGGAAGGTCTCCCACTTCGGGATGGTGCCTTCGCGGTCGGGCACCCGCCAGTCGGTGTAGAAGCCCATCCGGCCGCCGTCGGGCAGCGCCACGAGCACGTTCGACTTCGCCGCGAGCGAGCGCAGCGCGGTCCGCTCCACCACCGACGAGCGCACGTCCGACGAGCCGTGGAAGAAGTACAGCACCGGGTACTTCTTGGACGGTGCCCACCCGTCCGGGGTGAGCAGCGTGACACCGCATTCGCGCCCGAGCGCGGGGGAGCGCAGCTTCAGCAGCAGCTCGCCGCCGTCACCGGACTTGGTGTCCACAACGGACAGCTCGGTCATCTCCTGCTCCCCGCGCCGACCGGCGCACCCGCCGAGAGCAGCTCGGTGAGCCGTGCGGCGATGTGGTCCACATTGGGCGGGTCCAGCAGCGACAGGTGGTGGCCCGGCACCACGATCACGTCGAGGGCGGGGCACACCGCGTCCCAGCCCCGTGCGGGGTCGGTGCGGTCGAACCGGTGGTCCCGCAGCCCGCCTGGCACCTGGTCGGCCGCGCTGAAGAACACCAGCGGGGCGTCGTAGCGCTCCGGCCGGTAGAACTCGAGCGCTCGCGCGTCCACGAACGAAGTGCGCTGGTGGTGCAGGATCGCCTCGCTGACCTCGCCGTTGACGAGGTTCTCCCCGCGCATCGTGTCGACGAGCAGCTGTGCCTGATCCTCGACGCCGAGCCGGGCGAGCTGGTCGAACGGAAGATCGATCCGCTTGCCGTAACTGGTTTCCAGGAACTCGCCGAACCGTTCCAGCCGCTTCCGCATCAAGTCCACATCGGACAGCCCGGTGTCACCGGTGAGCGGCAGGATCGTGTCCATCATGGCGAGCAGTTCGACCTCTTCGCCCTCGGCGCGCAGTCGCTGCGCCATGTCGAACGCGATGAACCCGCCGAACGACCAGCCCGCCAGCCGGTACGGCCCATGCGGCTGGATCTTCCGCAGCTCCGGCAGGTACCGCTCCACCCGCTCTTCGACCGAGACCACCCCGTCGACGCGGTCGAATCCGTACACCGGGAGCTCCTGGTCGAGGAGCTGGACGAGCTGGCGGTACACCGAGGTGTCGCCGCCGCCGGGGTGGAAGAAGAACAGCGGCCGCTGGTTCCCCTGTGTCCGCAGTGGACGGACAAGGCATCCTTCTGCCTCGTCGTCGCGCAGGTGCACTGCCATCCGTTCGATGGTGGGGTGCTCGAACAGTTCCGAGACGGTCAGCTCGCGGCCGCTGCGCTCGCTCAGCAGCGCGGTGATCGCCTCGGCCTGCTCACGGACACCGCCTTCGGCGTAGAAGTCCGCGGTGACACCGTGCTGCTCGCCGAGCACGTCGGCCCACACGGCGGACACCAGCCGTTCGGCCGCGTCCCTCGGTCCCACGCTGGTCGCCCGCCACTGGTCGCCCGCGTCTTCGAGGCCAAGCTCACCCAGCAGCCACTGTTCGGTCTCCAGCACGTTCGCGCCGCGCAGGAGGAGTGACACCGGCATCGCGCGGTCGAAGTCGTGCTGCACGGCGTTGCGGATGCGCACCGCGAGCAGCGAGTCGACCCCGAGCGCCGGCAGCGGTGCGGTCACGTCGAGCGATTCCGCGGCGTAGCCCAGCACACCGGCGACCCTGGTGCGGAACTGGTCGGACACCGCGTGGTGTGCGTCTACTGTGGACAGCCCGGTCAGCCGTTCGATGAGCGGGCGGTCGTCTCCGGTCTCGACCGGTGCCACGCCTTCGAACAGCGCGCCGAAGAACGGAATGCCGGCGAGGTGCGGGAAGGTCTCCAGCAGCCGGTGATGTGCCAGCCGGACGGCGCCGGTCGTGGGCCTGTTCTCGCTGAGGACCGTGGTGAGCACGTCGAGCCCGTCGGAGGGCCGCATCGGACGCAGCCAGGGAAGGTCGATGTCCGCGACCACACCGACTTCGGCCCAGGCGCCCCAGGCCACCGAGGTCGCGGGCAGGCCGCCCGCGCGCCGGTGCTCGACCAGCGCTTCGAGATAGGCGTTCGCCGTCGAGTACGCGGGCTGGCCGGGCAGGCCGGGTGTCGTTGCCGCCGACGAGAACCCGACCCACCAGTCGAGAGTGTCCTGTTTGGTCGCTTCGTGCAAGCGCCAGCCGCCGTGGACCTTGGGCAGCCAGGTGCGGTGCAGGATATCGGCATCGAGCGCGGAATTGTCGTTGCGATCGGCGAAGACCGCGGCGGCGTGCAGCACCCCGCGCAGCGGCAGCCCGTCCTCGGTGGCGGCCGCGGTGAGCCGCTCGGCCACCTCCGGCTCCGCGAGGTCGCCGAGCACCACTCGCACGTCGCACGGCATCGCGGCGATCGCTTCGCGGGCGCTCGCGCTCGGCGCCGACCGTCCGTTGAGGACGATCCGAGCGGCACCCTTCCCGGCGAGCCAGCTCGCGAGGAAAATGCCGAGCCCGCCGAGCCCGCCCGTGATCAGGTAGGCGCCGTCGTCACGGACGACGGGGACGGAGGCGGACTTCGGCGACGGCGTTGCCCACTGGAGCAGACGGGTGTACCGGCCGTCCCGGCGCAGCGCCACCTCGTCATCGGTTCCGGTGGCGAGCTCGGCGAGCAGGCTCGCCGCGGCCACGTCACCCGGTATCCCCGGTGCCACGTCGATGATCGTGGTCCCCAGTTCGGGGTACACGTAGGCGAACATCCGAACGAGCCCGCGCTGGGCGGCGACCGCGGGGTCGACCGGCTCATCGGCGTGCACGGCGGCGGCTTCGGCGGTCACCACGCAGACCCTGGCGTGCCCGCGCGCCGTTCGCTCGCCCAGGAGGTGGATGGTGTCGGACACCGCGAGCACCGCGCGTTCCGCCGCGGCGATCGCGTCGAGCCCGGTGCCGTTCGCCGGCTGGAGGAAGAGCAGGCTGAGATCGCCGTCGGCCGCGATCACCTCGCGGATCGCCTGCTTGTCGCGGTAGTCGATCGAGGTCACGTCGGCGCCGGTGTCCTTCAGCGGGCCTTCGAGCTCGTGCGCGCCCGCGCTGAGCAGCACGACGCGGCCGCGCGGCCGCTTCCGCGACGGCAGCGGGTCGAGCCGCCACCGCGGTTCGACGAGCCGTTCGGACACCGGTGCGAGCAGCTCTTCCGAGGTCGCCTTATGGAGCGAGATCTCGCCGATTTCGAGCACGACAACGCCGTCGGGGTCGACGAGGTGCAGATCGCCGACATGGCCGCCGTCGGCACCGGTGGTCACCGCGATCCGCACCGAGGCGGCCCGCGCCGGGTCGCCGTAGACGCGGACGGTGCCGAGTGAAACGGGCACGAGAGCCGATGCGCCGGAGTCGTTCTCGTTCAGCGCCAAGGTGAACAGGCGCAGGCACGGGTCGACGAGCGCGGGGTGCAGCCGCAGCTCGTGACCCAGCCCGGCGGGGACCTCCACCTCGGCCACCGCGCGCAGGCCGCGGCCGGTGGCGACGCGGATCGCGCTGATCGTCGCGAACGAGGGCCCGTAGCCGGGGGTTTGCGGCGCGGGATCGGTGCCGCCGCGACGGCGCAGGTCCCGATCATCCACTTCGGACACCGGAGGGGTGATCGCGGTCTCGGCGAGCACGGAGACCTCAGCGGTGGCCAGCAGCCGCCACGGTGCGCCGTCGGCCCTGCCGTGCACGCGGAATTCGCCGGTCTCCGGGACCACCGTGGTGGTCACCGAGGTCGACTCGCCAAGCGGCAGCGCCGCGAGCAGTTCGAGATCGCGGACCAGCACCCGGTCGGCAGGCACCACGAACGCCGTCCTGGCCGCCGCGTTCGCCAGCTCCAGGTAGGCGGACGGGGCGAGCGTCGGCTTGCCGTCCCAGCGGTACTCGGGCAGCCATGGCAGCGCGGCGCGGTCCAGCTCGGCCTGCCACACCAGCTTCGGCTCGTCCGGCAGGTCGATGCCGGTGCCGAGCAGCGGGTGCGGGCGGGTGTCCGAAGTGGACCCGGACGCCGCGGCCGGTGCGGGCTGCGGCAGCCAGTGCCGGACGTGCCGCCACGGCGTCGACGGCACGTCGGTGACCGCTCCGCCACGTGCCACGCGCACGCCACCGGCGAGTTCGAGCGCCGCGAGCTGGGTGTGGAAGTGGGTGGTCTCGTCGCCGGAGTTGCTGCCGCTGGAGAGCACCAGCGTGCCCGACTCGCCGAGGTTCCCGGTCAGCGCGTGCCGCAGCACCGGATGCGGGGAGATCTCGACGAACGTGTCGTAGCCGTCTTCGGCGGCGGCCGACACGGCGCCGGAGAACCGGACCGGGCGCCGCAGGTTGGCCGCCCAGTACCCGGGGTCGAACGCGGGCACGCCACGCGGGTCGGCGTCGGCGGTGCTGTAGAAGTCCAGCGCCGGCTCGTCCGCGCGGATGCCGATCAGGCCGTCCACGAGCGTGCCGGTGACGCGGTCGACGATGGGGGAGTGCGCGGCGACGTCCAGCTTGACCAGCTTGGCGAGCAGCCCTCGTGAGTCCACATCGGACACGATGCGGCGCACCTCGTCCGCGCTGCCCGCGATCACCGTCTCCTTCGGCGCGGACAGCACCGCGACGTCCACATCGGACAGACCGTCGACGAGTTCGCCCGCTTCTTCGGCGCCGAGTTCGAGCAGCGCCATCGCGCCGTCGCCGGCGAGCGAGGCGAGCAGGCGCGAGCGCAGTGACACGATCTTCGCGCCGTCCGCTTCGGAGATCGCGCCCGCGACGACCGCCGCGGAGACCTCGCCGAAGGAGTGCCCGATCACCGCGCCAGGCCGCACGCCGTTCGCGGCCCACAGCTCGGTGAGCGCGAGCTGGATGCCGAACAGCAACGGCTGGACGTGGTCCATGGTGCGCGCGTCGACACCGCCGAGCAGATCGGCCTTGAGCGAGTAGCCGCTTTCGGCGGCCAGCACCGGGTCGAGCCGGTCGATCGCGGCGGCGAACACCGGCTCTTCGGCGTAGAGCCGCTTGCCCATGCCCGCCCACTGCGAACCGTGCCCTGAGAACACGAACACCGGCAGCTTGCTCGCCTGGCGGGGCTTTCCGGTGACCACGCCGGGGGCGTTCGCGCCCGCGGCGAGCGCGCGCAGCCCGGTGATCAAGTCCTCGCGCCCCTCCGCGACGACTGCGGCTCGGTGCCGTCCGCCGAGCCGTCGCGCCAGTGTGTGCTCGACATCGGTGAGCGGGGTGCCGGTGCCCTTGAGCCATGCGGCGAGTTCGGCCGCGGAGTCGGCGATCCGGTCCGCGGACGGCGCGCCGAGCAGGAACCTGCCGCGCGTTTCGCGGCTGGGCGCCGGCGGTACGGCGCCGGGGGCTTGTTCGAGCACGACGTGGGCGTTCGTGCCACCGAAGCCGAAACCGGACACGCCCGCGACGGCGGTGCCGTCCGGCCACGGCCGCGCACTGTCCACAACGGACAGCTTGAGCGCGTCGAAGTCGATGTGCGGGTTGGGGCCCGCGTAGTTGAGGCTCGCCGGGATGGTCCCGTGGTGCAGTGCCAGCACGGTCTTGATCAGCCCGGCGACCCCCGCCGCGGCTTCGAGGTGCCCGAGGTTGCTCTTGACCGAGCCGAGCAGCAGCGGTTCGTCCCTGCCCTCGCCGAGCACCGCGCCGAGCGCGCGCGCCTCGATCGGGTCGCCGAGCAGCGTGCCGGTCCCGTGCGCTTCGACGTAGGCGACGTCGGCCGGTGCGATGCCGGCCTGGCGGCAGGCGGTGCGGAGCAGGTTTTCCTGCGCCTCGGGGTTCGGCGCGGTGAGGCCGTTCGACCTGCCGTCGGAGTTGGCCGCGGTGCCGCGGACCACGGCGAGCACGCGGTCACCCGCCTCGACGGCGTCCGAAAGGCGCTTGAGCACGACCATCCCGGCGCCCTCGGCGCGGGCGATCCCGTCGGCGTCGTGCGAGAAGGGCTTGCACCGGCCGTCGGCGGAGCTGATCCCCATCTCGTCGAACGAGGTGGTGACGCCGGGGCCGAGCAGCAGGTTCGCGCCGCCGACGAGCGCGGCACCGGTTTCGCCGGAGCGCAGGCTCTGCACGGCGAGGTGCACCGCGGTCAGCGAGGACGAGCACGCGCTGTCCACCGCGACGCTCGGGCCGCGCAGATCGAGCACGTAGGACAGCCGGTTCGCCGCGATCGAAAGCGCGCCACCGGTACCGGTCCAGGCGTCCACTTCGGACAGATCGCCGAGTGCGCGCGCGGCGTACTCGGTCCCGCTGATGCCGACGAACACGCCGGTTTCGGTGCCGCGGAGGGACTCCGGCGCGATTCCGGCGTGTTCGAGCGCCTCCCAGGCGACTTCGAGCACCATCCGCTGCTGCGGGTCCATCCTGGCCGCTTCGTGCGGCGTGATGCCGAAGAACTCGGCGTCGAACCCCGCGACGTCGTCCAGGAAACCGCCCCAGCGCGTGGTGCCGACCGCTTCGGCCACGGCCTCGTCGTGCTCCCACCGACCGGCGGGGACCTCGGAGGTCGCGGCGCGGGCTTCGGTCAGCAGCCGCCAGAAGCCGTCCGCGCCGTGCACGCCGCCGGGAAGGCGGCAGCCGACGCCGACGACCGCGATCGGCTCGCCGACCGAGGCGGGACGCGCGGGAGCGCTGTCGTCGCGCGCCGATCCGGTGAGCGCCGATCCGGTGAGCGCGGCCGCGAGCCGGTCGATCGTGGGGTGCTCCCACAGCAGCGTCGTCGGCATCGGGCGGTCGAGCAGTTCCTCGAGCGCGCCGGAAAGCTGGACGGCGTCACGGGAGGACAGGCCGTACTCGTCCAGCGGCAGTCCGGGGTCGATCTCGTCCTCGTCGAGCTCGCAGACCTCGGCGACCTGTTCGATCAGCCAGGACCGCAGCTCACGCGCGGTGGTCATCAGCGCTCGTCCGCCTTCTCCCAGTGCCGTGCTTTCGTGGCCGCGCGGGCGACCTTCCCGCTCGAAGTCCGCTGGACCGCGCCGGGCGGCAGGACGAGCACATCGCGCAGCTTGACGTCGTGCGCCGCGGAGACCGCGCGCCGGACCGCCCTCGCGACCTCCTTCTCGTCGAAGCCCTCCGGTGCCGCCTTGCGGTTGAACTCGGCCACCACCGCGGCGCCTTCGCGGCCGTCCTCGGTGGTCACCGCGAAGGCGGCCACGTGGTCGCGCCGGATCACCGGGTGCGCCGCCTCCACGGTCGCCTCGATGTCCTGCGGGTAGTGGTTCTTGCCGTCGATGATGATCAGGTCCTTGATCCGGCCGGTGATGTAGAGCAGGCCGTCGTGGAAGAGCCCGAGGTCACCGGTGCGCAGCCAGCCCTCGCCCGGGATGCCCGCCGCGCCGTCGATCCGGCCGCCGAAGGTCTCCGCGGACCGTTCCGGCTGCTCCCAGTAACCGCTGGCGACGTTGGGGCCGTGGACCCAGATCTCCCCGACGTCACCGTCGGTGCGCAGGGTGCCGTTCGCGGGGTCCACGATGCGGACCAGCTGGCCGTGCGGGCGCCCGGCGGCGACGAGGTCGATCGAGCCCTCGGTGCCGCGCGCGACGATCACCCCGCGGTGCTCACCGAGCGCTAGCCGGTCGAACGCGGTCACCGTCGGGCCCTCTTCGCGCGTGTTCGTGACGAATACCGTCGCTTCCGCGAGCCCGTAGGACGGGCGGTGCGAGGTCGCCGGGAATCCGTGCGGTCCGAACGCTTCCTGGAACGCGGCGATCGTGCTCGCGCGCACCGGCTCGCTGCCGTTGATGACGGCCCTGACATCGGAAAGGTCCAATGCGGCCCGGTCGCTTTCGGACACCTTCCGCGTCGCGTATTCGAATGCGAAGTTCGGTGCCGCGGCGAACACCTTCGGGAAGTCGGAAAGCTGCCGCAGCCAGCGCACCGGCCGCATGATGAAGTTGAACGGCGTGATGAAGACCGACCGCGCGCCGGTGGCCACCGGTACGCACAGGAGCTGGACGAGTCCCATGTCGTGGAAGAACGGGATCCAGCCCGCGCAGGTCCAGGTGTCGTCGACGCCGAACGCGACGGCCGCCTGGTTGCTGTTCTCCGCGACCGCGCGATGGGTGATCACCGCTCCCGCGGGCGCACGTGTGGAACCCGAGGTGTACTGCAGGTAGGCGGGCGCGTCGAGGGACAGCGCTGGCGGGGTGTAGCCGGCCCCCGCGGGGTCCAGCTTGTCGACCGCGAGGATCTGCTTCGGCATCGGGACCGGGTTTTCCTCGGCGAGCGAGCGCACCGCGGGGAGCGCTTCCGACGAGGTCAGCCACACCTCGGGGGCGCAGTCAGCGAGCGCGCCGACGAGGCGTCCGCCGTGCTGGCTCACCTCGGGGGCGAACAGCGGCACGGCGATCGTGCCCGCGTGCAGCGCGCCGAGGAAAGCCGTGACGTAGCTGAGGTCCTGCGGGGCGAGGATGGCGACCCGCTGTCCCGGCGAGGTGATCTTGGACAGCTCCGCGGCGACGGCGCGCACCTGCTCGGCCAGCTCCGCCCAGCTGAGGGTCACTTCGGTGCCCTCGCGATCGGCGGCGTAGTCGCGGAAGGTGAACGCGGGCGCGGACGAACCGGCGCGGTCGACCAGCAGATCGGTCAACGGCCGCACCAGGTTCTTCAGGCCGTCCGTCGGTTCGGGGTACCGGCGCTCAGCCTCGGGCATGTGCACTCTCCTGCAGGTGAAAGTGTTTGTGTGGCAGCCTCACGCGCCGAAATGGGCTTCAGTGCCTTTCGCGGCGCGTATCTGCGGAAATCCGCCGTTCCGGCGTGGAAATTCGCTATGCGAAATACGCCAAGGGCACCGGCCGCGGGGGATCGGCCTGCCCTGGCGAATTCACGCTATTGGCTGATGTGCCTGCAAGACCGTAGCGATGTATGCATCAGGTTGCAAGTTGGTCACGCAACAACGCTCGAACGAGTGATAATCCTCCCAAGGTCCACGGTTACCCTCCGCTACCGTTTTGGCCAGACCTGAAGAAAATTCGTTTCTAGTGGGTGAAGTGCCGGGGGCGGGCGTGGCGGGCTCGCGACCACCCGTCATGCTGTGCCCTTCGAAATGCTGTGCCCTTCGAAACGGTCCAGCACACACGATCCGTGCGCGACCCGGGAGGAGATGCCCAGGTGACGGCCTCAAGTATGCGCGGGGGAGCACTGCGTCCCACGACGGCGAAGCGGGCGGGCAGGCCATGGCTCACCCTCGTGGGTGGCGTGCTCGGCGGGGCGATGGTCGGTCTGGACGGCACCGCGATCACGATCGCCGCGCCGTTCATCTCGTCGTCGGTCAACGCCACCCTCGGCGACCTCGAACTCATCGCCAACGCCTACCTGGTCGCGCTCGCGATCGGGCTGCTGCCCGCGGGCAAGCTGGCCGACCGCATCGGCCGCCGCCGCACGTTCGTCATCGGCGTCGCCGTGTTCGGGCTCGCGTCGCTCGGCGTCGCGCTGTCCAGTGGCGTCTTCGCACTGGTCGCGTTCCGCGTGCTGCAGGGCTTCGCGGGGGCGCTGCTGCAACCCGCCGCGCTGGCCATGCTGCGCAACGCCTTCCCCGCCGACAAGCTCGGCCTGCCGCTGGGCATCTGGGGCGGCGCCAACGCGCTGGCCATCGGGCTCGGCCCGGTGATCGCCGGGCTCATCGTGCAGGGGTTCGGCTGGCAGGCCGTGTTCCTGCTGAACGTCCCGGTCGCGGTGCTCACGGTCGCGATCGCGTTCTTCGCGGTCGCGGAGTCCAAGGGGGACGCGACGGGCCACGGCGGGCTGCGGAAGCTGCTGCGCGACCGATCCGTCACGCTGGGCGCGACGCTGGTCGGGGTGAGCTCGTTCGGCGTGTTCGCGCTGCTGTTCCTGCTCACGCTGTACCTGCAGAACACGCGGGGGATGAGCCCCGTCGCGGCCGGCGCCTGGATGCTCGCGCCCACCTGCGTCGTCGTGGTGTCCGCGCCGATCGGCGGGATACTGGCGCAGCGGTTCGGGCCGCGCTGGCCGGTCACCGCGGGTCTCGTGCTCGTCGCCGCCGGGCTGGTGGGGCTGACCACCCTCGACCGCGGCTCGGAGTTCAGCGATCTGCTCGTGCCCGGCCTGCTCGCGGGGTTCGGCACCGGCCTGTGCGTGATCGCCGCGACCGAGGCGATCATGGGCGGCACGCCGGACGAACTCAGCGGTATCGCCTCGGGGCTGCAGCAGGTCGCGTCCCAGGTGGGTGGCGTGCTGGGGATCGTGACCGTCGGCGGTGTCATGTCGTGGCGCGTCTCGGACGCGCTGGGGCGGCACACCGCTGAAGCGGGCCTGCCGGACCCGGTGGCCGCGACCGTGCGCGCCGGGACCGACGCCGTCACGCAGGGCAAGGTGCCCGACGGGTTCGAGCCGGGCACCGTCGGAGCCAGGCTCGCGAACGCGGTGTCCGCGGTCGCGAAGCTCAGCTTCGTCGATGCGATGGGCGTGGCGTTCCTGGTCGTCGCCGCGCTGAGCCTGCTGGGCGCGATCGCCGGTGTGCTGCTCCCGAAGACGCCCGCGCCGGAGCCCGTCGAAGAGGCTCCGGAACCCGCGCTCACGCCCTGAAGGTGATCTTCGGAGACGTGTAGCTGCCCCCGAAGGTCATCTGCGCGGTCATCGCCCGGTAGGGCGGGGGTGGCGCGCGAGCTTTCCCGGCCACCAGATGACCCTGCCGAAGTCGACGGCGAGCGCGGGCACCAGCAGCGAGCGGACCAGGAAGGTGTCCAGCAGGACGCCGAAGGCGACCAGGAACGCGACCTGCGCGAGGAACAGCACGGGGATCACCGAGAGCGCGGCGAAGGTGGCGGCCAGCACGACCCCGGCCGAGGTGATGACGCCGCCGGTGACGCCGAGTGCGTTCAGGGTGCCGGTCTCGGTGCCGAACCGCGCCGCCTCTTCGCGGGCGCGGGTCATCAGGAAGATGTTGTAGTCGATCCCGAGCGCCACCAGGAACACGAAGGCGTACAACGGGATCGCCGGGTCCGCGCCGGGGAAGTCGAACAGGTCGTTGAACACCAGCGCGCCGACGCCGAGCGTGGCGCCGAACGACAGCACCACGGTCGCGATCAGCAGCAGCGGCGCGAGCAGGGATCTCAGCAGCAGCGCGAGCACGGCGAAGATCACCACGAGCACGATCGGGATGATCAGGTCCCGGTCGTGGGTCGCGGCGGCGATCATGTCGCTCTGCTGCGCGCTCTGCCCGCCGACCTTCGCGCCGGCGCCCGGGATACCGTGCACGGCGTCGCGCAGCTTGCCGACCACGGTGACCGCGGACGGCGAGTCGGCGGGATCGCGCAGCGTGGCGCCCATTTCGACGAGCCCGTCCACGATCTTGGGCCCGGCGGCGGGGTTCTGGGGGTCGGCGGGGGACACCTGGACGTCGACCACCCCGTCGATGCCCTTCGCGGCGGCCAGCACCTGCTGCGCCGAAGTCGCGTTCGCGGTGATGATCGCGGGACTGCCGGTGCCGCCGGGGAAGTGCGCGCTGAGCACGTTCTGCCCGGTGACGGCCTCGACCTCGTCGAGGAACAGCGCCTGCTGGGAGGTGCCGCTCGCCTTCAGCGCGGGGACGAACAGGACACCGGCGACGAGGGCGAGGGTGGTCAGTGCCCACGTCCAGCGCGGCCGCTTGCGCACGAGCTTGGCGATCGCGTCGAAGATGCCGTGCGAGGTCCTGCGGTGCTTGCGGGGCACCGGGTCGCCCGGCCAGAACGCGGCGCGCCCCACGAGCGCGAGCACCGCGGGCAGGAAGGTCAGCGACGCCAGCAGCGCGCCGAGGATGCCGAGCGACGCGATCGGGCCGAGGCTGCGGTTCGACGTCAGCTCGCTGGCCAGCATGCACAGCATGCCCAGGATGACGGTGCCGCCGGACGCGCCGATCGGTTCGAGCGAGGCACGCCACGCGATCTTGATCGCCTCCCGCGCCGACGGGGTTCTGAGCAGCTCTTCGCGATATCTCGCCACCAGCAGCAGCGCGTAGTCGGTCGCCGCGCCGAACACCAGGATCAGCAGGATGCCCTGCGACTGCCCGTTCAGCGTCAGCACCCCGGCATGGGCCAGCAGGTAGATCACCGCCGACGACGAGGTCAGCGCGAGCCCCGCCGAGATGAGCACGAAGATCGGCAGCAGCGGGCTGCGGTACACGATCACCAGGATCACCGCGACGATCGACGCCGTGATGATCAGCAGCGCGCCGTCGATCCCGCCGAACACCTCGGCGAAGTCGGCGTTGTACCCGCCGGGCCCGGTGGCCAGCGCACTCAGCCCGGGAGGCAGCCCCGCCTTCGCCTGCGCGCGGATGTCCTTGACCACGGCGCCCGCCTTGTACGGGTCGTCGCCCTTCACCGGCAGGATCACCTGCGCGGCCTTGCCGTCCGCCGACGGGATCGGCGGTGGCACGGCGCCGTCCAGCCCCGGGCCCTTCGCCAGTTCCGCGGTCTTCGCCTTGATCGCCTCGGAGTCGGCGGGGGTCAGCCCGCTCTGCCGGTCGAAGACCACCACGGTCACCAGCAGCCGGTTCTGCGCGAACCGCTCCTGCAGGTGCTGGACCTCCGTCGACTCGGCGCTCGCCGGCAGGAACGAGCCGGGATCGTTGCTCTGGACCTCGCTGAGCTTGCCGAGGAACGGGGCGCTCACCGCGCCGATCGCCAGCCACAGCACGATCAGCAGCGCAGGCAGCAGCCATCGCGCCCGCCGCGGACGCTGGTCGTCCGACGGCAGCACGAGCTCACCCGTGAAGCTCCCGCTCTGCATGAGGTCATTTGTATCTCGCCTACCTACGTCCGTCCCCACCCGCCCACCTACCCCGAGTGCCGCGGGGTCCGGGCCGGAGGTCCGGCCACTCCCACCCCGGCCGGGCACCGGGCGATCCGGTGCGCCCCGCGACCGACCGGCGGGTCGAGCCGGGAGCCGCGCCCTGGCAGCGCAAGGTTGTCGCCCGATAGACAACCGAGAGAACTACGGCGTTTGGACCGCCGGGAAGATGTCGCGGACCAGGGTGAGCAGGGAGTGGCTCAGCAGGGTGTGCACCTGTTCGCGGTTGAGCGCGCCCCGCACGAGCCACTCGCGGCTCGCCGCCTTCACCATCCCGCCGAACGCGCGGACCAGCGCGTTCAGCTCGTTGCCGTGCTCGCTGTCCCTGGACAGCCCGACCGCTTCGAGCACCCTGTCCGCCGATTCGCGGTCGGCCTCCTCGAGGATCTGCTCCACCTCGAGGTCGCGCCCGATGCCCTCCGGCGCGATCGCGGCGAGCCACATCTTCTCCTGGCTGGTCACCATGTCGAGGAACCAGCTGATGGCGGCGTCCGCGCGCTCGTCGAGCGGCCCGTCGGGCAGGATCTCGATCGCCACCCTCGGCACCGTCAGCGCACGGCGGATGACCGCGAGGTAGAGCGAACGCTTGGTGCCGAAGTAGTGGTTTATCAGGCCCCTCGCCACCCCCGCGGCGGCTGCGATGTCCGAAGTGGACACTTCGGTGTACGGTCGCTCAGCGAAGAGCCGGACCGCGCAGGCGAAGATCTGTTCTCTGCGCTCGTCCGGCTCCAGCCGACGCCATTTCGGCGCGGGATCTGAGTTCATGGCCACTATTTTCTCATGCGGGGCCACCCGCGTGGGGTAGATCGATCGGCTCAGCGGTCACCGAGCACGATCGGCGCCAGTTCGGCGAAGCGGTCGCCAGGGCCGGGATTCGCCGGATCGGTGGCACCGCCGAACTGGTGCATCACGCCCCATACGGCGTTGAGCGCGGTCTGGACCGCGCCTTCCGCCCAGCCCGCGGTCCACGACACGTCGTCACCGGCGAGGAAGAGCCCGCGGTGCTCGGCGGCGAGGCGGTCCTGCATGAAATGGCTGAACAGGCGTTCCTGGTAGCGGTAGTGACCGGGCAGGTTCGCCTTGAACGCGCCCATGAAATGCGGTTCGGCCTCCCACGACACGGTCACCGGGTCGCCGATGACGTGGCGGCGGACATCGACGCCGGGGTAGATCTCGCGCAGGGACTGCAGCATCACCTCGACGCGTTCGGAGACGCTCAGCGGCAGCCACTTCAGCGCGTCGTCGGCCCAGGTGTAGGACAGGCAGATCACCGCTGGCGAGTCCGGCCCGCTTTCCAGCAGGTAGGTGCCCCGCGTCATCCGGTCGGTGAGCGTCATGCTCATCTTCTCGCGCCCGGTCGCCGGGTCGACGTCCCGCCAGAACGGCCGGTCGACCGGCACGAACACCTTCGACGACTCCATGTAGTGCGTGCGCTCGATCGCGGTCCAGTGGTCGATCGGGAAGAGCGATTCGTCGCATTCGATCTTCGACAGCAGCAGCCAGCTCTGCGCGGTGCACACCGCGGCGGGGTAGGTGCGGATGCGGCCATCGGCGTCGGTGACGGTGATGTTGTTCGGCGCGGTCCGGTGCAGCCGCGTCACGCCCGGCCTCGGCGCGCCGCCGTGCAGGGTCTTCAGGCTCGTGCCCGCCGGCCAGTGCACCATCTTGGCGGGCACCCGCTCCCAGAGCCGCCTCGGCAGCTGGTCGCTCCCGCCGACGATGGACCGGTGCTCGTCGTCGGCGCCGGTATAGACCACTCGCAGGATCTCCAGTATCGAGTTCGGGAAGTCGGTGTCCCAGCCACCCGTGCCGAAGCCGACCTGGCCGAAGATCTCCCGGTGCGAGAACGACGAGAACGCGGGCGAATCGCACAGGAACCCGTAGAACGTCTGGTTGTCGAGCCCGCGCACCAGGTCGTTCCAGATCCGCTTCATCGTGCCGACGTCGCGCGCCTTGATCGCGGCCCGCATCCCGGCGAACTCGGCGTGCTCGTCGAGGGTGCGCTGCCAGGCGCGCGAGACCTCGGCGAACACCGGGGGCAGATCGGCGGGCGTCCGCGCGTAGTGGCTCCTGCCCTTCAGGTCCACCACCGTGCTCGGGGTGCCGGGGGCCAGCGGGTTCGGGAACGGCGTGGTGTGCAGGCCTACTTTGTCGATGTAGTGGAACAGCGCGGTCGACGACGGCGGGAACCGCATGGCGCCCATCTCGGCGACCACGTCGTCGGGGCAGCCGTCGAACCGCACGGTGCGCAGCCTGCCGCCGAGCGCGTCGGCCTCGTACACCACCGGCCGCAGGCCCATCTTCATCAGCTCGTAGGCGGTGACGATCCCGGAGAGGCCACCGCCGATCACGGCGACCTCGGTGCCGTGGTACTGCGGCGGCACCGAGCCGATTCCGGCGGGATGGCCGAGGAAGTCGTCGTAGCCGAACGGGAAGTCGGGGCCCGCCATGGTGATCGGGCGCCCGTCGCCGTCTGCTGGCTGCTCGGGGTGGATCGCGGTCGGGACTGCGGAAGTCATCGCTGGTGTGCTCCGTGGTACAGCTCGGGACGTCGGTCGGTCAGGTGGGTGTTCTCGGCACGGGACACCCGCAGGGCCGCACCGTCCACAGTGGCCAGAACGAGTTCGGGGGCGTCTCCTGCCTTCGCCAGTACCGAACCGGTCGGCGCGACGACGCTGCTGCGGCCGCAGTAGTCGAGTTCGCCTTCGATGTCGCACCGGTTGGCGTAGGCGACGAAGAGCTGGCTTTCGTAGGCGCGGGTGGGCACCAGCGCGTCGGCGACCAGCTCGTAGGGCCGCATCAGCGCGGTCGGCACGACGAGGAGTTCGGTGCCGGTGAGCGCGTGCGCGCGGACCAGTTCCGGGAATTCGACGTCGTAGCAGATCACCACGCCCACTACGACACCGTCGACCTCGGCGCGCACCACGGCCTCCTCACCTGGTGAGAAGGCGGTCTTGTCGATAGCGCCGAAGAGGTGCGTCTTCCGGTAGTTCGCGAGCCGGTCACCGTTCGCGTCGACGAGCATGGCGCTGTTGTAGACGGTCTCGCCATCGCGTTCGGGGTAGCCGTAGACGATCGCGACACCCGCGTCGGCCGCGAACCCGGCGATCCGGCGCGCGGCCGGACCGTCCGCCGGCTCGGCGACCTCGGCCGTGCGCGCCCCGATGTGGTATCCGGTGGTGATCATCTCCGGGCACACCAGCAGCGACGCCCCCGCCGCGGCGGCGCGCTCGGCGACGGTGCCGAGCTCGCCGAGCACGTCACCCGTGCCCGCGGGTCCCTGGTAGACCGCGACGATCATGCCGCCTCCCGCGTCGCGAGCCGGGATCGCCTTACCCCGTAGCAGAAGTAGAGCACCAGCCCGGCCGCCATCCAGCAGCCGAACACGATCCAGGTCGCGACGTCGAGGCTGAACATCAGGTACCCGCAGCAGAGCACCCCCAGCACGGGCGTGACCGGGGAGAGCGGCGCGCGGAACGTCCTCGGCAGGTCGGGGTGGCGACGGCGGAGCAGGAGCACCGCGATGTTGACCAGCCCGAAGGCGAACAGGGTGCCGATGCTCGTCGCGTCGGCGAGCTTGCCGAGCGGGACGAACGCGGCGAGCAGGCCGACGAACAGCGACACGACGACCGTGTTCACCCTCGGCGTGCCGCTCTTGGGATCTACTTTGGACAGTGCTTTCGGGACGAGCCCGTCGCGGGACATCGCGAACAGGATGCGGGTCTGGCCGTAGAGCACGGTGAGCACCACGCTGGAGATCGCCACGATGGCGCCGACCGCGAGCAGCGCCGCCCACAGCTTGTTGTCCACGATGGTGGTCAGCACGTGCGAGAGCGCCGCCTGCTCGCCGTCGAACTGCTGCCACGGCAGCGCACCCACCGCGGCGAGTGCGACGAGGCAGTACAGCACGGTGACGATGCCGAGCGAGAGCAGGATCGCGCGCGGCAGGTCGCGCTGCGGGTTGCGCGCCTCTTCGCCCGCGGTCGACGCGGCGTCGAAGCCGATGTAGGAGAAGAAGAGCTTGGCCCCGCCCGCGCTCAGCCCGGCGAGGCCCATCGGCAGGAACGGGCTGAAGTTCCCGGCGCGCACCGCGGTGAACGCGACCGCGCAGAACAGCACGAGCGTCACGACCTTCACGAGCACCATCACGGTGTTCGCGGTCGCGCTCTCCTTCGCCCCGGCGAGCAGCAGGAACATCGCCAGCACCACGACCGCGATCGCGGGCAGGTTCACGATCCCGCCGTCACCGGGCGGCTGGCTCAGCGCGTCGGGGATCGCGACGCCGAAGGCGAGCTGGAGCAGTTCGTTGAGATACTGGCCCCAGCCGACCGCGACGGAGGCGACGGAGACGCCGTATTCGAGCACCAGGCACCAGCCGCACACCCAGGCGACCAGCTCGCCGAGCGTGGCGTAGGCGTAGGAGTAGGAGGAACCGGACAGCGGGATCATGCCTGCCAGCTCCGCGTAGGACAGCGCGGAGAACAGGGCCGTGATCCCGGCGAGCACGAACGAGAGCACCACGGCAGGCCCGGCGACCGGGACGGCTTCACCCAGGATGACGAAGATGCCGCTGCCGAGTGTCGCGCCGATGCTGAGCGTGGTCAGCTGGGTCAGGCCGAGCGTCCGGCGCAGGGTGCCGCCCTGGCCGACACCGCCCTCGTCGACGAAGGCCTCCACCGGTTTGCGCCGCAGCATGCTCGCCGCGAAACCGGTCCGGCCGGGTGGCCGGGCGGTGTGCTGCTCCACGGTGCTCCTTCTGGTCGGGGGTCCGGGACCGGATCACGGTATCCATCGCGAATCCGCGCGAGAACACCGATCTGTTGTCCATGTGACGCATATTATGGCGATTTGTTGCGCAAGAGACGATCGCCGCACAGGGTTTCGCCACGGGCGGGTGAGGACCGGCGAGATCACGAAAGCCCAGCAGAAAGCCTTTGCCGCCTTCGGGAACGACGTCGAGCCGGTGGCCGTGGCCGATCTCGTAGCCGAGCTGACCGATGCACACCTGAAGGCGCTCGCGAACGGCGACGCGAGCCATCTCGCCGCTTCGGGCGTGCGCGAAGCGGCCCCGTCCAGGCGCGACGGGCACGGCATGTGCGGCCGCCGCGAGGAGTACGAAACCCCGGGAGCGACGCTGCCCCGCGGTGGCGAACGACGACGAGGTGAGACGCGCTACCGCCGCTCGTAGGTCATGACGGCGACCCCGTTGTCGTACACGTCGTGCGCGGTCAGCCGGAACTGCGCCGCGGCGAACTCCCGGTTGAACAACGGGATCCCGGAGCCCGCGACCACCGGGTTGAGCTTGATCATCAGCTCGTCGATCTCCGGCAGCAGCGAACCGGCGAGCCCGCCACCGCCGCACAGCCAGATGCCGAGCCCGCCGTCCTCGTGCTTCAATTCGCGCACCTTGGCGATCGGGTCGGTCCTGACCAGCTCGACCCCTTCGCCGAGTTCACCCGAATAGCCGGTGGAGAACACGTACTGCCGCAGGTGCCGGTACGGGCTCGCGGTGCCGGTCTTGAGCCCCATCTCGTAGGTGCCCCTGCCCATCAGCACGGTGTCGAACACCTTGTTGGCACCCTCGATCCCGGCCGCCTCGCGCCACGCCGTCGGCACCGTCTCCGGGTGCTGCTCGTTCAGCGCGGTGAGGTGATCGCCTTCGAGCACGAAGAAACTGAAGTCCCCGTCGGGGTCGGCGATGAAGCCGTCGAGCGAGGCGGCGACGTAGTACGTCAGCTTGCGCAAGGTTCCCTCCAACACACGGGCGGTGGTCCCGGAAACCACTCTAGAGCTGGAAGGCCGCCGCCTCCATGCGCTTGTTCTGCCCGGCGGCGGAGGCGGATGTCATTCCGCCGGACGCGGAGCCGGATCGACAGGTCCATCCGATCAGTCGGCGCAGTACGCTCGGGCAAGTCCTGCCGCGGCCGGGCTGTGCATGCCCCGAAGGGCGCCTTCGGGGAATCTGACGCCGCGATCTCGCCCCTCGTGGCGCGCGGCTTGGTGCTGCTGATGCTCCGAAGGGGCCCTTCGCGGCGTCTGTTTCCCTCAAGGCGCCCTTCGGGGCATGTGGTTCGGAGCAAGGTGGGCCCGCGAGGGTCACATCCGCGGCCTTCACGGCTCTGAAGGTTCCCTTTCGGGGCACGAGTCCGGTGGCGAGAGTTCTTACCAGGGCGGAGTTCGAAGGGCTCAGGTCCCTTGAGGTCGCAGGCATGATGTGTGCGCGTCGATTCCGGTGCGTTGGGTGGCGGAAGCGTGGAACCGCCCGGTGGCTTGGTCCCTGAAGGGCGCCTTCGGGGAATCTGACGCCGCGATCTCGCCCCTCGTGGCATACGACCCGGCGATGCGCATGCCCTCAAGGGCCCCTTCGCGGCATCAGATTCCCTCAAGGGCCCCTTCAGGGCATACACGTGACCTCACACGGAGGCGCAAGGCCCCGCCGCGGTAGCCGCTAGTCCTTGCCGCCGCCGCCCTGGCTCGGCTGGAGCGCGATGATCACGACCCGGTCGTCGCTCGACACCGGTTTGCCGCCGTCCTTGTTCACCGTGCCCGCGAACGCGTAGCGCTGGTCGATCGGGGAGAGGGCGCTGAGCTTGCCGTAGCTGGTGCCGTTCTTGCCGTTCATGGTCTCCTGCGGCTTGCCGCCGACGGTGCCTTCGGGGGTGATCGGCAGGTTCTGCATGTTGCCCGCTGCCGCCGCGGCGACCCACAGCTGCGCGCCGGCGTCGACGCAGCCCGCCACGCCAGGCTTCGCCGGCCACGTCCACGCGGGGATGGACAGCGAGGCACCCGGCTGGATGCGGTGCAGCAGGTCCCTGTTGTCGTCGCGGTCGGTGACCCAGAGCCGCGAGCCGTCGGCCGACTTGCACAGCCCGCCCGGCGCGTGCAGGCCGCTGGCGAACACCGCGGACCCCGCCGACGGGTTGCCCGGTGCGGGCTTTCCCGCGGTGTCGATCCGCAGCACCTTGCCCGCGAGCGAGGCGTCGCCCGCCGCCTCGGCCGGGTTGCCCGCGTCGCCGGTGGCCACGAGCAGCGCGCCCTTCCCGTCGGGCAGGATCGCCCCGCGGTTCCCGGTCGCCCCGCGCGGGATGCCGGTGAGGACCGGTTTCGGCGCCTGCCCGTTCGCGATCCGGACCACCCGGTTGTCGGTCGCGGTGGTGACGTAGGCGAACACGAGCTGGTCTTCGGCGTAGCTCGGCGAAAGCGCGAGCCCGGTCAGCCCGCCGTCGCCGGTCGCGTCCACATCCACCTTCGCGATCTGCGCGGGATCGGTGTTCGCGGCGACCCGCAGGATCCGCCCGCTCCTGCGCTCACCGGCCAGCGCGGCCGGGTTGTCACCCTCGCCGGGCAGCGCGGCGACCGCGGCCACCGTGTCGAGGCAGGTTTCCACCACGGCCTTGTCGAAGTCCGTGCAGCCCTGCGGCGGCTGCACCTTCGTGGACGGCGCGCCCTTCGGCGCGGACGGGCCGCCCGGTGTGCCGCCGATCTCGGGCAGTTCGGGTGCGGGGCCCGCTTCGGGGGTCAGCGTCGGCGCCGGTGCGTAGGTCTGGCTCGCCGCGCGGTCGTCGAACTCGGCGCAGCCGGACAGCAGGAGGCTGCCGCCGGCCAGTAGGGCCACCGGCCACCAGTTGGGACGGGTACGCACGATTACCAAGCCTAGGCGGCCCGCCGTGAGCCATGGGTAAGTGTCGGCGGTTACGGTGGGACACATGACGATTACCGTGCTGGTACCCGACGACGACGGGGTGATCGCGCTGGCCGAGCTCGCCGGGGTGCGCGCGGTGCGCTACACCTGGGGTGAGCCGTTGCCGCCCGAAGCCGCCGAAGCCGAGGTGCTGATCCCCGGTTTCCACAGCGCGCGCGAGGGCAGGGACCTGTTCGCGGAGCTCCCCAACCTCAAGCTGATCCAGCTGCTCGCCGCCGGTGCCGACGACTGGGTGGGCGAGGTGCCCGCCGGTGTGCTGCTGTCGACCTGCCGCGGCGCGCACGGGGGCAGCACCGCGGAATGGGTGGTCGCCGCGCTGCTCGCGATCTACCGCGAGCTGCACTCCTTCGCCATCGCGAAGGACGAGCGGCGCTGGTCCCGGCACAGCACCGACGCGCTGCAGGGCAAGCGCGTGCTCATCATCGGTGCCGGTGACCTCGGGACGCAGCTTCGCCGCCGCCTCGAACCGTTCGAGACCAGGGTCGAGATGGTCGGCCTGAACGCGCGTGACGGCGTCCGCGGCGTCGAAGAGCTGCCCGAGCTGCTCGGCTTGCACGACGTCGTGGTGCTCATGGTGCCGCTGACCTCCCGGACGAGGGGCATGGTCGACGCGGAGTTCCTCGCCGCGATGCCCGACGGGGCCGTGCTGGTCAACGTCGCGCGTGGACCGGTCGTGCGCACCGAGGCGCTCGTCGACGAGCTGAAGACGGGACGGCTGCGCGCCGCGCTCGACGTCGTCGATCCCGAGCCGCTGCCGGAGGACCACCCGCTGTGGGACGCCGCGGGCCTGTTCCTCACCCCGCACGTGGCGGGCGCCGCGCGAGGCGCGCAGAAGCGGTCGTACGCGGTCGCGGCGGCCGAGATCGCGCGGTGGGCCAGCGGCGAGCTGCCCGACAACCTCGTGCACGGCGAGTACTGACGGCTGGTCGTGCGCCGGTACCCGGTATCCCCTACTCTGCGCGCGTGACCACTCACGATGATGAGTACGGCAAAAAGACCAGCCTGTTCGACGACACGGCCTCATCGGGTGCCACCACGAGCATCCTTTCCGGGACCGGCGAAAGCGGTGTGGCCGAGGCGAAGGACACCACCACGCGCTGGCATGGCGGGCTCGACTTCGGCCTGCTGATCCTGCGTCTCGTGCTGGGCGGCACGATGGGCGCGCACGGCCTGCAGAAGGTGTTCGGGCTCTTCGACGGCCCTGGCATCGCCGGGTTCGCCCGCGCGCTGGGCGGGTTCGGGTTCACCAGCCAGACCACGCTGCTGTCCTGGATCACCGGGATCAGCGAACTCGCGGGCG
Organism: Amycolatopsis minnesotensis; assembly: GCF_039529815.1. Classification (NCBI taxonomy): domain Bacteria; kingdom Bacillati; phylum Actinomycetota; class Actinomycetes; order Pseudonocardiales; family Pseudonocardiaceae; genus Amycolatopsis; species Amycolatopsis minnesotensis. Next base: position 299,001 of record NZ_BAAANN010000005.1, on the reverse strand, counting down.
GCGCGCTGGTGATACTGGGCCTGTTCACCCCGCTCGGCGCGGCCGCGCTGCTCGGCGTCGCCGCGAACATCGTCTACGCGAAGTTCCACGGCGGCTTCTTCGCGGGGCAGGGCACCGGTTTCGAGTACGAGCTGCTGCTCGGCGCCGTCGCGTTCTCGCTGCTGTTCACCGGCTCCGGCCGGATCGCGCTCGACGTGAACACCCCGTGGCGCCGCAAACCGCTGCCCTTCGGCCTGTTCGGGCTGCTGCTCGCGGCGGGCGCCTCGGTGCTCGTGATCGTGCTCTTCCGGTAAGTGCGCGGGTTCGAGGAGCTCGACGTCCCGGTTTCCGCCGGGCACTTCCTCCCGGAGGAAGCGCCCGGCGAGATCACCGAACGGCTCGAAGCCCCTTCTTCGGGCAGTTCCTACTTGTTCGGGTCGCGCACCGCGCCGGTGTCCGCGGAGGTCGCCATCCGGGCGTAGGCGCGCAGTGCCGCGGTGATCGGGCGCTGGCGCTCGGCCGGCTGCCACGGCCGCTCGCTCGCGTCCATCTTCGCTCGCCGTTCCGCGAGGACCTCGTCGTCGACGAGCAGTTCGAGCCGCCGCTCGTGCACGTCCAGGCGGATCAGGTCACCGTCCTGGACGAGCCCGATCGTGCCGCCCGCCGCCGCCTCGGGGGAGATGTGGCCGACCGAGATCCCCGACGAGCCGCCGGAGAACCGGCCGTCGGTGATCAGCGCGCACTTCTTGCCGAGCCCGGAGCCCTTCAGGAACGCCGTCGGGTGCAGCATTTCCTGCATGCCGGGGCCGCCTGCCGGGCCTTCGTAGCGGATCACCAGCACCTCGCCCGGCTGGATCTTCTTCGCCAGGATCGCCGACACCGCCTCTTCCTGGCTTTCCAGCACGCGCGCCGGGCCCTCGAAGCGCCACAGCTCTTCGTCGATCCCCGCGGACTTGATCACGGCGCCGTTTTCGGCGAGGTTCCCGCGCAGGATCGCGAGCCCGCCGTCGGCGGTGTAGGCGTGCTCGACGTCGTGGATGCAGCCGTCCGCCGCGTCGGTGTCCAAACTGGACCACCGGTTCTCCGTGGAGAACGCCTCCGTGGTGCGGACCCCGCCCGGCGCGGCGTGGAACAGCTCCACCGCGGCCGCCGACGGGGAAGCCGCCCGGATGTCCCATGTGGACAACCACGAGCCGAGGTCGGGGGAGTGCACCGAGTGCACGCCGGTGTTGAGCAGTCCGCCGCGGTACAGCTCGCCGAGGATCGCCGGAATGCCGCCTGCCCGGTGCACGTCCTCCATGTGGTAGTCCGAGTTCGGTGCCACCTTGGACAGGCACGGCACGCGACGGCCGATCGCGTCGATGTCGTCGATGGTGAACGGGATCTCGCCCTCCTGCGCGGCGGCGAGGATGTGCAGCACGGTGTTCGTCGAGCCGCCCATCGCCATGTCGAGCGCCATCGCGTTCTCGAAGGCTTCCTTGTTCGCGATCGACCGCGGCAGCGCGCTCTCGTCGTCCTCGCCGTACCAGCGCTTGCACAGTTCCACGACGGTGCGGCCGGCGCCGCTGAACAGGTCGCGGCGCGCGGCGTGCGTGGCCAGCGTCGAGCCGTTGCCCGGCAGCGAAAGGCCGAGCGCCTCGGTCAGGCAGTTCATCGAGTTCGCGGTGAACATGCCAGAGCACGAGCCGCAGGTCGGGCAGGCTGACCGTTCCACAATGGACAGACCGTGCTCGTCCACGGCGCTGTTCGCGGACGCGGAGATCGCGGTGATCAGGTCCGTCGGCGCCTGCGCGACGCCGCCGACCACGACCGCCTTGCCCGCCTCCATCGGCCCGCCGGAGACGAACACGGTCGGGATGTTGAGCCGCATCGCGGCGTTCAGCATGCCAGGGGTGATCTTGTCGCAGTTCGAAATGCACACCAGCGCGTCCGCCTGGTGCGCGTTCACCATGTACTCCACCGAGTCCGCGATGATCTCGCGCGAGGGCAGCGAGTAGAGCATGCCGCTGTGGCCCATCGCGATCCCGTCGTCCACCGCGATGGTGTGGAACTCGCGCGCGACGCCACCGGCCTCGGCCACCGCCTCCGCCACGATCTCGCCGAGGTTCTTGAGGTGGACGTGGCCCGGCACGAACTGGGTGTAGGAGTTCGCGATCGCCACGATCGGCTTGCCGAAGTCGGAGTCGGTCATCCCGGTGGCGCGCCAGAGCGAACGGGCGCCGGCGGCGTTCCGGCCGTGGGTGGTGGTGCGGGACCGTAGCTGAGGCACGGCTACTCCAATGTGCTTGGTCTTCGGTGGAACGGGCGCACGTCCCCGAAGGTGGCCTTCGGGGACTCGGATGCCCCGAAGGCCACCTTCAGGGCATCGGCTGGGCGCGACGCGGGGTGGGCGTCAGCGGATCTCAGGCGGTGGTTCGAGGCTACTCCTTGTGCGGAGCGCCTTCGGCGGCCGACTCTGTGCTGATCGTCTCGGCCTCGTCCTTCCCGGCGGTGGCGGCAGCTTCTTCGCCGGGAGCCGTGGTGTCCGATTCGGACGGTCCGGTTTCGTCGTCGGTGAGGCCGGTCGGGTCCTTCAGCAGCCCGCCGCTGACCAGTGACAGCACCGGAAGGTGCCGCGTGCGCACGGCGGGCAGCGCGACCTCGCTGCCGTCGTCCAGTACCGCGCGGACCCTCGCCTTGCTGGTGATGGACAGTCCCTTCAGCGCGGTCCACGGGAGGTCGCGGTGCCCGAACATGGTCCGCACGGCCAGTCCCCCGGGAGTCGCGACCGTCCGCATCCGCTGCACGAACCACAGCAGGCCGAGCGGGACGAGGTAGAGCGCCTGCAGCCCGGGGATCCCGCCGAATGCGACGGGAGTCACGCACACGACCAGTACGACGATCGCGAGGATCGCGGTCGCGGGGATGCGGAAGATCGCCTTCCGGCCCTGGTCCTGCTGCTCTTGCTGCGCCTTTTTCGCCATTGCACGATGGTGCACCGCACGCGCGCGCGACGTGCGCGCGGGTCGCCCGGAAGGGATGGCGGGGCGTTCCACTGCCCGGAAGGGCGTCCACCATGCGGAATCGCCGTCCCGCAGAGTTGACACTCCCGAGGCGCAGCTATTACGGTCTGAGTCGTGCACATTCAGACCGGCCTCGTACTTCCCAAGCGCATCGACGCTTAGGAGCACTCCCGCTGCGTCGATGCGCGACCCTCGTGCGACCTTATGGTCGGCGAGGGTTTTTTGTTGCCTGAAGCCGATAAACCCGAACGAGTGACACCGAGACCCCGAGGCAGAACCGATGACTAGCGCCACATCGCGATCGGACACGAACTCCGGTGCGCCGAACCCGGCGTCGCCGAGCACCATGGGAGCCCGCCCGAAGCCCGCGCCGCCCGCGGGCACGCCGGTGCGGGTCACCGGTGCGCAGTCGCTCGTGCGGTCGCTCGAATCCGTCGGTGCCGAGGTGGTGTTCGGGATTCCCGGCGGCACGATCCTGCCCGCGTACGACCCGCTCCTCGACTCGACGAAGGTCCGGCACGTCCTGGTCCGCCACGAGCAGGGCGCGGGCCACGCCGCCACCGGCTACGCGCAGGCGACCGGCAAGGTCGGCGTGTGCATGGCCACTTCCGGCCCCGGCGCGACGAACCTCGTCACCCCGCTCGCCGACGCGAACATGGACTCGGTGCCCGTGGTCGCGATCACCGGGCAGCAGTCGCGGAGCCTGATCGGCACCGACGCGTTCCAGGAAGCCGACATCTGCGGCATCACGATGCCCGTCACCAAGCACAACTTCCTGGTCACCGAGCCCGCCGACATCCCGCGCACGATCGCCGAGGCCTTCCACCTCGCCTCCACCGGCCGTCCCGGCCCCGTCCTCGTCGACATCCCGAAGGACGTCCTGCAGGAGACCACGTCGTTCGCGTGGCCGCCGGAGATGCGCCTGCCCGGCTACCGGCCGACGCTGCGCCCGCACGGCAAGCAGGTCCGCGAGGCCGCGAAGCTGATCACGAACGCGCGCCGGCCCGTCCTCTACGTCGGCGGCGGCGTGATCAAGGCGCAGGCGTCGCAGCAACTGCTGGAGCTGGCCGAGCTGACCGGGATCCCGGTCGTCACCACGCTGATGGCGCGCGGCGCGTTCCCCGACTCGCACCGCCAGCACCTCGGCATGCCGGGCATGCACGGCTCGGTCGCCGCCGTCGCCGCGATGCAGCGCGCGGATCTGCTGATCGCGCTCGGCACCCGCTTCGACGATCGCGTCACCGGTCAGCTTTCCTCGTTCGCGCCGGACGCCACCGTGGTGCACGCGGACATCGACCCGGCCGAGATCTCCAAGAACCGCAAGGCGGACGTGCCGATCGTCGGTGACTGCGCGGAGATCATCACCGAGCTGATCGCCGCGGTCCGCGCCGAGCACGACGAGCCCGACCTCACCGCGTGGTGGACGCAGGTCAGCTCGTGGCGCGACGACTTTCCCCCCGGGTACGAGTGGCCGGACGACGGCACGCTCTCCCCGCAGTACGTCATCGAGCGGATCGGGCAGCTCGTCGGCCCCGACGCCGTCTACACCGCCGGCGTCGGCCAGCACCAGATGTGGGCCGCCCAGTTCGTCAACTACGAGAAGCCGATGTCGTGGATCAACTCCGGCGGCCTCGGCACGATGGGCTTCGCCGTCCCGGCCGCGATGGGCGCCAAGTTCGGCCAGCCGGACAAGCAGGTCTGGGCGATCGACGGCGACGGCTGCTTCCAGATGACCAACCAGGAACTCGCCACCTGCGCCATCGAGGGCGCCCCGATCAAGGTCGCGGTGATCAACAACGGCAACCTCGGCATGGTCCGGCAGTGGCAGAACCTGTTCTATTCGGAGCGGTACTCCAACACCGACCTCGGTACCCACAAGCACCGGATCCCCGACTTCACCCTGCTCGCCGAGGCACTCGGCTGCGCGGGCCTTCGCTGCGAGACGAAGGAAGACGTCGACAAGGTGATCCAGCGCGCGATGGAGATCAACGACCGCCCCGTCGTGATCGACTTCGTGGTGGGGAAGGATGCCCAGGTGTGGCCGATGGTGGCCGCGGGAACCGGGAACGACGAGATCATGGCCGCGCGCGGCATCCGGCCGCTGTTCGACGACGACGAGGTGTCGATCGAACCGGTCGAGGCCGCGGCCGAAGCTTCGCAGGCACAGGGAGAGGCTCGATGACCAACCACACGTTGAGTGTTCTCGTCGAGAACGTCCCCGGTGTGCTCGCGCGCGTGTCGGGCCTGTTTTCCCGGCGCGGCTTCAACATCGAGTCCCTCGCGGTGGGGCCGACGGAAAACCCGGAGGTCTCCCGCATGACGATCGTGGTCGCCGTTGAGGAGCTACCGCTCGAACAGGTGACCAAACAGCTCAACAAGCTGGTGAACGTGATCAAGATCGTGGAGCTCGAAAAGGCCAGCGCGGTGCAGCGCGAACTGCTGCTCGTCAAGGTCAGAGCGGACGCCACGGTGCGGAGCCAGGTGCTCGAAACCGTGCAGCTGTTCCGCGCCAAGGTCGTCGACGTGTCGCCGGAGGCGCTGACCGTCGAGGCCACCGGCACCTCCGACAAGATCGGCGCGCTGCTGCGGATGCTCGAACCCTACGGCGTCCGCGAGCTCGTGCAGTCGGGCATGGTCGCGGTCGGGCGCGGAGCGCGCTCGATCACCGCGACCTCGGCCAGGTAGGCCACCCAGTTTTTGTTTTTCCAGTCAGGAAAGGAAGTAACACCCCCCATGGCAGCGGAAATCTTCTACGACGACGACGCCGACCTCGGCATCATCCAGGGCCGCAAGGTCGCCGTGATCGGCTACGGCAGCCAGGGGCACGCGCACGCGCTGAGCCTGCGCGACTCCGGTGTCGACGTCCGCATCGGACTGCCCGAGGGGTCGAAGTCCCGGGCGAAGGCGGAGGAAGAGGGCCTGCGGGTGCTCACCCCGGCCGAGGCGACTGCCGAGGCGGACCTCATCTCCATCCAGGCGCCGGACACCGTGCAGCGCACCGTGTACGCGAACGACATCGCGCCCAACCTCAAGCCGGGTGACGCGCTGTTCTTCAGCCACGGCTTCAACATCCGCTACGGCTACATCGACGCGCCCGAAGGCGTCGACGTCGTCCTGGTCGCGCCGAAGGGCCCCGGCCACCTCGTGCGCCGCCAGTTCGTCGACGGCAAGGGCGTGCCGAACCTGGTCGCGGTGGAGAAGGACGCCTCCGGCAACGCGCTCGCGCTCGGCCTGTCCTACTCGAAGGGCATCGGCGGCACCCGCGCCGGCACCATCAAGACCACCTTCACCGAGGAGACCGAGACCGACCTCTTCGGCGAGCAGGCGGTGCTGTGCGGTGGCACCTCGCACCTCATCCAGGCCGGGTTCGAGACCCTCGTCGAGGCGGGCTACCAGCCGGAGATCGCCTACTTCGAGGTCCTGCACGAGCTGAAGCTCATCGTCGACCTGATCTACGAAGGCGGGATCGCGCGCCAGCGCTACTCCTGCAGCGACACCGCGGAGTACGGCGACCTGACCCGCGGCCCGCGCGTGATCACCGACGGCACCAAGGCCGAGATGAAGAAGATCCTCGGCGAGATCCAGGACGGCAGCTTCGCGAAGGAATGGGTGGCCGAGGACGACAACGGCCGCCCGAACTTCCTGGCGCTGCGCCAGAAGGGCAAGGATCACCCGATCGAGGAGGTCGGCGGCAAGCTGCGCGGCCTGATGTCCTGGGTCGACCGCCCCATCACCGAAACGGCGTAGTTTCGTTGCCCCTGAAGGCCACCTCGACGCCGTCAAGGTGGCCTTCAGGCCGTTTCGGCCTCCCGATACTGTGGGGGGCATGAGCGACCAGCCCGTCGACGACAAGGCGCACATCCGGCACGAGCTGGACCTGACCAACGCGCCGTGGATCCGCGCCGAACCCGAGGGCGTCACGCTCGACGACTGCGTCGAGTACGCGTTCGTCGAGCACACCGACGGGGTCACCTACACCGCGATGCGCCAGTCCGCCAAGCCGGACGGCGTCATCCTCGTCTTCACCCCGTCCGAATGGGACGCCTTCGTCAAGGGCGTGCGCGACGGCGAGTTCGACCTCCCCGAGGACTTCGACGAAGAGGCTTCCGAGGGCACCGGAAAACCCGAAGCCTAGGCCCGCGCACGCCGGTCTCCCGGAAGCGGCTTTCCGGGCGCTACCTGCCCCGAAGGTCACGTTCGGGGCATGACCGTGCGCGCTCGGCTTCGGCTGCGACCGCAGTCGTGGCGGTTCGCCCGTTTTGTTGTCACGACGTTGCGCATCGGTTAACGGGGCCGGTGTCTTGGGGCTAAACTGCGGGCCATCCGGGCACACCGTCGTGGCCGGTCAGCGCAGGTGGGGTGCCCCGATCTCCGGCTGACCGCGGCCGACGACGTCGCACCCCCGAGCCATTCCCCGATTCCGAGCCTTTGGGAGCTGCAATCGTGACCACATCAGAGAAACCGACTGTCCTCATCGCGGAGAAGCTCGCGCCCTCCACGCTGAGTGTGTTCGGGGACGAGGTGGAGGTCCAGCATGTGGACGGCACCGATCGTCCCGCGCTGCTCGAGGCCGTGAAGACCGCCGACGCGCTGCTCGTGCGCTCGGCGACGAAGGTCGACGCGGAGGTGTTCGCGGCGACCAGCAGGCTCAAGGTCGTCGCCCGTGCCGGTGTCGGCCTCGACAACGTCGAGGTCCCCGCGGCGACCGAGCGCGGCGTCCTGGTCGTCAACGCGCCCACCTCGAACATCGTCTCCGCCGCCGAGCACGCCGTCGCGCTGCTGCTCTCGGTGGCCAGGCGCGTGCCCGCCGCGGACCAGAGCCTGCGCGGCGGCGAGTGGAAGCGCAGCTCGTACTCCGGCGTCGAAATCAACGGCAAGACCGTCGGCGTGGTGGGCCTCGGCAAGATCGGCCAGCTGTTCGCGCAGCGCATCGCCGCGTTCGGCACCGAGGTCATCGCCTACGACCCGTACGTCTCGGCGGCACGCGCCGCTCAGCTCGGCATCGAGCTGGTGAGCCTCGACGAGCTGCTCGGGCGCGCCGACGCCATTTCCATCCACCTGCCGAAGACGCCGGAGACCAAGGGCCTGATCAACGCCGAGGCGCTGAAGAAGACCAAGCCCGGCGTGATCATCGTGAACGCGGCTCGCGGCGGGCTCGTCGTCGAGGAGGACCTCGCGGAGGCCGTTCGCTCCGGGCACGTCGGTGGCGCGGGCGTGGACGTCTTCGTGACCGAGCCGACCACGGCCAGCCCCCTGTTCGAGCTGCCGAACGTCGTGGTGACCCCGCACCTCGGCGCGTCGACCGCCGAGGCGCAGGACAGGGCGGGCACCGACGTGGCCAAGTCGGTGCTGCTCGCCCTCCGCGGCGACTTCGTGCCCGACGCGGTGAACGTCGCCGCGGGCGGCACGGTCGGCGAGGAGGTGCGCCCGTTCCTCCCGCTCGCGCAGAAGCTCGGCACCGTGCTCGCCGCGTTGAGCCAGAACGCGCCTTCGTCGGTGACCGTGGTGGTGCGCGGCGAACTGTCCGGTGAGGACGTCAGCGTGCTGCCGCTCGCCGCGCTGCGCGGGGTGTTCTCCGGCGTGGTCGAGGACCAGGTGACGTTCGTCAACGCGCCTCGGCTCGCCGAGGAGCTCGGCGTGCACGTCGAGGTCGTCACCGAGCCGGAGAGCCCGAACCACCGCAGCCTGGTCACGATCCGCGCGGTCCACGCCGACGGCACCAAGCTCACCGTGTCCGGCGCGATCACCGGCAAGGACGAGGTCGAAAAGCTCGTCGAGGTCAACGGCCGCTCGTTCGACATCCGTGCCGAGGGCAACGTGCTGCTGCTCGAATACCCCGACCGCCCGGGCATCATGGGCCGCGTCGGCACCCTGCTCGGCGAGGCGGGCATCAACATCGCGGCGGCGCAGATCAGCCAGACCACCGACGCCGACGCCGTGATGCTGCTGCGCGTCGACCGCTCGGTGGACGCGCACCTGCTCGAGCCGATCGGCGCCGCCGTCGGCGCCAGCGCGATCCGCGCGGTGAAGTTCGACTGACGCGGCAAACGGTTTGCGGCGCCCCGGCTCAGCGAGCCGGGGCGCCGTGCCGTTCTCACCCGATAGGATGATGTCAGCGAATGGCGTACGCCACATCGCCACTGCCCCGAATGCGCTGAAGAACGCCGTCAACTGACCGGATGGCGGGTGGTCCCGTTACCCGGTCGGGTGTCTCGCGGACCGGGATCATGAGGCATAAGGGTGGTGCGGCTTCGAGGAATTGGCGACGGCCGGTAACCTGCCGTCGCTGGAGTTTCTTGCGGATGGGGCGTTCGGACTACCGGATGACCCCGGTCGACGGAGGTGTGTGGATGCGGCTCGCTGTGATCCCAGGTGACGGGATCGGGCCCGAGGTGGTCACCGAGGCGCTGAAGGTGCTTGGCGAGGTCGCACCGACGGCGGAGATCACCAACTACGATCTCGGCGCCGCGCGATGGCATTCCACCGGCGAGCTGCTGCCCGAGTCGGTACTCGGCGAGCTTCGCCAGCACGACGCGATCCTGCTCGGCGCGGTCGGCGACCCGACGGTGCCCAGCGGCATCCTCGAGCGGGGCCTGCTGCTGCGGCTGCGGTTCGAGCTCGACCATCACGTGAACCTGCGGCCCGCCAGGCTGTACCCGGGCGTGCGCGGCCCGCTCGCCGACACCAGCGAGATCGACATGATCGTGGTCCGCGAAGGCACCGAGGGCCCGTACGCGGGCAACGGCGGCCTGCTGCGCAAGGACACCGAGCACGAGATCGCCACCGAGGTCAGCGTCAACACGGCGTTCGGCATCCGCCGCGTGGTCGCCGACGCGTTCAACCGCGCGGAGCTGCGCCCGCGCAAGCACCTGACGCTGCTGCACAAGACGAACGTGCTCGAGCACGCCGGCTCGCTGTGGTCGCGGATCGTCGAAGAGGTCTCGCTCGAGCACCCCGAGGTGACCGTCGCCTACTCCCACGTGGACGCCGCGACGATCCACCTGGTGACCGACCCCTCGCGCTTCGACGTGATCGTCACCGACAACCTGTTCGGCGACATCATCACCGACCTCGCGGCCGCGGTCACCGGCGGCATCGGGCTCGCCGCGAGCGGGAACCTCGACATCACCCGCCGGAACCCGAGCATGTTCGAGCCGGTGCACGGCAGCGCGCCGGACATCGCCGGGCAGGGGCTCGCCGACCCGACCGCGGCCGTGCTGTCGGTGTCGCTGCTGCTCGACCACCTCGGGCAGAAGGAAGCCGCACGCCGCATCGAGGCGTCGGTGGCCTTCGACCTCGCCACCCGCGACCAGAACTCGCCCGGTGCCACGCACGCGATCGGTGACCGGCTCGCCGCACTCGTGTCGTCGAACACCCGCGGCGCGGTCTGATCCCTGCGCCACGGAAGGGGCCCTCGCACTTCGGTGCGGGGGCCCCTTCCGCTGTCCTTCCCGCGCACGGTGGGCGCCTTCAGGGCAGGCACGGGTCCCGGCGGCTCTCGGTCGGGTGAACGGCGTCCCGCGATGCGGGAATCTTCGACCAGGGTGTGGAAGTGCGGAACGGGGTGTGGCATCATCGCGGCGTGGCTTCCTTCCGCATCATTATTGAGCAGCGCGTCGGATAGGTGCTCCCGCAGGAGCATCCGGCGCGCAAACCTCTCGCATCCATGCGGGAGGTTTTTTGTTTGCCAGGAAGCCTTTTCGCCCACCACGCCAAGGAGAGCACCGTGACCCGCAAGGAGCCGGCCGATACCCCGCTCGGCGACGAGTTCCACCTCTACGACACGACCCTGCGCGACGGGGCGCAGCGTGAGGGGATCTCGTACTCGGCCACCGACAAGCTGGCCGTCGCGCGGTTGCTCGACGAGCTCGGGGTCGGTTTCATCGAGGGCGGGTGGCCGGGCGCGCTGCCGAAGGACACGGAGTTCTTCGCCAGGGCCGCGAAGGGGGAGCTGGCGCTCAAGCACGCCGCGCTCGTCGCCTTCGGCGCCACGCGGAAGGCGGGCGCCAAGGCGAGCGAGGACAAGCAGGTCCGCGCGCTGCTCGACTCGCAGGCCCCGGTGGTGACGCTGGTGGCCAAATCGGACCTGCGGCACATCGAACGCGCGCTGCGCGTCGACGTGGACGAGGCGTGCGCGATGGTCCGGGACACGGTGTCCTTCCTCGTCGGCGAGGGGCGCCGCGTTTTCCTTGACGCGGAACACTTCTTCGACGGCTACGCGTACGATCCGGACACTTCGCTGCGCGTGCTCGACGCGGCGGCGACGGCGGGCGCGGACGTCGTCGTGCTGTGCGACACGAACGGCGGGCAGCTCCCGCTCGGGCTCGCCGAAACCGTCCGCGCGGTGGGGGAGCGCACCGGGTTCCGGCTCGGAATCCATTGCCAGGACGACACTTCGTGCGCGGTGGCGAACAGCGTCGCCGCGGTGCAGGCCGGCGCGACGCACGTCCAGTGCACCGCGAACGGCTACGGCGAACGGGCGGGCAACGCCGATCTGTTCGCCGTGACGGGAAACCTGGTGACCAAGCTCGGGATGGAGGTGCTCCCGACCGGAGGCGCCGCCGAGCTTTCCCGCGTCTCCCATGCCCTTGCCGAAATCGCGAACATCGCACCCGACACCCACCAGGCCTACGTCGGGTCCTCGGCCTTCGCCCACAAGGCGGGGCTGCACGCGAGCGCGATCAAGGTGGATCCGTTGCTGTACAACCACATCGATCCAGCTTCTGTCGGCAATGACATGCGGGTACTGGTCACCGAGATGGCCGGCAGGGCCAGTCTCGAGCTCAAGGGACGTGAGCTCGGGGTCGACCTTGCCGGCCAGCCCGAGGCGCTCACGAGCGCGGTCAACAAGGTGAAGCGGCTCGAAGCGGGCGGCTGGTCGTTCGAAGCCGCCGACGCCTCGCTGGAACTGCTGCTGCGCCGCGAAGTCGACGGCCCGCAGAACCGGGTGCTCGACAACCCGCCGTTCGAACTCGAGTCCTACCGAGTGGTGCTCGACCACCGCTCCGACGGCGAAGTGGTGTCCGAGGCCACGGTGAAGGTGCACGTCGCGGGGAAGCGCGTGATCGCGACCGCGGAGGGCAACGGGCCGGTGCACGCGCTGGACGCCGCGCTGCGCCAGGCGCTCAGCCCCTATCTGTCCTGGTTGGACACCGTGGAGCTGGCCGACTACAAGGTGCGCATCCTGCCGGGGCATCCCGGCACGGACGCGGTCACGCGGGTGCTCGTGGAGACCACCGACGGCAGTCGCGAGTGGACGACCGTCGGCGTGCACGGCAACATCGTCGAGGCGAGCTGGCTGGCTTTGTGCGACGCGCTGGTGCACAAGTCGCTGAGTGTGGCCGGTGCGTAGGATGGCGGAGTGCGTCTAGCCCGAATTGCTCATCCCGGTGGTGTCGCTTTCGCTTCGGTCGAAGGGGAAGGCGACGACGCCCAGGTACTCGAAATCGCCGAACACCCCTTCGGCACTCCCAACTTCACCGGTAAGCGGTGGCCGCTCGCCGACGTCCGGCTGCTCGCGCCGATCCTGCCGACCAAGGTGATCGCGGTCGGCCGGAACTACGCGAAGCACGCGGCCGAGCTCGGCAACGAGGTGCCGTCGGATCCGATGCTGTTCATCAAGCCGTCCACCACGGTGATCGGCCCGAACGTGGCGATCAAGCGGCCTGCCGACGTCGGCCGGGTCGACTTCGAGGGCGAGCTCGCGGTGGTGATCGGGCAGCCGGTGAAGAACGTGCCCGCCGCCCGCGCCGCGAGCGCCGTGCTCGGCTACACCGTCGCCAACGATGTCAGCGCGCGGGACCTGCAGAAGTCGGACGGCCAGTGGGGCAGGGCGAAGGGCTTCGACACCTTCTGCCCGCTCGGCCCGTGGATCGAGACCTCGCTCGATCCCGCCGACCTGGCGCTGAAGGCCGAGGTCGACGGTGAGCTGAAGCAGGACGGCCGGACCTCGGACCTGGTGCACAAGGTGCCGGAGCTGGTGGAGTTCGTGTCGCGCGTGATGACCCTGCTGCCGGGCGACATCATCCTGACCGGCACCCCGGAGGGCGTCGGCCCGATCGTCGCGGGCCAGCAGGTCTCCATCACGATCGAGGGCATCGGCACCCTGACGAACCCCGTCCAGGACGCCTGACCACGAGGCTCTCCGCGATGTCCTGAAGGCGCCCTTGGGCGAATGCGGTGCCGTGATGGGCGCCTTCAGGGCGCCGGCAGCACCCTGCCGCGCGCCGTGCGGGGCAGGGACTACGCCGGTTCCTGCGCACGGCGGGCGAAGGCCGGGGCGTGCTCCGGCCGGAACCCGATGCCGAGCAGCCTCGCCGGGATGGCGGTCAGCCGCGGGAACCGGCTGAGCAGTGCGATCATCGCCGGCGGCGGGCCGTTGCGCTTGCCGTCCATCACCGGCCGCATGACGCTCCGGTGCAGGAGCCGCTGCAGCCCCTGCACCAGCATCGTCGGCAGCAGGCGGCGCGAGCGGACCTTCGCCAGTTCGGCGCCGGTGACGCCACCGCGGCGCAGCGGGTCGGCGAGCAGCGTGGCCGCGGCCACGGCGTCCTGCACCGCGAGGTTGATCCCGACGCCGCCGACCGGTGACATCGCGTGCGCCGCGTCGCCGATGCAGAGCAGGCCCTCGCGGTGCCAGGTGTGCAGCCGGTTCAGGCGCACGTCGAGGAACTTCACGTCGTCCATGGTCGCCAGCTCGTGCACCCGGTCGGCGAACTCGGGGCACACCTCGACGACGTTCTCCCTGAACCCTTCGATGCCCCCTTCCCGCAGGTCCTGGCCCTTCGGGCTGAGATAGGCGACCTGGAAGTAGCCCTGGCGGGGCAGCGGCACCGCGAACCGGCGGTGGCGCATCCTCGGCGTCAGCATCCCCTGGCCCTCGTTCTCGGCGCGGGAGATCCGGAACCACCACGCGTCGAAGGGGCAGTCGTACTCCTTCGGTTCGAGACCGGCCTCCCGCCTCGCCGTCGACCAGCGGCCGTCCGCGGCGATGACCAGGTCCGCCCGCAGTTCACCGTCGGTGTCACCGCTGCGGTACCGCACACCCGCGACCCGCCCGCGCTCGCGGATCAGGCCGGTCATCTCGGTGCTCACGCGCAGCGTGAACGTCGGTTCCTTCAGCGCGGAGGCGGCGAGCAGGTCGAGGAAGTCCCACTGCGGCACCATCGCGATGTACGGGTGCGGCACCTTGAGCCTGGTCAGGTCCGCGATCTTCATCATCCCGCCGTCCTCGGTCGGGAACCCGGCGGCGGACACCTCGCTGTGCGGCACCGCGTCGAACTTTTCGCCAAGCCCCAGCTCGTCGAGCAGCGTCAGCGTCGACGGGTGCACGGTGTCGCCGCGGAAGTCGCGGAGGAAGTCGGGGTGCTTCTCCAGCACCGTCACCTCGACACCGGCCCTGGCCAGGAGCAACCCGGCCACCATCCCCGCCGGACCACCGCCGACGACCACGCAGGTGGTGTGCTCGGTCATCTCGACCAACCCCCTTATTCATCACTCGTTGAATAAACTCAGGATGCCCCGGGGACTTGGGTGCGTCAAGCCTCGCGGCGATGGATACGCTGATCGGGCTATGAGTGAGACATCCGCGGTACGCGCGCGCTTCTGCCCCTCGCCGACCGGCACCCCGCACGTCGGGCTGATCCGGACGGCCCTGTTCAACTGGGCCTTCGCCCGCCATCACGGCGGCAAGCTGGTCTTCCGCATCGAGGACACCGATGCGGCGCGCGACTCGCAGGAGTCGTACGAACAGCTCCTCGACGGCCTGCGCTGGCTCGGCATCGACTGGGACGAGGGCCCTGAGGCCGGCGGCGACTACGGTCCGTACCGGCAGAGCGAGCGCCGCGAGGTCTACGCCGACGTCGCCGCGAAGCTGCTGGCCGCGGGCGAGCTGTACGAGGCGTTCTCCACCAACGACGAGGTCGAAGCGCGGCGCAAGGCCGCCGGCCAGGATCCGAAGCTCGGCTACGACAACTTCGACCGCGACCTCACCGACGCCCAGCGCGCCGCCTACCGCGCCGAGGGCAGAACGCCCGTGCTGAGGCTGCGCATGCCTGCCGAGGACCTCGGCTGGACCGATCTCGTGCGTGGCGAGATCAGCTTCCCGGCGGGCACCATCCCGGACCCGGTGCTGGTGCGCGCCAACGGCGAGCCGCTCTACACGCTGACGAACCCGGTCGACGACGCGCTCATGCGGATCACACACGTGCTGCGCGGCGAGGACCTGCTGCCGTCCACGCCGCGCCAGATCGCGCTCTACGCCGCGCTGCGGCGCGTCGGCGTCGCGGAGTTCACGCCCGAGTTCGGCCATCTGCCGTACGTGCTGGGCGAGGGCAACAAGAAACTGTCCAAACGCGACCCTTCCTCGAACCTCTTCAACTACCGCGACCGCGGGTTCATCCCCGAGGGCCTGCTCAACTACCTGGCGCTGCTCGGCTGGTCGATCGCGGACGACCGGGACGTGTTCAGCATCGCCGAACTGGTCGAGGCGTTCGAAATCACCAAGGTGAGCGCGAACCCGGCGCGGTTCGACGTCAAAAAGGCCGAGGCCATCAACGGAACGCACGTCCGCGCGCTCGATGTGGACGATTTCACCGGCCGCGTGGTGCCCTACCTGACCGCCGCCGGTGTGGTCCCCGCCGAGCCCGCCGACGAGCAGCTTTCGGTGCTGCGCGCCATCGCGCCGCTGGTGCAGGAGCGCGTCACCGTGCTGTCCGACGCGGTCGAGATGGTGCGTTTCCTTTTCCTGGACGAGGAAAGCTTCGCCCCGGAGGAGGCGTCGGCGGCGAAGGCGCTCGGCCCGGACGCCGAACCGGTGCTGCGGGCGGCGATCGAATCGCTCGAAGCGCTGTCGTCGTGGGAGACCTCCGCGATCGAAGAAGCGCTCAAGGACGCACTCGTCGAACGGCTGGGTCTCAAGCCCCGCAAGGCTTTCGCGCCCGTTCGCGTCGCGGTGACCGGACGTACGGTTTCCCCGCCGCTGTACGAGTCGATGGAACTGCTCGGTCGCGAGCGGACACTCGGCAGGCTGCACCGCGCGGTGAACGTCCACTAGGGGTAGAGCGAAAATCCCGGATGGGACGACGGTTTATCACCTCGTTGGCCGAATACGCTTAGCCCATCAGTGGCCTAGCCTCGCTGGGTGGAACTCGCGCAGACCTCGGTCGCCCCGGAAAAGACCACACTCGACCCGTGGTCGCCGCCCACGTTGCGGCTGGTCTGCCTTGACATCGATGACACCTTGATCGACTTCAGCGCGGCGAGCAGGTTCGCCCTCGCCGCGCTGATCGGCCGGGGTGACATGTGGCCGCTGTGGGAGCGCGTCACCGACGCGCACGTGGCCATGGTGGTCGCCGGTGAGCTGGAGTACGCGTCCATGCACCGGCGGCGCACCCAGTGCTTCCTCGCCGAGCTGGGCGTCTTCCTCGACGCGGCCGACGTCACCGTGTTCGAACTGCGCCGCAAGGAGATCCTCAGGCAGTCGTGGCGGCTCTTCGACGATGTGCTGCCCTGCCTGGAATGGCTGCGGGCGGCCGGGGTGCGCCTCGCCGCGGTGACCAACGCCTCCGGTGCCCACCAGCGCGCGAAACTGGCGGACCTCGGGCTGGCCGGGTACTTCGACCACATCGCGATCGCGGGCGAGATCGGCGTCGCCAAACCCGATCCGGTGATCTTCCACTCAGTATGCGCCTCGGCGGGATGCGATCCCGCCGAGGCGGCCCACGTGGGGGACAAGCTGGGCGTCGACGCGGTGGGCGCCCGCGACGCCGGGCTCGGCGCCGTCTGGCTGGACAGGGCAGGCTGTGACGACGTCGACGTCCCGTGCGGCGTGCACGTCGTCTCCGGACTCGATGAGCTGCCGGAACTGCTGGTCAGCGAGTTCGCGAGGCTGGGCATCCCGGCCCAGCGGTGATCATCCCGGCCCCGCGTTCCGGGCTCGCGGGGCCGTGGTCTAGTATTTCTTCCCGGCGGTACTGATCCGGCCAAGGCTGGATCGGGACTCGTTGGGGTATGGTGTAATCGGCAGCACGACTGATTCTGGTTCAGTTAGTCTAGGTTCGAGTCCTGGTACCCCAGCTGCAGAGGGAAAAACCGGTTCTGGTAAGTTCTCTCTCGCAACACAGAGAAACAACTGAAGAAATCCTAGCCCCCGTCGTCTAGCGGCCTAGGACGCCGGCCTCTCACGCCGGTAGCGTGGGTTCGAATCCCATCGGGGGTACCAGTAATAGCTACACTTTCGGCGCTGTCCGCGAATGCGGGCGGCGCCGAAAGTGTGTAATGCCCTGTCATGACACTTGAGACAGTGCGTCGACCAGGCCGAGATCCCCGGTCTCCGATATCGCTGGTTCGGGCGCCTTCGGCCGCGGCGAGCGAACGAGTAGCGGGCCGACACCTTCAGCGTCCCCGAGGAGACGCGCGGTCGCTGTGCGCGGCTTGGACCGACTACGTCACCGAGAGCCGAAGCCAGCGCTTCTGACCGGTTCCGGCGACGCGGTGAGCTGGGCCCCCGACAACACGAAACGCACCTTCTCCGAACTGACCGGTCGCCTTCACTGCCATCACCGCCAGCCTGCCCGCGGGCGCCGAAACCCCTGAAGCGGAAAGGTTCCACGAGGCACTGCGGGACGGCTACCGCTGGCGACGCGGGAAACCACCCGCGATTTCTCAGATGGACGCGCGAGCCGCTCGTGAGGCGTCGGTCAGGGTGGTGCCGACGCCGGACACCAGACCGGTGTGGACGCAGGTGAGTGTGACCCGGTAGCCGCCGGGGACGGTGGTGTGGGTGAAGGCGCTGCAGGTGTCGCCGCCGGTGAGCGCGATCTGCGCGAGGGCGCGTGCTTCCGTGCCGGCGTCGGTGAGTGTGGTGCCGAGGCCGTTGATGAAGGAGAGGCCGATGCCGTGGCAGTTGAGGGTGGCCTGGTAGCCGCCGCTGACGGCGGAACTCATGAAGGCCGAGCAGCCCGCCGATGCGGCGTTCGCGGTGGCAGGCAGGGCCAGCGTCGTGGCGGCGACCAACCCGAGCACGGCGAGGGCCCCGCCTGTCGGTCCGGTTCCACTCCCGCTCGCGCGCATCAGGGTGTCCCTTCGTCCGCCATCGTTGCCTCGTACCAGGGTTCGGCACTTCACACCCGAGTCAGCTTAGTCGAACGCGGGATGATCGTGTTGCTCCAGAAGTGTTGCCGTCTGCGCGAGCGCGCCCTGGCAAATTCCAGGTCGGCCGCCCTCCTTTCCTTTGCGGGTCAGTGTTTCGCTCAGCACCGCGCCGATCAGAACGGCGCGATGCGGTGTCGGGTTCCGGTTTCGCGGAGTGAGATCACCACGTCGGTGGTTTCGGCAGGCAGCGGGATGGCTTCGATGGTGCCCTTGGCGAGTCGTCGCCAGGGGCGGCGTCGCCGGAGCACCGATCCGGTGGTCGTCGCGTGTCTGATGGCCAGTGCGCCCGATGAGGTCAGGGAACTGCTTCGGCCCTGCTCATCACCGGAATCGGCCTGGGCCCGCCGAGCCGTCCGCCGGATCCGGCCGGAAACACGGGCGGGTGAAGCGAGGTGTAGCAGCAGACGCGCCCGGTCATCTCTCGGTCACGTTCCGTCGTCAGGCGGGGTCGGTGAGCTGAGGAGGGGCGATGAGGCCACGTCTGATCGCGGTGGTAGCCGTGCTGGTCTTCGCGCAGGCCGTACCGGCGGTGGCGAGCGGTCGGGCGGCCGCGCCGGTCTTGTTGCTGGCGCAGAACTTCGCGGACCCGGACGTGGTGCGGACCGACGCGGGTTACGTCGGCTTTTCCACCAGCAGCGGCGCCGGGAACGTGCCGTACGCGGTCTCCGCGGCGCCCGGTTCGGGATGGGCGGTGAAAGGCGACGCACTGCCCAATCCACCGCGATGGGCCACGCCGGGCGGGTTCTGGGCGCCCGATGTCGCCCGCCGCGCCGACGGCGGGTTCGTGCTGTACTTCTCGGCGACGGTCGCGGCGAGCGGGCAGATGTGCGTCGGCGCGGCGACGAGCGGTGATCCGGCCGGC
Organism: Amycolatopsis minnesotensis; assembly: GCF_039529815.1. Taxonomy (NCBI): domain Bacteria; kingdom Bacillati; phylum Actinomycetota; class Actinomycetes; order Pseudonocardiales; family Pseudonocardiaceae; genus Amycolatopsis; species Amycolatopsis minnesotensis. The sequence continues at coordinate 280,005 of NZ_BAAANN010000005.1, read as the reverse complement.
CCGTACCACCCGGCCGGCGACGCCGCGCTCGTGTGCGTGCCAGGTGATTCCGGTGACATCGATCCGCAGACCTTTGTGGACGGTGACGGCCGGAGGTACCTGCTGTACAAGAGCAACGGGGCGCGGACCGGCAGCCCGGCCGCGATCTGGCTGCAGGAGCTGGAAGCGGACGCGCTGACGCTGAAGGGGCCGCGCACCGAACTGCTGCGCGCCGACCTGGCCGCGGAGAAATCCGTGGTGGAGGCGCCTTCGATGGTGAAGCGGCAAGATGGCTACACGCTCTTCTATTCCGCCGACACTTTCCAAAGCTCCGGCTACCACACGTCCTACGCGAATGCGCCCGCGCTCACCGGGCCGTTCGTGAAATCCGATGCGCCCCTGCTCGGTACCCGGCCGGGTCTTGACGGCCCTGGTGGCGCGGACGTCGTGGACGGGCACCTGTTCTTCCACGGCTGGCTCGACCCCGGCCACACCTCCCGCGGGCTCTACACGCTGCCGCTTTCCTTCGACGGCGAACGACCCGTGGCCGGCTGAACGGGCCGCGGGGCTTCCTCAGGCGGTGGACAGATCGCGCAGCAGTGCCGCGAGCCCGCCGGGCGCGCGACCGGAGAGCCGTGAACTGGTGATCACGCGCGCGCGATCGTCGTAACAGCGCCGGAATCCCGCCCGTCCCAGCCGGTTCCACAGATCGTGGTCCTCGCCGGTGCGCAGGGCGGCGAAGCCGCCGACGGACGCGTAGGCGTCGGCTCGCACGCCGAGGTTCGCGCCGTAGACGTTTCCGTGCCCCTCCGGCCGGAGGGTGTCTTCGAGGAGGGACTGGTACCGGCAACGCGCGAGCGGTCTCAGCGCCGAGGGGCTCATGAGTTCCGCGGATCCGGCGATCGCGTGGTGGCCTTCGCTCGCCCTGGCGAAGTGTTCGCACGCCCATGCCGGGTCGACGCGGCTGTCGGCGTCCGTGCTGAGCAGCAGTGTCTCCGCGGGGTGGTGCGCGGCCAGCCGCGAGAGGCATTGTCGTGCGCCCAGCGCGCGGACCTCGCCGATGGTCCGGTCGCGTTCGGTGCGGCAGATCAGTCCCGGCGGCCAGCCACCGAAGGCGGCTGCCGCGGTTTCCGCGGTGTCGTCGGTACAGCGGTCGGCGACGACGCACACCGCGCGGTCGAGCCGTGCGGGCAGGCGCCGCAGGGCGTGCGCGATGGCGTCCAGGCACGCGCCGACGGTTCCGGCTTCGTCCCGCGCGGGGACGACGACACCGACGGCGGTGATCATCGCCGCTTCAGCACGTGCAGGACGAACTCCTCGTCGTCGTGGCCGACCAGCGGCTCGAAGGCGGGGTGCGCGAGCAGGCGGCGGTGCGCGTCGGCGCCGTCGCGGGGTGCCTCCGGCGCCCACGGCTTCCAGTGCACGGCCAGCACGTGCCCGCCGCGGCGCAATGCCCCGGCGGTGCGCTCGAAGGTTTCCGCGAGATCACCGTCGTCGAGGTAGTACAGGATTTCACTGTGCACCACCAGATCCGCGTCCTCCGCGACGAGCGCGCCCGGCAGCGCGCCGGTCCCGATCTCGACGTGGGGCAGGTTCGCGGTGGCGCGCCGCGCGGCTTCGACGGCGGCGCGCACGGGGTCGAACGCGTGCACCCGATCGCACCGCGCGGCCAGTTCCCCGGTGAAGGCACCGTTGCCGCACGCCGGTTCGACCGCGGTGCCGTAGTGCTCCCTCGGCAGCGCGGCGAGCGCGAGTGCGCGCTTGCGCCGTTCGTACCAGCGCGACCGCACGTGCCACGGATCGGCTGTGTCGCGGTACAACTCGTCGAAGCGCGTGCGAGGCGCCGATCGGTGCGGCGGTTCGCGGAAGAACATCTCGCGCCTGCCCCGGAAATGGGCGAGCACACCGGCGGGCAGGATCGGATCTTCGCCACCGGGCCCTGGCCCGGTCTGCGAGGCGAACGCGTCGATCGCGGCCGCCTTCGCGGCGTGCTCCGGATCGGTCAGCTCGTGGGAAAAGGCTCGGTGCCAAGGGATTGCGGGGTCGCCGGGATCGTGCCGGTGCCACATCCAGATCGGGTACGACCAGCATTGCGCGATTTCCGGCGCGGCACGGAACACGGCCAGCCCGGTTTCGCGGTGGTCGGGGTGCGGGTCGTCCGGCCACGGAGCCAGGCACAGGTCACTGCCGTCGAGCAGGTCTCCCAGTGCTTCGGCGAGCGGACCGGGGCAGCGGTGCAGGCCCGAGTCCGGCAGTCCGAGCCAGACGGGTTCGACGCCTGTGATCCCTTGTGCGGCAAGGGACTTCCGCAGTTCCTCGCGACGGGTCGCGGCGAGCCTGCGGCGTTCGCGTTCGCCGGAAAGGGGAAATGCCGCCTCGCCGTCCGTCGCCACGACCACGGTGAGCTCCGTGCCGTTGGCGTGCAACCGCTGGGCGAGGCCGCCCGCGCCGAGCGTCTCGTCGTCGGGATGCGCGGCGACGAGTGCGGCGCGCGCGATCCCGTTCAGCTCCAACGGCCGTAGACGTTGTGCTGTCAAGGCTTCCGTCCATGGATCGTCCATTGTGGTCACTGGTCCACGCCGTCGAGCACGGTGCGCCCGAGCGCGGCGAGGTCTCGTTCGGCGTGGTGCTGGCGCACGTAGACCAGGAGATCGGCGAGGCGCTGGGCGAAATCCCGGTCACGGCACAACGGGGTGGGGCCGGTGACCTTCGGGGCGCGGTCGAGGACCTCCGTGGTGGCCCGTTCGACGGCGGCGCGGCAGGTGGCCGCCGTCCGCGGCGGGTCGGTGTCGGTGCCCTCGTCGATCGCGTGCGCCGCCTGGCGCAACACCGCTTCCGCGGCCCGGATCGCGGTGTGCATCGCGCCGAGGTGGGCGAGCTGGTGCTCGTCGACGTGGTCGCGGGCGCGCAGGTGCGCGGTCACGTAGCCGACGACACCGTCGCAGCCGCCGAGCCAGACGGCGGCGACACCGCAGCCGCCGCGGGCGAAGCCGGACCGCGACACGTACCATCCCGGCGGACCGATGATTTCGCCCGGTTCGACGGGAACGCCGTGGAAGGTCACGTCGGCGCTGTCGGAGGCGGCCATGCCGATCGCCTGCCAGCTTTCCTCGTCGCGGGTGATGCCCGCCCGCGCGAGGTCCACCTCGACGAGGTGGTCGCCCGCCGCGACGACTGCGCGATCGAGGAAGTGCGCACCGGAGCAGAACCGCACCGTGCCCGACAGCTCTCCGCCGGCGAGCCGTGCGCCGGTGCCGCCGGACTTCGCCGCCCAGACGCCGTACAGCGCGCCGGGCGCGGGGTCTCGTCCCGCTTCGGCGAGCACGGCGAGCGCGTCGGTGTGCCCTTCGGCGAGCCTGGCCAGCGCGAGGTCGCGGCCGCCGAGATCGGCCAGTGCGGACCAGCGATCGCCGGTGTGCCCGCCGCCTGGCAGGGGCAGGTCGAGCGCACCGTCCTCGGCCAGCCGCCGGAGTTCGGCCGCCACAGCCGGTGTTTCGAGCAGGCTGGTCATGCCGCCGCCTCCTTGTGGACTGTGGATAAAGGACAGTCGGGATAGGACGGTGCCGGTGGGATCGTCCCACCGGCACCGCGTCGGTCTCGGCTACTGTTCCCGGTTTTCGCGCGCCTCGTGCTCGTCCGCCTTGGCCCTGGCGCGTTCCGCCTCCGCTTCCTTCTCGGCGACCTCCTGCTGCGCGGCGGCCTTTTCCCGCTGGGCCTTGCCTTCCCGCTCCATCGAGTCGTTGCCGGTGAAGGTGCCCGCGGTCTCCTTGACCTTGCCCTTGATCTCCTCGACGGCACCCTTGACGCCTTCGGCGGACGCGTCCTCGCGGTCGGTCATGTGCGATCCTCCTGAATGTGGACGACGGGGTCGGTGGGCCGTGGACGTCGGCCTCTGCCGGGGGAGTACCCGCGATCGGGCGGAGTAATCAGGGCACGGGCGCACCCGTTTCCACCAGGCCCGCACCCGTTTCGTAGTCGTCGTCGGCGTCGTGGGCGAGCACGCCCACGGTCACGCCGTCCTGGCCGTACCAGACGGTGAAGGATGATTCGCCGTGCCGGATCATCTTCGCTTCGTCGAACCCGTCGCCCCACGCGGCGTACTTGAGCACGCGATCCCCGATCACCGACCAGAAACCGGGTGTGTTCCGCCACGTCCGGTCTTCGCCCGCCGCGTTGGCCCCCGCGATCTCGCCCATGGCTTCGGCCTCGCCCCAGTGCTCGACCGGAAGATGACGGCGCGCGGCCGCGTTGCGCGCGAGGGCCACGTCCCCGGCCGCGTACACCCCGTCGACGCCGGTGCGCATCCGTTCGTCGACGACGACGCGACCTTGCTCAACGGTGAGCCCCGCCTGCTCCGCAAGCGCCGCCCGAGGGGAGATGCCGGTGGCCAGCAGGACCACGTCGGCGTCCAGCACCGGCACGAGATCGGTGCGCACCCGGTGTCCCGCGTCGATCCCGAGCAGCTTGGTTCCCGTCAGCACACTGACCCCTTCGGATTTGAGCCAGCGAAGGATTTCGGTGCCCGCTTCGGCGCCGAGCCGGTCGTGTTGCGGCACCGGCTCCTGGCACACCACGGTGACCTGCGGCCCGAGCCTGCTGAGGGACACCGCCGCCTCGCAGCCGATGAACCCGGCCCCGATGACGACCGCGCCGCGGCGGCCGCGCGCCGCCTCCCGCAGTGCCCGTGCGTCTGCGGCGGAGCGCAGCGTGTGGACGTCCGCGTGGTCCGCTCCTGGCACGGGAGGGCGTTTGGGCCCGGCTCCGGTCGCGAAGAGGCACTGGGAGTACGTCACGGTGGCGCCCGCCGCGGTCCTGACCGTCCGCGCGCCGGTGTCCCAGGAGGTGACGGGGTCGTCCAGGGAAACGTCGATCCGGTTCCGCCGGTAGCAGGACGGCTCTTCGAGGGGGAGCTCATCGTCGTTCACTTCGGCACGCAGGAACTCCTTCGACAGGGGCGGCCGCGCGTAAGGAAGCTCGCCGTCGGCGGTGAGCATGCGAACCTCGCCCTCCCCGCCGGCTTCCCGGTACGCCCGCGCGGCCGACAACGCGGCGGGGCCGCTGCCGATGACGACGAACCGATCGACCGTACTGGTAGCTGCCATGACGAGTGGCTACCCGGAAACCGGGCGGGGTAAGCGGCGGGGCCGGCGCCGTACCGAACCGGGAAAAATCGGCGCGACGAGGTATGACGCCGACGAGCGCGGGTACCCCCGGTCCGTGCATGACGACGCGCCGCGGATCAGCCGCGAACTCCGGTATCTCCTCCGCCACGACCGGCTCGACGCGGTGGGCGACATCATCTGCGCCTTGACCGCGGACGAGAGCGAGCACACCAGGGACACGCTTGGCGCGGTGTTCGCCGCACTGATCGGCGAGGCCGCGGCGGGGCTCGAGCGGAGGGTCGGGCCCGCGGGGCCGGACCAGGCGTACTTCGCCGAGATCCACGACGGGCACGGTGACCGGGTCGAGGTGGACGACCTTACTCCCGCGGTGCGAGCCATCCTGCGCGCGATGCTCGCCACCCTCTGCGGGCGCGACGGCGACGCGGAGGTGCAACTCGGCCTCGCCGTGGGCGCGCCCGAGCCCGTGGACAGGGCGAACGCGATCGTGTGCCTGCTCTTCTGCGCCGACGGGCAGTTCTCGGTGGCCGGTGCGGACTGACGTTCCGCCGCTTCGGCGCCGGCAGGTGTGCACCGGCCGGGGAATGGGTACCCGGTTGCGTTATTCGTCTGCCGGGTCACCGCGACGACGACGGCGAGTAGCGAGGCCGCGAACAGGAACCGCCAGAACCCCAGCGCGGTCGGCGAGGCGACCCTGGGGCCGATCCCGCCGACCAGGTAGCCGCTGCTCCACACCAGTACGAACGAGATCGCGAAGGCCGCCGGCGCGGTGCGGCGTCTCGCGGCGGTGTCGGAACGGGGAGCGGTGCGGGCGAGCATCCGTCCATTTTGACCAGCCGCGCGACCGCCCCGCGCGACCGCCCCGCGCGGCAAAGCCCTCGGCTGACCGTGATGCCACAGCCACTCCCGGTATTTTCCGGAAATCTTCTGCTACGTCAAATGGCGGTACGGTCCCTGGTCTGACTGGCGCCTCTTTGGCTGCGAAATGCCGAACCCTGGCGCGCCTAATTCGACAGTTTCCCGCGCGGAATCGCCCGACCCTACTTCTCGGTAGGCCAGTTTCCCCCGGTGCTGCCGTAGTCGTTGCCCGACGGGTTGAAGTCGTTGCTGTGCAACGTCTTTCGTGTCCGAACGACCTGGTTGGACGTTCGTGATCCCGGTGCTGATTACCCTCGTGAAGGGTCACCGTGCGTGTCGCGGTAATTCCACTCTCCGTGTCGGGCGAAATGGGAATCCGGGCCGCCCCTTCGTTTCTGGAGCGGGTTTGGATTGCGTTCCTTCGTGTTAACCCCTGTGCAGCAGTTCACCGTCCAGCCCGGCTTGAGGTCGGCGACGAAAGGCTGAAGGGAGCCGACGCTGAGTCATGAGTGGAGACGACTCGACACCGAGGCGAGCCGGCGCGGCGCGGACCGGGAGCGCCAGCGGGAAACGGGCCCCCGCCCGCAAGAAGCCGCCCACCGCCGAGCTGATCCGCGGTGCGCGGCAGGAGTTCGAGGAGATCGCCGGTCTCGAGATCGAATCCGTGTCCGCGTTCACCAAGACGGACCACGGCTGGGAAATGCACGTCGAGGTCGTCGAGCTGGCTCGCATCCCGGACACGACGAGCGTGCTGGCGACCTACGCGGTGCGCCTCGAGCCGGACGGTGAGTTCACCGGGTACGAGCGGCTGCGCCGCTACGGGCGCGGTCAGCTCGACCGGTGAGGCACACGAGCAAGCGAAAGGACACCCGACATGTCAGTAGCGACAACGCAATCGGGATCACCGCAGGGCAGAGGCGGATCGGGATCCGGGAACCTGTACGACATCCTCGATCTCATCCTGGACAAGGGCCTGGTGATCGACGTCTTCGTCAGGGTCTCCCTGGTGGGCATCGAGCTGATCACCATCGACGCGCGCATCGTGGTCGCGAGCGTGGACACCTACCTGCGGTTCGCCGAGGCGTGCAACCGGCTCGACCTCAACCAGGCGTCGAACGCGACGACCCTGCCCGACCTGGTCGGTGACGTGACCGAAAAGGGCAGCAAGGGCAAGACGAAGGGCGCGCTGACCGGTGCCGCCGAAACCTTCGCCGAGCAGTTCCAGAAGTCCAGCGGCAAGGACGAGCGGGAAGAGCAGGAAGCACGCCCGCGGAGTCGCGGCAGGCGAAGTGCGAGGTCGGAATGAGCACCTACCTGTACGGCATCGTCGCCGCGGCGCATCCGGCCAGGGTGGACGGCCTGACCGGCGTCGGGGAAGAACCGGGCCCGGTGCGCACCATCGAGGCCGGCGAGCTCAAGGCCGTGGTCGGTGATGTGGACGCGCAGCTCAGGGCCAAGCGACGGGACCTGCTCGCGCACGAGACCGTGCTCGAAGCGCTGTGCCTGCAGGGCGCGGTGCTGCCGATGCGGTTCGGCGTGGTGGCCGAGGACGACGGGTCGGTGGCCCGTGAGGTGGCCGCGCGGCAGGAGGAGTACCGGGGCACGCTGTCCGATGTGGACGGCAGGGTCGAGATGAACCTCAAGGTGTCGCACCACGAGGACGCGGTTCTGCGGGCGGTGCTGATCGAAGACGCCGGGCTGCGGCAGCTGAACGAAGATCTCCGCGAGCGCGGCGGTGGCACGCCCGACGAGCGGGTCCGCTTCGGTGAGACCGTGGCCGCGGCACTCGCCGAGCGCGAGGCACAGGACGCGGCGGCGATCGTGACCGCGGTGGAGGCGCACGCCCGTCGGCAAAGCGACGGTCCGGCGGTGTCCGGGTGCTTCCTGAACCGGTCCTTCCTCGTCGACCGGGGCGAGATCGAGAACTTCGAGGCCGCGGTGAACGCGGTGAGCCGTTCGATGGGCGAGGTGGCCGACATCAGGACACGCGGCCCGCTGCCGCCGTACAGCTTCGCCGACAGCCCGCAACCGGCCTGATGGGGCTGCTCAGCGAGATCGTGCTGCTGCCGCTCGCCCCGGTGCGCGGCGTGGCCTGGACCATCGGCCAGGTGACCGACGCCGCGATCGCGGAACAGGCGGTGGTGCTCCGGCGCCAGCTCGTGGAGCTGGAGCGGAGCCTGCTGGCAGGGGAAATCAGTGAAGCGGAGTTCGACGAGCGTGAGGACGAGCTACTGGACCAACTGGAAGAAATCGGCCGGGGGGCCACCCGATAACAGGAAGGAACTCCTCGCATGACGCCGGGAATGAAGATAGCCGCCGCGGTAGTGGGCGGATATGTACTGGGAAGACGGAAGAAGGCCAAGCTGGCGATCTCGATGGGCGCCTGGCTGATCGGCAAGAAGCTCAACCTGGACCCGAAGAAGCTGCTCACCGACGTGACCAAGGAACTGGCCTCGTCGCCGCAGCTCAGCGGGCTGCGTGACCAGGTCCGCGGCGAAATGCTCACGACCGGCAAGACCATCGCCACCACGATGCTGTCCAACCAGGCCGACAAGCTCACCGATTCACTCCACGAACGCGCTGACGGCCTGCGGGAGGGTGCCGACGACGTCCGCGAAGGCGCTGAGGAAAGCGTGCGCAAAGCCGGGAACGCCGCCGGTGAGGCGCCGAAACGCACCGCGGCGGCGGCCCGGACGACCCGCGCGAAGGCCACTTCGGCGCGCACGGGTTCGTCGGGCAACGGGCGCTCCGGCGGTGGATCCGCTTCCCGGTCGAGGTCGAACTCGTCGACGGCGAAGCAGGCGCCGAAGCGGGCGACCGGCGGTAGCGCGAAGAGCGCGACCGGCAAGACGACCGGGACCGCCAAGTCCGGATCGGGGAGCGCGCGCAAGACCACCGACGCCCGGAAGACCGCGGCGAAGCCGCAGGCACGGACCGCCGCCAAGCGAAGCGGCTCGACCGCGAAGAGGAGCTAGGCATGGCAGGCAACGACGAAGGCGGCCCGATCTCGAAGCTGCGGGACCACGCCGCCCGGAACCCCGCCACCGAACAGCTCTTCGCCGCGGGTGAGGACTACCTGCAGGCCAAGGCGCAGAACATGATGTCGTCGGTCGGGGACAAGCTCGGCGCGGCCACCAAGCGCCTATCGGACGTCGCCGAGAACGGCGGCACCGTCGGCTCGCTGTTCACCGCGGGGGGCAAGGTCGCCGAAGGCAAGTCACCGCTGCGCGCCGTCGCCGAAACCGGCGGCAAGGCGATCAAGGACAAGGTGACCGGCTTGTTCAAGGGCAGCAAGGGAAAGGGCGGTTCCGGCGGGAAGAAGGTCATCAACATCGTGGAGGACATCGACGTCGGTGTGCCGGTCCGCGAGGCCTACGACCAGTGGACCGAATACCAGAAGTTCAGCAGCTTCAGCAAGGGCGTCAGCAGCGCGGAGCGCGCGGACGACACGACGTCGAACTGGAAGTTCAAGATCTTCTGGTCCAACCGGACGATGAAGGCGACCACGACCGAGCAGATCCCCGACCAGCGGATCGTGTGGACCACCGACGGTCCGAAGGGGACGATCAAGGGGGTCGTCACGTTCCACCCCCTCGGCGACAACCTCACCAAGATCCTGCTCGTCATCGAGTACTACCCGTCGGGCCTGTTCGAGAAGACGGGCAACATCTGGCGCGCGCAGGGAAGGCGGGCACGGCTCGACCTCAAGCACTACCGCCGTTTCGTCTCGATGGCGGGCGAGGCATCCGGCGAAGGCTGGCGTGGCGAGATCCGCGACGGCGAGGTCGTCCGCACGCACGACGAGGCACTCGATGCGGAGGAAGCGGAGGACGAGCCGGAAGACGGCTACGACGAAGCCGAAGATCAAGACGGCTCCGACGCGGAAATCGACGAAGAGTCCGATGAAGAGTCCGATGAGGACGAATACGAAGAGGACGACGAGCCCGAAGACGACGAGCTGGACGAAGACGAGTTCGAGGACGACGAGTTCGAGGACGACGGCGACGAGCCCGAAGAGGACGAGCGGCCGCGCCACGGCGCCCGGCAGCCAGCCGGCGCGCGCTGAGGCGGTCCGCTTGTGATGAAGGGACGGAGCACATGACCGAACCGGCCGGCCCGGTCGGAGGGCGCGCCGCCACGCGCGGCGCGCCCTCGGGGGCAAACCTCGCCGACATCCTGGAACGCGTGCTGGACAAGGGAATCGTCATCGCGGGCGATATCCAGATCAACCTGCTCGACATCGAGCTGCTGACGATCAAGTTGCGCCTGCTGGTCGCTTCGGTGGACAGGGCGAAGGAGATGGGCATCGACTGGTGGGAGCACGATCCCTCGCTGACGTCCAAACCCGCGAACGGGGAACTCGCCGACGAAAACCGGCGGCTCAAGGAGAAGGTAGCGGAACTCGAAGGGCGACAGGGCAGGTCATGAGCATCGAGGAGCGGAGGGCGGAGTCCCTCCAGACGGCACAGTGCGCGGACGCATCGGTGTGGTACTGCTACGCGGTCACCCGGAACCTTCCCGCCGCGGCCCTGGACGGCTTGCGCGGCCTGCAGGGCGCGCTCGTGGAGCCGGTCACCTTCGCCGACCTGACCGTGGTGGCCGGCCCGGTCCCGTTAGGACAGTTCGGCGAAACCGCGCTGCGCGCCAAACTCGAAGACCTGGCCTGGCTGGAAGAGGTCGCCAGGCGGCACGACGACGTGGTCGGCGAGATCGCCCGGCACGGCGCCACGCTGCCGTTCCGGCTGGCGACCCTCTACCTGGACCAGCACCGCGTGCGAACGGTTCTGGAAACCGGTCATGCCCGGATCTCCGCCGCGCTGGATCGCGTCGACGGGCGCGTCGAATGGGGTGTGAAAGTCTACGCCGATCTGTCGAAGCCGGTGCCCGCCGCTGTGGCGTCGGCGGCGGGCGACGATCGACCCGGCCGCTCGTACTTGCGGAAACGGCTGACCGAGCAACGGTCGAAGGACGAAGCGTGGCAGTCCGCAGTCCAGGCCGCCGACGAGGTCGACACCGCGCTGAGCGAGCTGGCCGAGGAGCGCCGCGCGCACCGTCCGCAGAGCGCCGAACTGTCCGGGGAAGCGGGGGTGAACGCGCTCAACGTGGCCTACCTCGTTCCCGACGGACAGGGTGACCGCTTCCTGGCGCTGGCCGGGGAACTGCGCGCCGCGGCCCGCGGTTGCCGGATCGAGGTGACCGGCCCGTGGGCGCCCTATTCGTTCGGGCTGCCGGACCTGTCCGCCGGACCGGACGCGCCGGGATGAGCGCCGAGCAGACCGCGCACCCCGCCGAACTCGAGCACCGGATCGGGCCGGGAGCCGCGGAACACCCGCTGGCCGGGCGGGAGGTCTCCCTCGTCGATCTGCTGGACCGGCTCCTCGCGGGCGGGGTGGTGCTCACCGGCGATGTGACGCTGTCGATCGCGGGGGTAGACCTCGTGCACATTTCCCTGCGGGCGTTGATCACCTCGGTCAAGGCGGACCGCCCGTCCCCGCTGCGGTGGTGAGGGAGGAAACCATGGCAGGCACACCGGACCCGGACCCGGACGCGGCCGAGCGGATCGGCGCCGCGCTGTCCCGCGCGTCGCACACCCTCACCGACCGCATCGACACCGACCGCGACACCGTCGAACGCGATCTGATGAAACTCGTGCTGACGATCGTCGAACTGCTGCGCCAGCTGATGGAACGCCAGGCGCTGCGGCGGGTCGAGGAGGGCGACCTGAGCGAAGCGCAGGAGGAGCGCATGGGCCTCACCCTGATGCTGCTGGAAGACCGGCTGACCGAACTGCGCGAGCGCTACGACCTGTCCGCGTCGGACCTGAACCTCGACCTCGGCCCGCTCGGGACCTTGCTGCCGAAGTAGCCGCGCCGCCCTGCCGCATGCCCCGACCGTGTGATCGTCGGAGCCGGCCAGGTGTAGCCGCCGCGAAGGCGGGTACCCGCCCAGAACTGATCGCAGGTCTCCGCGCAGCCGGCTACGACGTGCTCGCCACCTGTGCTGACAAGCCAGCCCACCACGATGAGAGGACACCATGACGGACGTCCCGACCACGACGGATGCCGGTATCCCGGTCGAAAGCGACGAGCACTCGCTCACGCTCGGGCCGGGTGGCCCGATCCTGCTCCAGGACCACTACCTCATCGAGCAGATGGCCCAGTTCAACCGCGAGCGGGTTCCCGAGCGGCAGCCCCACGCCAAGGGCAGCGGCGCTTTCGGCCACTTCGAGGTGACTGCGGACGTCAGCGGCTACACCAAGGCGGCGGTGTTCCAGCCGGGTGCGAAAACCGAGATGGTCGCCCGGTTCTCCACCGTCGCGGGGGAGCGCGGCAGCCCCGACACCTGGCGTGATCCCCGTGGCTTCGCCTTGAAGTTCTACACCGGCGAAGGCGTGTACGACATGGTCGGCAACAACACGCCGGTGTTCTTCGTCAAGGACCCGTTGAAGTTCCAGCACTTCATCCGGTCGCAGAAGCGGCGGGCGGACAACAATCTGCGCGACCACGACATGCAGTGGGACTTCTGGACGCTGTCACCGGAGTCGGCGCACCAGGTCACCTGGCTGATGGGGGACCGCGGTATTCCGCGCACCTGGCGGCACATGAACGGGTACAGCTCGCACACCTACCTGTGGGTCAACGCTTCGGGCGAGCGGTTCTGGGTGAAGTACCACTTCAAGACCGAGCAGGGGATGGAGCACTTCACCCAGCACGAGGCGGACCAGATGGCCGCCGCGGACACCGACTACCACACGCGGGACCTGTTCGAGGCGATCGCGCGCGGCGATTATCCACAATGGACTCTTTATGTCCAGGTGATGCCGTTCGACGACGCGGAGAACTACCGGTTCAACCCGTTCGATCTCACCAAGGTGTGGCCGCACGGCGACTACCCGCTGACCGAGGTGGGCCGGATGACGCTGGACCGCAACCCGACCGACCACCACACCGAGATCGAACAGGCCGCCTTCGAACCGAACAACCTGGTACCCGGAATCGGCCCGAGCCCGGACCGGATGCTGCTGGGACGGCTCTTCGCCTACGCGGACGCGCACCGCTACCGCATCGGGGCGAACTACAAGCAGTTGCCCGTCAACGCGTCCAAGTCACCCGTGCACAGCTACAGCAAGGACGGCGCGCTGCGCTTCGACAAGGTGTCGGACCCGGTGTACGCGCCGAATTCCAAGGGCGGGCCGCGCGCCGACGTGCAGCGCTACGGCACACCGGCGGGCTGGGCGGCCGAGGGTGAAATGGTGCGTTCGGCCTATGTCGATCACGCCGAGGACGACGACTGGGGTCAGGCGGGCACGATGGTGCGCGACGTCCTGGACGACGCGGCCCGCGAACGCCTGGTCGACAACATCGTGGGCCACCTGCTCAACGGCGTCTCCGAACCGGTGTTGAAGCGAGCCTTCGACTACTGGCACAACGTGGACGAGAATCTCGGCGACCGCGTCGAATCCGGCGTGCGAGCGAAACAGGGCGAAAAGGATCCCAAGGCGTCGGAACAAGGCAATCCCGCGCGGAAAAGCATGCAGCGCAAGGCCTGAACGCGCTCAACCGACCCGGTCGGCTCGTCACGGCTTCGAAGCCGTGACGAGCCGACCGGGTCCGGCGCGATATCGGCGGAACCGGCCGCCGAGGTGCCGGGGAGGGGTGACGACCTACCTCGCCGGGATCAGCTGTGCCAAGCGCACCGAGCCCAGCACGTGGTCGATGACGTCGGTGGAGACGCCGAGCTTCCGCGCTGCGTCTTTGACGACGGCCGGGTCGAGGCCCGCTTCGACGGCGGACTTGAGGACGTCCGCGGGTGCGAAACCCTTGTGCAGCGCCGCGTTGATCGTTCCCAATGGCGTGGCGCCACCCGCGAGCATCTGCTGGAGGAATTCGACCAGATCCGTTTGCCGGTCGAGCAGGCCGCCGGTCACCGTCAGCGCCTCGGTGCCGGAATCGGTCGGCGTGCCGTCCACGGTGACCGCCTGCGCCACGCCGGCACCCGCGCTCGCCGCGAAGACAAGCGCCAGCGAGGTTCCGGCGAGCTTCGCCGCGAACCCGAACTTCTTCGACAAGATGATCTCCTCAGTGTACAAGAATGGGAATTCTTCGCGGGATGGGAAATTCCTGGTATGACAGGGAAAGTTGCTTTCGGCCCACCCGCGCCGGGGAACTTACCGTTCCTCGCCGGTCGATTCCAGCGGCTGCCCCCATCGTGTGCGAGGCCAGACCCCTGACCGCCGTTCCGTGCACCCGTTCGAGTGACTGTGCGTGAGAAAGCGTTGGGACACAACAACATCAACAACTTCTGGCCGGGCCATCGGCCGCAGTGAGCGTGGCCAGCCATAACCGCTCGATGGGAGTGGGCTGGTACGACGACGTCCAGCCCACTCCCATCGGAGTTGTGCTCAGTGACTACCGGAGGAGCGTCAGCGCACCGACCCGCTGGCCGCGATCGCGCCGGTGTCGTGGTGGGTGGCCCCCTCCGGGCCCGCGGTCGACAGCCACTGGCGGAACGCCGAACCGGTCACGTCCGAAACGCTCAGGACACCGCTGGAGACCGCTCCGCTGGGTCCGGCCGCATTGGCCCATTTGTGGTAGCCGCTGCCGTTGCGCGTGGTCGCCGCCTCGACACCGCTGGAACTCGCGCCATGGGGGCCCGCGGTCGTCGTCGTGTCCCGGAACGCCGTGCCGTTGTCCCGCACCGCTGAGTCGTGTCCCCGGTGCCGCCGGACGCCGTCGCGGTGGTAGCCCGAATCGGTGTCCGCGCTGTGCCGCCGGACCGATGCACCGCCGACGCCGGCCGAAACCGTGCTTTCACGGTACCGGGCGTCGCCGCCATGGGCGGACGCCTTCTTGTGCTGGACCACCGCACCGGTGCTGCCGGTGGCGACGGTGGTGTCGGAGTACGAGGCACCGGGCTCCGTATCGGCGCTCGCGACGCCGGCGGCGGCCACCAGCATCGCGACCAGCAGGCCGCCGATACCGGCGACCCGTTTGATGACAGACATGAAATCCCTTTCCGTTGATGTTGCCCGGAACGAGCACCGTCGTGGATTGAGGAAAAGCAGGAGCCCGCCCGTCGGCTGATTTGCAACCGCGATAGGACGTTACGCCGGAAAAACCCGGTGGTCCGGTGTGCGCGTACCGCCGGTAGCTCGTTCCGGCGAACTCCCTTTTGCTTTCCAGGCCGGTTTCCAGCCAGCCGGGAGCCTTAGCGCGCCGCGGCGTCCACACTAAGGTGTTCGGCCAGGCCGCGGGCCGGGCTTCGCCGGCAGGGCAAGGTCTCCGTGGATTCGGCCGCGCTGAAGGCCGCTGGGTCCGTTTTGTCCTGCTCGGTCGGCGAACCAGGGGCCGAGGCGTCTTGCCGCGGTGGAGTGCCAGGTTGTGCTGCTTCGCCACGAGTCGATCAGAGGTGTGATGGGCACCGGGCGCGAGCGGGGGCGTCGCGGTGTTCGCGCACACCTCGGACTCGCCCTGCTTTTCCGCCACTCCAACGCTTTTTGATCTCTCGACCCCCTTCGTGCGCGCGGCCGCCGTGGCCGCGGACCGGGCCGTGCCGCTACTCGAACAGGGGACGGCAAGCCCGGTCAGAGGATCGCACCCCGACACAATCGGGGCATCGCCTGGACAGCAATTGCTCGCCGTGTGTACGGTCTCCACCACTGCGAGTAATTGTTCGCGTGATCACGCGGTGCGGGAGCGTCACCTCGGTGAAGTTGGGATGTCCAGTTTGTCTATCGAGTGGCAAAACCAAGTGTGAAGCCTGGGAGTGCAAAGCGGCGGGTGCGCCCGGTCCGCTTCGTCGTACTGAAGTACTGCGGCGCGGAAACCGCGGCACATCGGGACGAACCAGCTCTACGACGTGACTGTGCCGACGCCGGTCACGGGATCAGCTCGCAGAAAAAATCGACACGAACATCAGGAGTACGAATGATTCGGAAGATCGGATTCACCGTGGCCGCCGCCGCGGCCGTGGCCATGACCTGTGGCGGAATCGCCTCGGCCGCCGGGCACGACGGCGCCGACAGCCCCAAGCCCGGCCACTCCCACCGCTGGGGCCACGACCACGGCGGTCAGGTCGGCCTGGTCAACCTCAACAACATCGACCTGCTGCACAACGTCAACGTCAACCCCGGCATTTGCGGCAACGATGTGAACGTGCTCGGTGTCCAGGTGCCGATCCGCAACGCCCTCAACGGCCTCGGCCTGCCGATTCTTTCCCCCGGTGAGAACGAGACGGGCGGCGAATCGCCCTACAACTGCTCGTCGGGTGCGGTGGTCGACGGCGGGTCGGCGCAGCACAACTGACCCGCTCCGGCGGGCCGTGACCGATCGCGGTCGCGGGCGACAAAATCATGACGGCGGGAACAGGTCGGTCCGCGACCTGTCCCCGCCGTCATTTTCTCGGCGTACACAAGCTCACGGGCCATTTGCCGCAGCGAATTGGTCCAGGGCCGGTCGTCGTCGCGCGGGCGCCCGCGCGTGTGTTGCCTCTTGAGGGGAATCGTGGCTCAGTACCTCGTGGACGACTTGGACGGAACCGCAGCACAGGAAACGATCTTGTTCGAGCTGGATGGTGACCGGTTCCGGATAGACCTGTCGCGGGAGAACGCGGCCGCCCTTCGCTCCGTGCTCTCCCGGTACGCCAAGGCGGGCCGCTACGTCCGCGGGTACCGGAGAAAATCGGTGCGGGAAGGTGGCGCGGCGCCCGCGGCGCGACAGGACAATCCGGTGATCCGGCGCTGGGCACGGGAAAACAACCTCCCGGTCACCGACCGGGGCTTGATCGCGCACCGCATCCTGCAGCTTTACGAGCAGGCTCATCCGGATGCGTCCTGAGCGCGGCGGCGCAGCCAGGGCTCGAGAATTCCGGGCCCGAAGGTGCGCCCTACCTGGCCGTTCGCCGAAAAAGGCACCGGAAACAGAACAAATATCTGGGGTTTGCTAGTATTTGCCAGCCCGGTTGAGCAGACAGCCGCAACCAGTTTACGCTGGTTCCGAAGACCCGAGGCCGCAAAAATCTTTGAGCGCACGTTCTCTCGTGCGCGTCGACGAGCGGCTCGTGGTCCGAAGATCATATTATCGTGTTTGCACAGCTGGGGAGGCTGTTGTGTCCGATTATCTGCTCTTGACCGCGCCCGGAGCGACGTACACGCCAAAACTGGTCGCGCTCACCGGTGACCGGTTGATCCACCCTCGCGACGTCCCCAGCGACATCGCCAGAATTGTCATCAGATGGGGCAGAGCGTGGTGGCCGCACACCATCGCCGCGCGTAATCACTTCACCAAAACGAGCGGGGACGACGGCGGTCGCGGTTATTGCGACAGGCAGGTCAGCGGCTGGTTGTTCCTCAGCCCTGACGACGGGTCCCTCGCAGGTAAGGTCCGGTCCGGTGAGCTCGATGTCGCCACCGCGCTGAGTGTCGAGGCGGAGGTCTGGCCCATGCTCGAATGAGCGGGCGAACTCTTCGTCGAACGCACTTCCGGCACTGAATCTGGAATAATCGAGCAAACGATGCGAAGAGCGGTCGAGAACTCCTCGCGAATGGTGAGCTTGATTGATCGGTGCCGCTGCGGCGGCGGGACGCCGAACCGGTGGGGTCGGCGTCCCGCCGCATGACAACTTCGTGCCTGAATCCACCGCGAGCTGACAGCACCGGGAGCGGATGCTCGCCTTGCCGTGCGTCCGAGGCATCGATTGCGCTGATCTCGTTGTGGGATCAGTGGTTCACTACCGCACGCGCGGCGCGGTGGCGTCCGCGGTGCCCAGGCACTGGCCATTTTCGAACAGTCCCAGTTCGTAGTGCACGGTGTGCTCGTCGTGGCCGCTGACCGCGATTCCGATGTCGTAGGTGCCGGGATAGCGGACCTCGCCGAGGTAGGTCACGCGGTAGTGCCAAGGGACGAACTGCGGGAGGTTCCTGGCGGAGCCGTCTCCCAGCAGGCCGTGCGCGTGCGCCGCGATCGCTTCGTCGTACCAGCCCAGCTGGGCGATGTAGTTGACGTGCCGGTTGAGGTCGACGTCCTCGACGCGGGCGTGGACGGTGGCAGTGCCGGGGTAGTACGGCCGTTCGCGGCGGCGTGGATCGGGTTTCGACGCGACCGCCGCACCTGTTTCCGGCAGGCGAAGCTCGTCGAGATCGGTGCGCAGTTCGTCCGGCAACGGGATCGGCCCTGACTTGTCGGCGAGCACGATGGTGGCCTCAGCCGTGGCGACGAGCTGTCCGTCGGCGAACATGCCCTGACCGTAGGTGTACGAGGACCGCCCGGCCGCCCGGATTCCGGTGCCGATCCGGATGGTTTCGCCGACCTTGCCGAACGCCGTCCGCCGTTCGACGCGCTGGCCGACGAACAGGATGTGGAACGGCCCGAATCCTCCGTCGGCCAAGAGCTTGTCGAAGCGGGGGAAACGCAGGCCGATGCGGGGATGCTCGAACAGGCGGGCCAGCGCCACGGTGCTCGTCGTGCCGTCCGGGGCGAGGTCGCCGAACCGTTGCCTCATTTGCTGGTGGTCGGGGAAGACGACCTGTTCGTCGATGGTCAACGTCGTTCCTTTCGGGGTGGTCACCACGCCAGCGGCAGGGACCGCGGACCGTGAATCGGCGCGCGGTGTTTGTATTCGAGAGGGTCGGCGAGGCGCAGGCGTTCGGCGTCGTCGTGCACGGCCCGGACATCGTCGTAGCGGCTGAACAGGATGGCCTCGTGCCCCAGCGGCGCCCGCACCCGGTGGACCTCGCCGGAGTCGCGTCGCCGTCGAACCTCCGGGTCGAGGCCGAACCCGTCTCGCCGGGCGGCCAGCTCGTGCAGCTTTGCCATGTGCTCATTGAAGCTCATTGCACGCACCGCGTGCAACATCGCGTGCATCACTTGGCGGGGGCCTCGCTCCGCTCGGCTAAGCTGTCGCCATGCGTCAGCGGTGGAGCAAGCAGACCATCCTGGACGCCGCCGTGGAACTGCTTGCCGGCGCCGAGGGCGACGACGTGTTCAGCATGCGCAAGCTGGCCGCCGAGCTGGGTACCGATTCCTCCAGCCTGTACCGCCACTTCCGCAACCGCACCGAGCTGATGCTCGCGATCGTGGACCACGTGCTGGTCCAGGCCATGCACGGCTACCGGCGGCAGGGGGACTGGCGTGCGCGGCTCGTCGACCTGACCCTGCGCTCATGGGATGCGTACGCCGCGCTGCCGCAGCTCGCGAAGGACGCCGGCCACTATCCGGGCAGCGGGCCCGGCAGCCAGTTCGTGATCGAGGAGACCTTGCAGGCCCTCGGCGACGCCGGGGTGCCCGAGGAACTCGTTCCCGAGTGGTATCACCGGCTGGTGACCTTGTCCGTGTCGCTGATCTCCGCGCACGCGGCCGGCCGCTCCTCCGGCCCGGCCGAGCGAAAGCGGAGACTGGAGACGTTCCGGGTGATCACCCTGGGCGCCGACCCGGCGGACTTTCCCGCGCTGGCCCGCTACAGTCGCCGCATCGACCCCGTCGGCTTCACCCGCGAGAGCTTCCTCGCCACGGTGGAGCTGGTGCTGGACGCGGTGCCGGCGCGCCAAGAGCGGAGCCGCACCTAGCGTTCCGGCCATTGTGGACGGACGTCAGGCGGCGAAGACGGTGCGGACGACGGACTCGTCGCCGTCGATCTCGACCAGACCGAGGGCGCGGGCGTCGCTGAGGGTCAGCGCGCCCGCGGCGAGACCGAGGACGGCGGCGGGGTCGGCGCGGACGGTGGTGCCGAGGGCGCGGCCGTCGTGCGGGCCGACCTCGAAACCGGAGCGTGTCGCGCGGAGCTGGAGGAGCGGGCCACCGATTTCGAGGCCGACCGTCGCGGAGGCGCGGATCTTGACCCTGGCATCGAGCAGGGCGGGGACCGCGAGGGCGAGCCACTCGGGGCGGAAGGAGTCGCTGCCGGGGCCGCGGGCCATCAGCGGGGTGGACCAGCGGATCAGGCTCTCGATCGGCTTGCGCAGCTCGGCACCCCACGGCGTGAGGGCGTATTCGACCACGCTGCCCTCGCCGGCCAGCCGCCGCTCGAGCACGCCCGCCGCCTCGAGGTCGCGGAGCCGGTCGGCGAGCAGGTTGGTCGCGATGCCGGGGAGGCCGTCGATCAGGTCCCGGTAGCGGGCGGGGGCGATGAGGAGCTGGCGGACGATGAGCAGGTTCCACCGGTCGCCGACGACTTCGAGGGACCGGGCGAGCCCGCAGTACTGACCGTAGCTACGCATCATATCCTTGCTTGAGTTTCTCAAGTGCACGTGACAAGCTCAAGTTTACCGGACCAGCGAGCCAAAGGGGGCCGTCATGGCCGACGCCATCGAGAACGCGCGGCCCGCCTGGGTCGACGACGACCTGTTCCCGTTCGAGAGCCGCTTCGTCGACATCGACGGGCACACCGTGCACTACGTCGACGAGGGATCGGGTCCCACGCTGCTGCTCCTGCACGGCAACCCGACCTGGTCGTTCCTCTGGCGCGACGTGATCAGCGCGCTGCGCGACGACTTCCGGTGCGTCGCCCTCGACTACCCGGGCTTCGGGCTGTCGACGCCGAGGCCCGGCTACCGCTTTCTGCCCGAGGAGCACGCGGACGTGGTCACCGGGTTCGTCGACGCGCTCGGCCTTTCCGGGGCCACGCTGGTCGGGCAGGACTGGGGCGGCCCGATCGGCCTTGCCGCCGCGGGGCGGCGGCCGGGCGTCTTCGATCGGCTGGTGCTCGCCAACACCTGGGCCTGGCCGGTCAACGGCGACCTCTACTTCGAGGCCTTCGCCCGCATCGCGGGCGGACCCCCGATCCGCTTCCTGGCCCGGCGGCTCAACCTCGTCGTCAAAGCGTTCATCCCGATGGGGCACCGGCGGCGGAAGCCGACCGCGGCCGAGATGGTCCACTACCGCCGGGCGCTGGACACCCCCGACCGGCGCCGGGCCTCCGCGGTGCTCCCCGGCCGGATCACCGCCAGCCGGGCCTTCTTCGCCGAGGTCGAGGCCGGTCTCGCCGACCTCGGCCACCTGCCGGCCCTGATCGTGTGGAGTGACGCCCAGGTCGGCTTCCGCGCTCAGGAACGCGAACGGCTGGAAGCGTCGTTCCCCCATCACACGACCGTGATCGCCGAGGGTGCGGGCCTCTACGTGGAGTCCGACGCGACCGAGGAGTTCGTCGCCGCGATCCGCGGCTGGACGGCGACGCGGCGGACGGACGCGAGCCGTGCGGACGAGGCGTGACACCCCGGCGCCCGGCGGATTCGACCGGCGTTGTCGAATCCGGGCCGCGCTGTTCGTAGCCGTGGTGAACGGCCGCCACGAGGGCGCTGCCGAGACCACGGGAGACGCAGACCGATGTCGCACGCACAGGCCAAGGTCCACCGCATGTTCGAGCTCGTCGAGCCGATCGCCACTGTCACCTTCTCCGAGGTGCCGAACGAGGCGTTCCTGGCACTGGGCATGCGCAACTACTGGGACGGGTACTTCGCGGGCCGCGCCGCACCGCTGGGGCAGGTATCGGCCGAGGTGGTGCACGCGGTCTTCTACAACTTCGCCGACGGCGAGGTGGCGCGCCACGTCCCGTGGGTCTGGGGGAAGACCACCCCGGAGGAGGCGATCGCCGTGCGCGAGCGGGGCAGCGCCGCGGCGCTGCGGCAGATGATCGGGGAACTGGCCGATTCCCCCGGCCTGGTGCGGGTCGCCGACCTCGCCACCCGGGCCGCGGTCAGCGCGCCGATCGAGGGGCGGGCACTGTATGCCGGGCTCCGGGCGCTCGTCGTGCCCGAGGAGCCGGTGGCCAGGCTCTGGCACGCGGCGACGTTGCTGCGGGAGCATCGCGGGGACGGCCACAACGCCACCCTCGTCGCCCATGGCATCGGCGGCACCGAGGCCCATGTCCTGTTCGCTCTTTCACAGGGAATGCGGGCGGCGGAGTTCGGCCGGATCCACCACCTGCCCAAAGCGAAGCTGGCCACCGTCGTCGACGGGCTGCGCGGCCGCGGCTTCGTGGACGTCGACGGCGGGTTCACCGACGCGGGCCGGAAGGTCAAGAACCGGATCGAGGCCGTCACCGACGAGCTGGCGGCGCCCGCCTACGACGTGCTCACCGCCGGCGAACTCGACGAGCTGATCACGGCGCTCGAACCAATCGCCGCCGCGGTGGAGGCCGTCAACGACTGAGTGGACGCATTCTTTAGTGCGTTATTCGGGAGCCCCGTTCCCTTCCCTCGAGTTCGCTGCGATTCCACCGACGATGGTGTCGGGGAAGTGTGCTACCTGGAGTTCGAGAGTGGTGCGGAGCTGTTGTCGCCGCTTGATTTCGCGGAAGTCGCCGGTGGTTCGGGAAAGCTCGGGTGTGGGGCGGCCGAGCTGTCCGAAAGGCGTGCTTGACGCGGTATCCGCGCTTATCCACCGTTATGCGTGGTCTTGGTGGTGTTTGATTGACCACCACCCATCTGTCGTATGGCGGAGGCTCGTCCCTCGGGTAGATAGTTAGCCTCAGCAATATCTTTTCGTAATGCGGAGGTTACAGTGTGTGGCATCACCGGCTGGGTGTCGTTCCGTCGCGACCTGCGAGGACAGGGGCCCGAACTGGACGCCATGACGGCGACTATGTCGTGCCGCGGCCCGGACGACTCGGGTACCTGGTACGCCGAGCACGCGGCGCTCGGGCACCGCAGGCTCGCCGTCATCGACCTGCCAGGCGGGACCCAGCCGATGGTCGTCGACACGCCGGACGGCGCGGTGGCGATGGTCTATTCCGGCGAGGCGTACAACTACACCGAACTGCGTGAGGAACTGCGCCGCCGCGGCGTCGTGTGCACCACCGATTCCGATACCGAGGTGGTCCTGCGCGGTTACGTGGAATGGGGCGAGGCGCTCGTCGACCGCCTGAACGGCATGTACGCCTTCGCCATCTGGGACAGCCGTGCCGACAAGCTGGTGATGATCCGCGACCGGATGGGCATCAAGCCGTTCTACTTCTTCGAAACCGAAGACGGTGTGCTGTTCGGGTCCGAGCCCAAGGCCATCCTGGCCAATTCGCTCGCCGACCGCACGGTCAGCCTGGACGGGCTCCGCGAGATCTTCGGCTTCGTCAAGACCCCCGGCCACGCCGTCTGGGACGGCATGCGCGAGCTGCGCCCGGGGCATCTGGCCACAGTGGACCGCAACGGGCTGCGCGAAACCCGGTACTGGCGGCTGGAGGTGGGCGAGCACCGCGACGACCAGCGGGCCACCGTGTCGCACGTCCGCGAACTGCTCGACGACATCATCCGGCGCCAGCTCGTCGCCGACGTGCCGCGATGCACCCTGCTCTCCGGCGGACTCGACTCGTCGGCGATGACCGCGATCGCCGCGGGGCAACTGCAGGAACAGGGCGAGGTGGTGCGCAGCTTCGCCGTCGACTTCCCCAACCAGGCCGAGAACTTCCGCGCCGAGGAGGTCGCGCCGACCCAGGACACCCCGTACGTGCACGCGGTCGCGGACCACATCGTCTGCGAGCACGAGGACATCATGCTCGACGGCGCCGCGATGGCCGATCCGTCGGTGCGGGCGGCGGCGGTCGGCTCGCGGGACATTCCCTCGGGCATCGGCGACCGGGACAACTCGCTGTACCTGCTGTTCAAGGCCATCCGCAGCCATTCGACGGTGGCGCTGTCCGGCGAGTCGGCGGACGAGGTGTTCGGCGGCTACCCGTGGTTCCACAACGAACAGCGCGACGCCGAGACCTTTCCCTGGCTGGCCAACCAGAACTCGCCGATCAACCGCGGCGGCCTGATGACCCCGGAGGTGACCGCCGCGCTCGACCTGAACGCCTACACCGCCGACCGGTACCAGGAGGCGTTGCGCGAGGTGCCGCACAAGGACTCCGAGACCGGACTCGAGCACCGGATGCGCGAGGTGTGCTACCTGCACCTGACCCGGATGGTGCAGACCCTGCTCGACCGCAAGGACCGGATGTCCATGGCCGTCGGGCTCGAAGTCCGCGTGCCCTTCTGCGACCACCGGCTGGTGCAGTACGTGTTCAACACGCCGTGGTCGCTCAAAACCTACGACGGCAGGGAAAAGAGCATCCTGCGCGGCGCGACCCGCGACGTACTGCCCGAGTCGGTGGCCAACCGGAAGAAGAGCGGCTACCCGGGCACCTACGACCCGGCCTACCTTGCCGCGATCCAGGAGCAGGCGCGGGCGCTGATCGCGGGCGACCACCAGGCGCTGGACTTCTACGACCACGAACAGGTGCGGACCGCGGCCAAGGCGACGGTCTCCGGTATCACCAACATCCAGCGGGCCGGGCTGGAACGGCTGCTCGACCTCGCCACCTGGATCGACCTGCGCACGCCCACGCTGAAACCGAGCTGACCGGCTCGCGCGAGCGCGCCCGGCCAGGAGGGATTCAGGTGCTTCCGGCGGTGAGCGAGGACTTCAGCGCGCCGGTGGCGGCGGTGAGCGCCGTCGTCGCGGTGGTCTGGTCGACCGTTTCGTTCCAGGTGCCCATCACCGCGATGGCGAAGATCCTGGACGCGGTTCGGACCAGGCCCGTGGTGTTGAACACCCGTCGGCCCTCCGAGCTGCCCCAGCCCTGTTTCACCGCCCAGTCCGAGTCCTGGAACGCACGCGGAATCCCGAAGTACTGGTCGAAACCGTCGGCGGCGTTGCGCGGGGCGCTTTCCATCGCTTCGGTGACGAACTCGCGTTCCTCTTCGGACAGTCCCGAGGTGATGTGCCGGTAGACCGCGATGACGTCGCTCGGCGACATCTGGGTGGAGCCCCATTGGCCGGCGTCGGCGGCGGGCGAAGTGTGCGTGAGGCCCAGCTTCTCGACCTGCCGCCGGACGATCGACGGCCCGCCGTGCTGTTGCCACAGGCGGCTGGCGATGCGATCGTCGCTGGCCGCGAGCATGTCGTGGACGGCAGTCGCTTCGCTGCCCGATGGCACCCCGGAACCGTCGATCAGGTCGAGCGCGATGAGCAGCTTCACCACGGACGCGGTGGGCTGCGCCTGATCGGCCTTCCAGCTCACCTCCACCGCGCACGCGCTCAGATCGACGACCTCGATGCCGAGACGGGGATCGTTTCCGTTGGCCAGCAACGCTTTCCTGGCTTCGGCGATGGCACTCGCGTGCTTGCCCGCCGCCTCCGCCGGAGCCGAACTGCACTCGGCTTCCCAGTCGCTGCCCCCGGATCCGCTGTTCACCGCGATCGTGGCGAACAGGCCACCCGCCACGATGAGCGCGGCGATCCCCACACGCACCTTCGTCTTCACGGACTGCTTCAGCAACGGGTCCCACCTCCGCCGGAAATGTGAGCAGTCCGAAGCTATTCGGGGCGGGGGTGGCGGACATCGCCCGATGAGCCGGTCAATTCCGGTCAGCCGAAGCGGAATCCTGCCGGAGCGGGTCCGGATATCGGCCGGATGGCCGATCCGCTCGGCGATGCGGTCAGTCCACTCGGGACGGCTCGACCGGGGACGCCGGATGGCTCATGAGCACTGCCGCGGCGTCATCACCGGCGCGGCGGCTCGGTGCTCACCGCGTCTTCGGGTGGTCCGGCAGCCCTCGGGTGGTGACGATTTCGGCGCTTCCGTCGGCGAGCCGGTAGTACAGGCCCGCCACGGCCGTTCGCCCGGCTTCGATCTGGTCGGCAAGGACCTTGGAGCGGTTCACCAGCAGGTCGACGGTGTGCCGGATGTGCTCGGCGACGATGTCCTCGTCGCTGGTGAGCCCGGCGGCGCGAGCGGACAGGACGCTGGGGGTGACGCGTTCGATCACGTCGCGGACGAACCCGGCGGTGCCGATGCCCTCGGTCAGCGCGGTGCGGGTGGCCGCGACCGCGCCACAGGAGTCGTGCCCCAGCACCACGACCAGGGGGCAGTCGAGCACGCTCACGCCGTACTCGATGCTGCCGAGGACCTCCGGTCCCGCGACGTGGCCCGCGGTGCGCACGACGAACAGGTCGCCCAGCCCGCGGTCGAAGATGATCTCGGCCGCCAGCCGGGAGTCGGAGCAGCCGAAGAGCACCGCGAAGGGCCGCTGACCCGGCGCGGTTTCGGCGCGCCGTACGGCATCCTGGTTCGGGTGCTCCGGTGTCGAGGAGACGAAGCGCTCGTTACCGGCCAGCAGCACCTCGAAGGCCTCGGTCGGGGTCGGCACCTGCGCGTCGCTCATGACCAGCACGTTACTGGCGACAGCCGCGCGGCGGGATGCTGTCGTGGAGGTTGTCACATCCGCGGTTCGCGAAGCAGGAACCCCGCTCGACGTTCACCGCGCGGGCTCACCGGTCCCAGAGCGCGGTGCAGATCTGGCCCACGCCGGTGCGCAGGTGCCGCCGGTAGGTGCCGAACGGGAGGCCGAGGCGGTTCGCCGCCGCTTCCTGCGTGGTGCGGCGGTCGAGGTAGGTGGCCCGCACCGCGCGCTGGTGCTTGACGTGTCGAGGGTCCGCGCGGAGGGCGTCTACGGCGGCGGTCACGGCCGCGCGCAGGGCGTCGCTGTCGCCGTAGGTCCTGGTCAGCGGGTTCGCGGCGATCGCGCCGTCGTCGTGCCAGTCCAGCAGTGCCTGCTTGACCGCTTCGAAGAACTCGTGCTGGGGGAGTCGCGCTGCCTCGGGAGCGGTCCCGCTCGTGTCGGCGGAAGTGGCCCAGCCGAATTTGCTCACGACCCGGTCCAGGTGCTCGGTCAGCGGGACCTCCCGCCAGTCGTGCACGAAGATTCCCCAGCCCCCGTCGCCGAGTTCCGGCATCGGGCGGAGCAGGCGGAAGTCGAAGTATTCGAGCCGGGGAGCGACGACCTCCAGCCCGGCGGCCACCACGAAACTGGCGGCGAGACGGCCCTGGCCCCGCAAGGTCGCGGTGGTGATGTGCGCGGCGTGCAGGGTCGCCCCGGTCGCCCCGGTCGTGTAGTCCTCATCGGACGGTGTCGGCACCATGAACCGGGCGATACCGACGTGCTCACCGGGGTTGAGGTCGCCGGTGCTGTCGAGGTGCTCGCGCACGGCGGCGAGCGCGGGGTCGCCTGCCCAGTCGTCCGTTCCGGGCCGCAGGCGCAGCCAGGCGAAGAAGGCCACCGGCGTCAGGTCGCCCGACCGGTAATAGACGTAGAACGCTTCGGGCTGGCGGTCGAGCCAGTAGGCCACCAGCCGTGCACCGGTTTCGCCCTGGTCCTCTCGTGCCAGGCGCAGTACCTCGTCGCGCACCTCCGGCGTGTAGTCGCGTTCGTAGAGCGCCTCGGCCGGCTGGGCTTCGAACAGATCCCCGAACTCGTGCGCGCTGTACCGGTAGAGGTAGAGGTGTTCGGCGGTGATCACCGTGGCGGAGCCGGGCGGGGCGGTCGACGCGCGCTGGCCGAGGTGGCGCCACAGGCGGACGTGCAGTTCGGCGTAGGCGACCGAATCGCGCCAGCGGAAGGACGAGTCGAGTGCGTCGCGGACCTGTTCGTGGCCGACGAGGCCGTGTGCTCCCGGTTCCACGTAGGGGAGCGCGGCGAGCCAGTCGAACACGGTGCGTGCTTCCGGTTCGGACATACCGGTGCGCAGCAGGTCGGCCGTGACGTGCCGGACGTGGCCGCAGAGGCGCAGCCCGTACTCGTGCGCCGCCGAGGGGACCCGGTCGATCATGCGCGCCAGCAACGTCTCGATGATGTCCGGGCTCGGCTCCCACGCGGCGTCCCCTGGCGGGGTTTCGGCCGCGACCTCGGCGGCGAGGCACAGCGCCAGCGGATGCCCGCCGGCGAACCGGTTCATCGCCGCGTGCAGCGAATCCGGTACGCCCCGGTCGCGGAGGAGGTAGCTGGCCTCCAGCGGGCGCAGCGGCTCAAGGCCGATCGCAAGGGTGAGAGGGCGCCAGCCGGGATCGAGCGTCCAGTGCGGTTCGGGGCGTTGCCGCCCGGCGACCACGATGACGGTGTCCTCCGGCACGGTGGGCAGGAAATCGTCCCGCAGCCAGGTTTCGAGCACCTGGCAGTGTTCGAAACCGTCGACGAGCAGCACCGGCCGGGCGGCCGCCCACACCGATTCCGCCTTGGCGATGAACGTCGTCGCCGAGGATTCGACGTATTCACCGCGTATCCAGGTCACGGTGTGGCCGAGGTCCTCGGCGTCGTCGGCCAGCCGCCGCAGCAATGCCGACTTCCCGATCCCGCCAGGGCCGTGCAGCAGCAACACCCGTGGGGCGTCGTGATCGCCGCGCAGCGCCGAAGCGAAGGCGGCGCGCTCGGTGGCGCGGCCGACGAAACCGCGGCGGCGAAGCTGTCGCATCCGCTCGGCCATCGACCTTGGCACGTCGGCGCCCATCCGGTGCACCGCGCCGCCGGGGGGCGTCTCACTCATGACCTAGATCTTCTAGTAGCCACAACGGCCCCGCACTCCGGGTTCGCTTCCTCACCTGCGGCGGTGCCGGAACCGGGTCATCCGCGCCCGGCCGAGCTGCGCCACCGCCCGCGCAGGGTGCGCCGATCCGTGCGGCTGAGCAACCCCGCGGTGTCGCGGGCCCAGTGACCACCGTGGGAGTCGGTGAACGACAGCTCGGGAATGGCGGACGCCGAGTACAGGTCGTCCGAGGACATCGCTTCCCTCCCGAAGGGCAGCGCGCGGGTCGCGGTCGTGCCCGGCGGGATGATCGCGAAGCGGACGTGGTGCGGCTCGTCCTCGTCCGGGCGGGTGACCCTCAGCTCACACCCGAAGACCGGTGCGTCACCGCTGTTGTGCGCGCACACGACGTAGTCCTCGTCCCGATCGAACCGGCTGCCCTCGTCGAGCCACGCCGACACCGATTGCGCCTGCTCCTGCTGGCGGATCTCGGGCTGGTCCTTGCGGTTGAGCAGCATGATCCACACATAGGACGCGAAACCGAGCAGCGAACCCGCGCTGCCGATCGCGGAGACCCAGGTGGCGGCGATTTGAGATCCCATCGGGACCGGATATGCCCCGGGCGCGGCCGGGTCAAACCCCGGCTCGACGGGCTGCCGCCGGACACGAGGAACCGCACGAAAACCCGGTGACGCCGGTGGTCGTTCCCGTGACAATCGTTCCCGTGACAATGGCCGCCGTGGAAGAGGTCGAAGTCGTCGTCGCCCATCACGAGTGCGCGACCCTGCGCGTCGGTGACGTGTTCCTGAAGGTCGACGCTGATCAGACGCGCACCGACGTCGAGGTCGATGCGATGGCCATGGCGCCGGTCCCGACCCCGGAGGTCCTGTGGCGAAAGCCGCCCGTGCTCGCGCTCGCCGCCCTCCCCGGCACGGCACTCGGTCGCCTCGGCGAGCCGTCGAACGCGTCGCCGGCGGCGTGGGCGGCGGCCGGCGCCGCCGTCCGGATGCTGCACGAGGCGCCGGTGCCGCCGCGGCCCGGCCGGAGCCCCGGTGAGATCGCGTCGCATCTCGACGGTGAATGCGAGTGGCTCGTCGCGAACGATGTCCTTCCCGCCGACCTGGTCACGCGCAACCGCCGGATCGCCGAGGCCGCGCTGCGGCCGTGGAAACCGGTGTTCGTACACGGCGACCTGCAGGTCGCCCACGTGTTCGTCGACGGTGACGAGATCACCGGCGTGCTCGACTGGTCCGAGGCCGCTCAGGGTGATGCCCTGTTCGACCTCGCCATCCTGACCCTCGGCCACCCGGAGCACCTCGGCGACGTCGTCGCCGGTTACGGCACCGATGTCGACCTCGACGTGATCCGCGCGTGGTGGTCGTTGCGAAGCCTGCAGGCCGTCCGTTGGCTGGTCGAGCACGGTTTCGACCCGTCCGCGCCGGGCTGCGAGATCGACATCCTGAAAGCCCGGATGTGAGGCTTGCGAAACGGGCATGGGGTCGTGCCTATGACGCAAGCCGATGGCGAGCTGGAGAGCCTGGTGCGCAACCGCGTTCGTGCGCTGCGGGTGGCGCAGGGCTGGTCGCTGGAGGAGCTGGCCACAAGATCGCCCGTGAACCTGGTCGCTGACCCGCGAACCGTCCGATGTGGACGCTCAGGTCCCCCGTATCGCTTGCAGGCTGCGGCGGCAGCTGGCGGTGATCGGGTGTTCCGCGCCGCCTCGCCCACGGTGCCGGAGTCGAGCAGGAGGTAAGCCAGCAGGCTTTGGCTGAACAGGGTTTCCGCATCCGTCGGACCGAGTGCGCGGGCGCAGTCTTCCAGCGCGGCGCGCAGCTCGTCTTCGGCTTCGGCCAGCCTGCCCGCGCGGTGCAGGGCGAAGCCGAGCAGGTTCCGGGTTTTCAGCGTTTCGAAGGTACCCGCGTCCTCGGCCCGCACGACGGGATCGGTTCCCTCAGCCGGGTTGGAAGAACTCGAGCATCTTCCGGCCGGCGTCCGGCGCCGTCAGCAACTCGTGCATGTCCGCGGACATCCTGGCGGCGGCGCCGGTGCGGTCGAACATCTCGCGTTCGTATTCCTTGACGGCGGTGGGGAAGTCGTCCGGGTGCGCGGCCAGTGCGAGACCGAGCACGGCGCCGTCGAGCAGCGCCATGTTGGCGCCCTGCCCCGTCGGCGGCATCAGGTGCGCGGCATCGCCGAGCAGCGTGATGTCCGGTGCCGACGGCCAGGTCAGGCCGACCGGGAGCGCGGCGATCGACCTTGGCACGACCGTGTCGTCGCAGGCCGCGATCAGCGCGGTGAACCGAGGGTGCCAGCCGGGGAGCAGTTCGATCAGCCGCGCCTTGGCCGCCGCCGGGTCGGCGAACGGGATCCCGCTGGTGGCGAACCAGTCCTCGGCGGTGTTGTAGAAGCTGAGCCCGATGCGGACGCGGCCGTCGCCGTTGCGCTGCGCCGCCAGTGATATCCCGTTGCCGAGCACCCAGTAGGTGCCGCGCCCGACCATCGCCGCGAGATCGGGGTGCGTGCGGTCGACATCGGGAATGCCGATCTCGACGACGTTCTTGCCGATGTGCGCCGGGCGGGCGCCGGTGAGCAGCGGGCGGACCCTGGAGGCCGCGCCGTCCGCGCCGACCAGCAGGTCGTACTCCGCAGCGCTGCCGTCGGCGAAGCGCAGCAGGCCGTTGCCGGCGGACTGGAACGCGTGGCCCCAGCGCACCGCGTCGTCGGGGAGCGAATCCAGCAACAGGGCGCGCAGGTCGGCGCGGTCGACCTCCGGTCGCAGGAGCGGGGCGTCGTCGGGTGTGTCCTCTTGGAGCAGCAGGGTGCCGTCCGGTTCGAGAAGGCGCATGTCCTGGCCTTCGCCACGGGCGATCGCGAAGAACTGCTCGATCAGACCGGCGTCGCGCAGCGCCTGCTGCCCGGAGTGGATGTCGAGCATGCCGCCCTGACCGCGCGCGCCGCGCGACGGTTCCCGCTCGTACACGACGGCGTGGATGCCGTTCACGTGCAGCACCCTGGCGAGGGTCAGGCCGCCCAGGCCGGCTCCGATGATGCTGATGGTCATGGTTGTCTCCGCCCGCCGCTGAGCCGGTTCACCGGCGGAACCGGGGCGCGAGCACCGTGCGCACGACCTTGGCCACCTTGCTGGCGGCGGACCCGCCCTCTTCATCGGGCTCCGGTTCCAGTACGCGCTGGATCTGCAGCAGGAGCTGGTTCGTCGACCGCCAGAGCGGGACGAACAGGCCGGCGACCGGTCCGGTGCCCCGGATCGGGCCGTCGGACAGCTCGGCGACCTTCCTGGCGATCGCGACCGTCGCCGGGTCCCGCAGGATCACGTGCACCTCGTCGTCGGCCAGCCGGATTTCCATCTTGCGCGCGGCGGCCTCTTCCGGGTTCGCGTCGGTGGTCGTGTCCGGATCCAGCTCGTCGATCTTGGCGGCGACCGCGTCCGGGTCCACCCCGAGTTCCCGCAGCACCTTCGCCGCCATGCTGTTTTCCGCCCGTAGCAACGCTTCGAGCAGGTGGTGGCTGCCGACCGGTGCGCCACCGGCCAGCGCGCTGGCGGTGGAGACGGTGTCTTCGGTGGCGGGTGTGCCCGCAGGCCACGGGCCGGCCGCGACATCCTGCGATCCGTCCAGGGCGGTCAGCACCGCGGCACGGATCTTGCTGATCGGGGTGATCCGGCCGGCGAGCACCTGCGCGCCGACGCCCTCGCCCTCCCTGACCAGCGCGAGCAGGATGTGTTCCGTGCCGACGTAGGTGTGGCGCAGCTGCAATGCCTCGCGCAGGGCGAGTTCCAGCGTCTTCTTCGCCCGCGACGTGAACGGGATGTGGCCGCGCGGCTCATCCGTGCCGGGCTCGACCACCGCGGCGATGTCGCCCTCCGCCGTCTCCTTGTCGTACCCGAGCTGGTGCAGGACCTTCGCCGCCGTGCTGTCCGGCGAATCGAGCAACCCCAACAGGATGTGCTCCGTGCCGATGTAGTCGTGCTTGAGCAGTCTCGCCTGCTCCTGGGAGGCGACGACCACCTGGCGTGCTTTCGTCGTGAACTTTTCGAATGGCATGGTTCCATGGTTACAACCCTGTCAATACAATGTTATTGATAGGGTCACCGTGGCGAAGGGAGGGTGTGATGGAGACTCCGTCGGACTGGGAGGACCGGCTCGCGCGCTGGCAGCACGAGCTGGAGCTGTTCGAGCGGCTGGACGAGACACCCTGGGTCACGCTGGCCAAGGCGGAGGCCGAGACCGGCGTTTCCCGCTCGGCCCTGCGGTCCTGGTACCGCAACGGCGAGATCCGGTCCCGGCTGGTGGACGGCCCGAACGGCCCGCAGCGCCTGGTCCAGCTCGACGCGGTGATCGAGCGCGCCGCCGCGTCACCGCGCATTCAGCGCAGGGCGGAACGGGAGGTCAGCCTGGAGGCCCAGGTCGCACTGCTCCGGCACCGGGTCGACCAGCTCGAGCTGCGGCTGGCCGCACTGGAGCGGAGCTGAGCCGCGCCAGCCACTGTCCACTGTGGTAGGTCGCGGGCCCGGATTCCGGTTGACGGGCCGGCGGTCCTCTCCGATGCTGGGCACCGATTCACCGACAAGGGAAAGGGCGCATGAAGCCTGACCACGCGTTGCTCGCACGGTTCGATCGCAACCTCGCCGAGCACGCCTGCTACCTGCACGCGGCGCTGCCGGAGTCCAGGGTCACCCGCGCCGGTGACCTGCTGATCGCCGACAGCGGGATCGACGACGACCCCTTCAACATCATCGCCGCGGCGGCCTTCGCGCCGGGTGCGGCCGAAGGCAGGGTCGCCGAAACCGCCGCCGCGCTGCGGGCCACCGGGCGCCGCTTCTCGTGGTGGGTCGGACCGGCGTCCGAGCCGGACGACCTCCGCGACCTGCTGGCCGCCGCGGGACTGGAACGCACCGAGAGCGAAACGGCCATGTGGACGCGGCTCGGCGATCTTCCGGACGGCGGGCACGCGACGGATCTCGACATCGTCCCGGTGACCACACCGGCGCAGGTGCGCGAGTTCGCCGAGATCCAGGCCGCGAACTGGAGCCCGCCCGCGGCCGGGGTGCTCGAGTTCTACACCAGGGTCACCGACCGGGTGCTCGCGGCGGGTTGCCCCGGCAGGCTGCTGTTCGGTTACCACGAGCGGAAACCGGTTTGTGCGGCCGAATTGCTCCTGCACGACGGTATTTCCGGTCTGTACAACGTTTCCACGCTCGACGCCTGCCGCAGGAGGGGATTCGGCGGGGCGATCACGCTCGCGGCACTGCACGCGGCGCGTGACGCCGGGTACGACCTCGCGGTGCTGCAGGCGTCTTCGGACGGGGAACCGGTCTACCGGCGGCTGGGTTTCCAGGCGTACGGCACCTACACGGAGTTCGCCGTCACGCCCTGACCGGAGCACCGTCCACAGGGGAGAGAGCGACCGTCCTGTTCGTCCTGCCCCGGGGAGCGGACCGGCCGTGGGGCGTCGAATTCCTGCGCGTTGCGGCAAGTCGGCTGCACGCGTCGGCAAGGGTGGCCGTCGCCGGTTGTCGTAGCGTCGTTCGTGGCGCCGAGGTCCTCTTCGCGCCGAGAAGCCCTGCGAAGGAGTCACCGTGGCACCCGATGTCCGCTACTTCCCCGTGCCCGGCACCCTTCCGCTCACCGAGGATCTGGTCGGCGTGCGGGCGAACTTCCACTACGGCTCGGGAAACGTGCTCCAGCAGTTCTACCGGGACGCCGAAACCATGGTGTGGTCGGGTATCGAGGGCGATTTCGCCGGCGTGCGGCAGACCGAGCCGACGATGCGCGTCTTCGAACTCGGCGCCGCGCAGTACTTCATCACGTGGTACGAGGAAGGCACGGTCGCCACGGCGGCGCACGGTGAGGTCTTCGATGGCGGCTACCCGATCGCGGTGGTCGCCGACTTCGGCAGGCTCGTGGCGACCGCCGCCTACACCAACCCGCGCGAGGACGGCGGGCAGTACTTCCTCGTCGATCAGGCGACGATTCGGATCGTCGATGCTCCCGCGGCCTTCGCCGCGAAGATCGCGGGAGCATCGACCCGCACCGGGTGAGCCGGGCGGGGTCGCCGCCGCCGAGACGAGGTCAGGTACGGACGTGGCGGTTGCGGCCCGCGCCGTACCCGGCGACGGCCATGACCGTGCTCAGCGCGATGAGAAGCACGAGGGCACCGGTCCAGCTTCCGGTGGCCTCGTGCAGGACGCCCAGCAGAAGGGGTCCGGCCGCGGCGACGAGATAGCCGATGGACTGGGCCATTCCGGCCAGCGCGGTGGTTTCGCTGGGGCCGCTGGCGCGCTGGCTTTGGAAGCTCAGCGCGAGCACAAGGCAGACGCCGGAGCCCACCCCGAGAAGCGTGCACGCCACGACCGCGAACCCCGGCAGGAGAAGCAGGATCGCGAAGCTGGCTGCCACGATCGCCGCGGCCGCGGCAGCCGTGAAGCGCTGGTCGTGGCGGCCACGGGTGAGCAACGGCAGCACCATGCCGGTGACCAGCGAGACGACCTGGTAGTAGAACAGCATCCAGCCCGCGGCCGTGGTGCTCATGCCCTGCCCGCCGAGGATGCTGGGCAGCCACGCGATGGCGGTGTAGAAGGCAAGGGACTGCAGGCCCATGAAAAAGGACACCTGCCACGCCAGCCAGGACTTCCACGGGGTCCTGGCATGTTTCCCGCGGGATTCCGCGCCGCCGGACGGCCGGGTCCCGCGCAGCCGGGGCAGCCACCCCGCGAGTGCGGCGAGTGCGATGACCACGCCCCATGCCAGTGCCGAATGCCAGGTTCCGGGCAGGACCTTGGCGAGCGGGACGGAGATGCCGGACGACAGCGCGGCGAACAAGCCCATGGCGGTCACGTAAAGCGCGCTGATGGTGTGCACCCGATGGCCGGGCACGTTGGCACGGATCACCGTCGGCAGCAGGACGTTGCCCACCGCGATCGCCGCCGAGAGGACCACCGTTCCGGCGAACAGGCAGGCGACCGAAGGAAGGGACCGGAGCACGGTGCCCGCCGCCAGCGCCGCGAGGGAGGCCACGAGGAGCCGGGTGGTGCCGATCCGGTGCGAGACACGTCCGACGAAGGGTGAGGTCACCGCGAACATGAGCAACGGCAAGGTACTCAGCACACCGCCCGCGGCCGCGGTCAGCCCGGTGTCGTGCTCGATGGCGGGAAGCAGGGTGCCGACACCGGTCAAGGTCGCGCGCAGGTTGACCGCCACCAGCAGGATCGCGAGCACGAGACCGGCGGAGAGGGTGGGCGTGCTGACGGGGTTCTCGGCGGTCGCGGTCGGTGCGAGCGCGGTGGGGTTTCTCGGGGCGGTCACTCCGCTTCTTCCGTTCCGGTCCCGGTGAGCTTCACGATCTCGGTGGCGCAGTACCGCGCACCGACCTCGTCCTCGGCGGCGATCGCCGCCACCAGGCGCCGGTGCAGGAGGGCGTGCTCCGCGGCCGTCTCGCTCGACCAGACGGCGCCGCCGATCTGTTCGGTGACCGCGCTGCCCAGGACGTCGTAAACCTCGGCCAGCAGGGTGTTCCCGCCCGCGCTCACCACGGCCTGGTGGAAGCGGGCGTCGACCTCCGCCATGGCTGCTGTCCTTTGTGGATCCGCGATCGCCTCGGCCTCGTCGAGGAGGTGCCGAAGGCGAACCAGGTCGTCTTCGGTGCGGCGCACCGCGGCCAGGCCGGAGGCGTACTCCTCCAGCACCGCGCGCAGTTCCAGCACGTCGTGCCACCTCGAGGCACCGGCGCGCCGCATCAGCACCGAGTGCATTTCGCTCGAGGTCCGGACGTACGTCCCGTCGCCCTTGCGGGCCTCCAGCAGTCCCAGGTGCACCAGCGCGCCGAGCGCCTCGCGCACCGTCGTGCGCCCGACGCCGAGCTGCTCGACCAGATCGTGTTCGGGCGGGATCCGCATCCCCACCGGCCAAGCGCCCGAGGCGATCTGTTCGCGGAGGGTGTCCACCAGCTGCGCCGACAGGCTCGCGACCCGGCGCGGCGCACGAATATCGTTCATGAGGTAACCCTAACGCCAAATGTCAGACATTCGTCTGAGAGCTATCTCATGAACGGATCGATTGCAGAGTGTTACTCAACGATCACGCGTACGTGACGGGTGGTCATGCGTCCAGGCGGTCGACACCCCGGCGGCCCGGCCGAAGAATCGGTCGGTGGGCGGGACGCCGGATCCCTCGGGGATCCACCGATCCGGGAGGGGAGCGCGGATGGATCGCGACTACGAGGCGTTCTGCTTGGCGGATCGGCTGTTCTTCGACGTGCAGGGCGTCGACGGCAGTGCCGGGGACGACTTCGCCCCGCTCCTGCCGGATCCTGGTCCACAGTGGACTCAACTGACCCGTGACGTGTGGCGGGTCCTCTGGCCGTCGGGGGCGGTGGCGCGGCGGCAGGGTTGGAAGATCCACGCGTCCGCGACGATGGACAACGCCGAGCGGGTGCTGACCGAGGTCCACCGCTACTGCGTCGCGCGGAAGATCCCGTTCAAGTACCTGCGCACCAGGTCGATCCTGCTGGCCCGCAACTCCAAGTACGCGCCGCGATCGGCCAGCGGCAAGCTGATCACGATCTATCCTGCCGACGATGCCGAGTTCGCGCGTGTGCTCACCGAACTCGCCGCCGTGCTCGAAGGCGAGCGGGGGCCGTACATCCTCAGCGACCTGCGCTACGGCGGCGGTCCGCTCTACGCGCGTTATGGCGGGTTCGCCGAGCAGTGGGTGGAGCACGGTGGCAAGCGCGTTCCCGCGATCGCGAAGCCGGACGGCACGCTGGTGCCCGACCTCCGCAAGCCCGTTTTCGCGGTGCCCGGCTGGGTCCAGGTGCCCGCCTGCCTCGGCCCGCACCTGGCCAGGCGCAAAGCGGGTGATCCGGGCCAGTTCCCTTTCCAGGTGACGAAATCCCTGCACTTCTCCAACGGCGGCGGGGTCTATCTCGCGACCCGCGAGTCCGACGGGACGCAGGTGGTGCTCAAGGAAGCCCGGCCGTTCTGCGGCCTCGACCGCGAGCACGCCGATGCGGTGACCCGCCTCGACCGGGAGCACCAGATCCTCACCCTGTTGGCGGGAATCCCCGGTGTGCCCGCGGTGTACGAGCGGTTTCGGTCTGGGAGCACGAATTCCTGGCGATGGAGTACCTGGCTGGTGAGACCTTCGGCCGTTGGATGGCGGCCAACCACCCGCTCACCCATCAGCCGAGTGCGCGCGAAGTGGCCGAGTACCGCCAGCGCGTGCTCGCCGTCCTCGACCGGATCGAGGCGGTGCTCGACGCGGTGCACCAGCGCGGCGTGGTCTTCGGCAATCTGCACGGGGGCAACATCCTGCTCGACGAGCACGACGCTGTCGGCCTGATCGACTTCGAGCTGGCCTGCCCCGTCGAGCAGGCGACACGTCCGGCGCTGGGCGTGCCGGGCTTCCGGGCGCCCGCCGGCCGGGTCGGGTTCGACCTCGACCGGTACGCGCTCGCGGCGGTGCGGCTGTGGGCGTTCCTGCCGCTCAACCCCTTGCTGGAGCTCGAACCAGGGAAGCTGCCGGGGTACCTGGACTTCGTCGCCCGCCGCTTCGACCTGCCCGCCGGTTACCCCGACCGGATAAGCCGCGAACTCGCACCCCGCGACGACATCCCGGCCGCGCGCACGGAACTGGACCAGCGCACCCCGGACTGGTCGGCGGTGCGCAAGTCGATCGCCGAGGCGATCCTGGCCGGCGCCACCCCGCACCGCGGCGACCGGTTGTTCCCCGGCGACATCGAACAGTTCGCTTCCGGCGGCGTTGCGTTCGGACACGGCGCCGCGGGCGTGCTCTACGCCTTGGACGCCGGTGGGGTGGGCCGTTACCCGGAACACGAACAGTGGCTGAGCGACGCGGTGCGCCGCCACCCGCCCCAGCACCCCGGCTTTTCGCGCGGCGCACACGGCATCGCCTACGTACTGGACCGTTTCGGCCAGCACGACCTCGCCACCGAGCTGCTGACCCGGTGCGCGCCGATGGTGTCCGGGATCGGCGACCACAGCCTGTCCGGCGGCCTCGCCGGGATCGGGCTGACCCTGCTGCACCTGGCGGAAGCTCGGCAGGACAACGACTTCCTGACCGAGGCCGCTGCCATCGGGCAGCGCTTGGCGGCCGCGCTGCCCCGCGCGAAGCCACCGGGATCCGACGGCAAGGCCGGTCTGATGCACGGCTGGTCCGGGCCGGGGCTGCTGTTCATCCGCCTGTCCGACCACACCGGCGACCGCCGGTGGCTCGACCTGGCCGACCGCGCCGTGGCGCGCGACCTGCTGGAGTGCGTGGAAACGCCGCACCGTTCGCTCCAGGTGTCCGACGGCAGGCGCACGCTGCCCTACCTGGAGATCGGCAGCGCCGGAATCGCCGTCGTGCTCACCGAACTGGCCTGCCGCGCGCCTGGTTCGCCCACCGTCGCCAGCCTCGGCGATCTGCTCGAGAGCTGCGTCGGTGAATTCGTCGTCCACTCCGGACTCCAGCTCGGCAGGGCAGGCCAGGTGGTAGCACTCGCCCACGCCAACCGGTGGCTGGCCGACCCTCGCCTTGACCAGGCGATCGAACGCCACCTCGTCCGATTGCGCTGGCACGCCATCCCGTACGGCGGCGGGCTCGCCTTCCCGGGAAACCAGCTTCTCCGGTTGTCGATGGACCTGGACACCGGAAGCGCCGGCGTGCTGCTGGCGCTGGCCGCCGTGCTCGACCAGCACGGCCCCGTCCTGCCCTTCCTCACCGAACAGGCGCCCTCCGCCGGCGCGGCCACCGCGCCGGCCCGCTGACCCCGGCCGACGAGACCGGCGGACCAATCCGACGAAGGAAGGAGCGGAGATGGAATTCATCCTTGAACTGCAGGCGATCGAGGCCCAGGACGAGATGGACTTCGACGGCGGTGCCGGCAGCAACCTGAGCCTGCTGACGCATTGTTCGCACAGTGCCCTCTCGATGCTCACCTGCTGAGCGAGTGGGGAAGGCAGTCGTGCGCCCCGTGCAGGCGGTGGCCTGCACGGGGCCGCGCACCGGGGAGGGGTCCCCGCGCGATTTCCGTACCGTCGGCCCCCGAACAGCGCCAGTGGCGTGCGCTGGTGAGGAGGGTGACGGTGGCCGAGGTCCGAACTCATCGGCCGGTGCGCCCCCGGGAGATCTCGGTCGCGCTGGGCCTGGCGATAGCTGCGTTCTCGCTGTGGCTGATCGTCGACGTGGAAGCGTTCCGGCCGGGGGATTCGGCCGGGATCATCACGCTGATCGCGCTGGGCTTCTACCTCGGCGGGGCGATCCGCGCGAGGAAGGGCAGGAAGGACACCCGGATCGGGATCGTCGTCTCCCTCGTGGTGCTCTACTTCTTCATGCTGCCGTACTGCTGGCTGGGCTTTCACGGGTGGGCACGGAGCTTGGACGGCCCCTCCGTCGCGGTGCTCGACATCGTCGCGACTTCGGCCTCCGCGGCCGGGCTCGTGTTGTGCTTTCTGCCCAGCAGCAGGCGGTACTTCCACCTCGTCACGGTGGCTCGCGAGGCTCGGCGGGGCCGCTGAACAGACAAATGGCAAGGAGTCACGTACTCCCTGCCATGTTTAACATATAGCACCCCTGGGGGCTTGTGGCAAGACCCGGGTCGTACCGCAGAATTCTCCGCCTAAGCCAGAATCGACGCAGGTGGGAAGTGGCGAATGCGTGCTAGTGACAGCAGTGCGGCGAGGTCTTTCTCGTCCAGCCGGTCCGTGCTGGACTTCCAGGAGATCGACCGGACGCGGATCGCACTGGTGGGGGGCAAGGGGGCGAATCTGGGGGAGCTTTCGCGTGTCGAAGGCATCCACGTCCCGGCCGGCTACTGCGTGACGACGGATGCGTTCCGGCGGGTCATGGCGGAGGTGCCCTCGATCGACGAGCGGCTCGGCCGGCTGTCGCGGCTGAGCCCGGACGACCGGGAGGCGATTCGCGCGCTCAGCGCGGAGATCCGCGATGGCATCGAGGGGATCGTGATCCCGGACGACCTGGCGGAGGCGATCACGAAGCCGCTCGCCCGGCTCGACGAGAAGACCGCCTACGCCGTCCGATCGAGCGCGACCGCGGAGGATCTGCCGACAGCTTCCTTCGCGGGCCAGCAGGACACCTACCTGAACGTGGTGGGGCAGGCGGCGATCCTCGAACACGTCAGCCGGTGCTGGGCCTCGCTCTTCACCGAGCGGGCGGTGACCTACCGCCTGCGGAACGGGTTCGACCACCGCAGGGTGCAGATGGCGGTCGTCGTGCAGCAGATGGTCTTCTCGGACGTGGCAGGCATCCTGTTCACCGCCGACCCTGTGACCTCGAACCGGAAGATCACCACCGTGGAGGCGGGCTTCGGCCTCGGCGAGGCACTGGTGTCCGGTCTGGTGAACGCCGACGTGTACCAGGTCCGGGACGGCGAACTCGTCGGCAAAGCGGTCGGTGTCAAGAAGCTGGCCATCGACGCCTTGCCCGACGGCGGGACGCGGGAACGCGCGATCGAGCGGGCACAGCAGGAACAGCCCGCGCTGACGGACGCGCAAGCCGTTCAGCTCGCGCAGCTCGGCAGGCGGATCGAAGGGCACTTCGGCGTCCCGCAGGACATCGAATGGTGCCTGGCCGGCGGTGGCTTCCAGATCGTCCAGAGCAGGCCGATCACCACGTTGTTCCCCATCCCGGAGACCGGCGACCTGGCCAACCACGTCTACGTTTCGGTCGGCCATCAGCAGATGATGACCGACCCGATGACGCCCTTGGGCCTGTCCGTCTGGCAGCTGACGACGCCGCGGCCCATGGCGGAGGCGGGCGGGCGGCTGTTCGTCGACGTCACCCAGATGCTGGCCTCGCCCGCGAACCGCGCCGGTTTCCTTGACGTCCTGGGGAAGTCCGATCCGCTGATCGGGGACGCGTTGCGGACCGTCCTCGACCGCGACGGCTTCATCCCGCCGCTCGATGGCGAGGATCCCACCGTGCCGGTCCCCGGTGTCGAGCCCGCCACGATCGAGACCGATCCGGCCCTCGTCGCCGACCTGATCGCGCGCTGCGAGGCATCCATCGCCGCGGTGAAACGCGAAATCCGGGCGAAGTCCGGAAGCGCGTTGCTGGACTTCATCCTGGCGGACTTCCAGGAGCTGCGGCGGATCCTGTTCGATCCGGAGAGCCATGAGGTGATCATGGCGGGGATGCAGACGACGTGGTGGCTCAACGAGAAGCTGGAGGAGTGGCTCGGCGAGAAGAACGCGGCCGACACGCTCACCCAGTCCGTCCCGCACAACGTCACCGCGGAGATGGGGCTCGCGCTGCTCGACGTCGCGGACGTGATCCGCCCGCATCCGGAGGTCGTCGCCTTCTTGCAGGATGTCACGGACGACGGGTTCCTGGACGAGCTGGACGGGCTCGCGGGCGGGCCGGAGGTGCGCGAGGCGATCCGGTCCTATCTCGACAAGTACGGCATGCGCTGCGTCGGCGAAATCGACATCACGAGGCCGCGGTGGAGCGAGCGTCCTGCCACGCTGCTGCCCGTGCTCCTGTCCAACGTCAAGAACTTCGAGCCCGGCGCCGGTGCGCGCCGCTTCGAACAAGGGCGGCAGGAGGCGTGGAAGAAGGAACAGGAAGTGCTGGAGCGCCTGCGAGTCCTGCCGGACGGTGCGCGGAAGGCCGAAGAAACCAAGCGGATGATCGAGCGCGTCCGTACGTTCACCGGGTACCGCGAATACCCGAAGTACGGCATGATCAGCCGCTACTTCGTCTACAAGCAGGCACTTCTGGAAGAGGCCGAACGCCTCGTGCGGGCCGGTCTGTTCGCCGAGCGGGACGACGTGTTCTACCTCAGGTTCCAGGAACTCCACGACGTCGTGCGCGCGAACGAGGCCGACGGCGAGCTGATCCGCCGCCGCAAGGAGGCGTTCAAGTCGTACCAGGCGCTCACGCCACCCCGGGTGCTCACCTCGGAGGGCGAAGC
This sequence comes from Amycolatopsis minnesotensis, assembly GCF_039529815.1. NCBI lineage: Bacteria > Bacillati > Actinomycetota > Actinomycetes > Pseudonocardiales > Pseudonocardiaceae > Amycolatopsis > Amycolatopsis minnesotensis. The sequence continues at coordinate 237,836 of NZ_BAAANN010000005.1, read as the reverse complement.
CGTTGTCGGGGCGTACCAACGAGAAGACGTGCCGGAGGGCGCGCTGGTCGGCCTGCCGGTGTCCACCGGGACCGTCGAAGGGCGTGCCCGCGTCATCCTGGACGTCGCGGAGGCCGCTCTCGAAGCGGACGACATCCTCGTCACCGCGTACACGGACCCGAGCTGGTCGCCCCTGTTCGTCTCGGTCAAGGGACTGGTGACGGAGGTGGGCGGCCAGATGACCCACGGCGCGGTGATCGCCAGGGAGTACGGCCTGCCCGCCGTCGTGGGTGTGGAGCAGGCCACCCGGCTGATCCGGGACGGGCAGCGGATCCGCGTGAACGGGACGAACGGGTACGTCGAGATCCTGTCCTAGCCCCTTCAGCGGCAGGCCCCGGCGCAGCACGCCGGGGCCTGCCGCTCAGTGCCGGATGGACAGCGCCAGTTCGTTGAACCGCCGCAGCAGCGGATCGGTCGTGCGGCGGGTCGGCGAGCACGCGGCCGGGCCGGTTCTCCGGCCAGTCGTCCGAGCCGGTCGCCTTGCTGACGGTGTTGAACACCAGGGTGTGCTGCCGCAGCTCCGTCCAGTCCAGCTCGGAGTGGGCGGCCAAGTGACCGCTACGGACGAGATTCCGCCGCTCGTCCGCGGACAAACCGCCGAATATTCCGTATTCGACGCCCGCGTCTAGCGCGTCGGCCAGGCATTCCGCGCGCACCGTGCAGCGCAGGCAAACGAGTTTCGCCTCGCTCGCCTGCAGCCGGGCCGGCCCGTGCCCGGTGATCGGGAAGAAGAGTTCTGGATCGGTGCGCTCGGTGCGGCACCGTGCTGCTCGTCGCCAGTCCATGCGGCACCTCCCAGCTCAGTCGTGTGCTGGAGCAAGGGTAAGTGGCGCGCGCGGCCGTGTCGCTCGATTTGAGGTCAAGGGCGGTGCTCCGCTTTTGGTGCGGCGAGAACACATCGTGGCGGTTCGCTCGTCTGTCGCTTGTGGACTGAAGAAGATCGGCTGCCGCGGCCTGCCGGTTCGCGGATGCGGGAGGCCGTTCCCGCGGCTACACTCTTTGCGTGAGCGAATCAGTACCGTCCGTGCGTGCGCAAGCGGCGTCGTCCGCGATCGACACGAGCAAGCCGAGCGTGCCCCGGATCTACGACGCCCTGCTCGGCGGCAAGAACAACTACCAGGCCGATCGCGCCGAGGCGAGCAAGCTGGAGTCGTTCGCGCCGGAGGCGAGTGCGCTCGCCCGCGCGAACCGGGCCTGGCTCGGCCGCGCCGTCCGCTTCCTCGCGGGGGAGGCGCGCTCGCGAGGCGCGGTCGCGCAGTTCCTCGACCTCGGATCCGGCCTGCCGGGCGCGGACAACACCCACGAGATCGCGCGGCGCTCCGCCCACCAGGCGAAGGTGGTCTACGTCGACCGCGATCCGGTCGTGGCCGCGCACAGCCGCGCCCTGCTGGAGGACGAGGAGGTGTCCTGGTTCGCCGAGGCCGACTTCAGCGACGTCGGCGCCGTCCTCGCCGACCCCGTGGTCACCGCGCACCTCGACTTCACCCAGCCCGTCTCGGTGATCCTGTGCCTTGCCCTGCACCACCTCTCCGACGAGCAGGATCCGCACGGGGTACTGGCCGGGTACGTCGAGGCGATCCCCTCCGGCAGCATGATCGCGCTCACCCACCTGCACGATCCCGGCGAGGCGAACCCCGAGACCAGCGAGATCGCGAAGAAGGTGCACGCGATGTTCGCCGGTGGCGCGACCGGTACCGGGTACGTCCGGACGGGCGCGGAGATCACGCGGTTCTTCGACGGGCTCGAACTGGTCGACCCCGGCCTGGTGCCGATCACCGACTGGTGGCCGGACGGGCCGGTGCGCGAGTCCGTCGGCAACATCGGTGAGCTGATCCTCGGTGGTGTCGCCCGCAAACCCTGACCGCGCCATTGTCCACTGAGGAGCTTCCGCGGAGCGCCTTTCGGGTATGACAGATGGCAGGGGTTCGGGTGTGTTCGCGGTGCTCTAGTGGGTTCATGTTGCACGCGAAGAAGACCAGTTCGTTCAGCCGCGAGTACGAGATCACCCGCCACGGCAAGGTGGTGACGACGTTCTCGTCGAAGAGGTTCGGCTCCGGGCGGTTCAGCCTCGACGGCATCGAGTACCGCCTCCGCTCGCACTGGTTCACCGGCGCCCACGAACTGCTCACCGCCGAGGACTCGCTCGTGGCGGCCACGGGCAGGGTGAGCCGCCGCTGGAGCATGCGCGCCGCCGGGAAGACCTTCCACTTCAAGCAGAACTCGATCGGGAGCCGGACGCAGTCGATGGTCGACGAGAACGGGCGGCCGGTCGGTTCGATCACCCGGACCGGGAACGGCGCGTCGGCCGACCTGTCCGCGCTCGATCCCGAGCTGCAGGTGTTCGCGATCGCCCTGCTGCTGGCCCGCTGGCGGCGTCGCAAGGTGGTCGCGGTTCAGGGGGCGACGCTGGGCGGCCGATGACGGCGCGTCACCAGCCGCTGATGCGCTTCCAGTATCCCCGGATCGCGGTCTCGCCGGCGTCGATGACGTGGTAGCCAGCGTGCTGCGCCGCGGTGGCGCAGGCGTGGTTGGGCAGGATGCGCAGCCGGGTGCCGATCGGCAGCTCGGGCGGGGCCGTGCCGTCGCGAGTGGACAGGACGCCGTGCTCCTGGCTGGCGCCGGTCATGACCAGCTCCGGGATCGGCGCGCCCGCCAGGTCGGTGACCAGTCCATAGCCCTGGTCGACCCGCTGGCCCGCGGTGCCGCGGTCGCGGGACATCGCCATCCAGCCGCCGTCGGTGAGGAGCCACCCGCGCTCCGGGCGGTGCCCGATTACGGTGACCACAATGGACAGTGCGAGGTCATGGACGTCGCACACGCCGAGGCCGGCCATCACCAGGTCGAAGAAGACGTAGTTGCCCGCGCGGACCTCGGTGACCCCGGTCAGGTCGGTCGCCGCGTGCGCGGTCGGGGTGGACCCGACGCTGACGGTGCCGACTTCGAGCCCGGCGTCGCGCAGCTTCCGCGCGGCGGCCACGGCGACATCCCGTTCTCGGGCGGCTGCTTCGCGTTGTTCGGCGAGGCCGTCGGCGAAGTAGGACTCGCCGGCGTGGACGAGAACACCGGCGAGGCTGTCGCATCCGGCGAGGATGCGCCCGGTTTCGACGAGCGACGGGTGCTCGAGGGTGAAGCCGCCGCGGTGCCCGTCGCAGTCGATCTCGATCAGCGCCGGGATGGGCGTGCCGGCACTGGCCGCGGCCTCCCGCACGGCACGGGCCTGCGCGGTGCTGTCGAGCAGGACGCTCAGCCTGACCCCGCGGCGCAGCAGGGCGAGCACGCGGGGGAGCTTGTGCGGATCGATGCCGACGGCGTAGAGGATGTCGGTGTACCCGCCGTCGGCGAAGGCTTCCGCCTCGGCCAGCGTGGAGACGGTGATCGGGCCGGGCTCGCCGCCGTGCACCAAGGCCGCGACCTCCAGGGATTTCGCGGTCTTGAGATGCGGTCGCAGGCTGACGCCGAGATCGCCGACGCGCTCGGCCAGCCGCGCGATGTTGCGCCGGACCTTGGCGACGTCGAGCAGTGCGAACGGGGTGTCCGGGGCGGCGAGCGGATCGGCCTGCGCTTCCGCCCCGGATTTCGTGCCGGTCATCGTGCTCGTTTCGTGTAGGCGTAGACGCTGGCCCGGGAAATGCCGAGCAGATCGGCGATGGTCCGGGCGGCGTTGCGGGAATCGAAGTAGCCGTCCTCGTGAAGCCGGAACACGAGGTCCTGCTTGGCTTCGCGGGAAAGGGCGCGCGGGGTGGTGGACCGCTCGGCGGCGGCCGACTCGACGACTTCGCGCAGTTCTCGGCGGGCGCGGTCGCGCAGTGTCTCCAGCGGCACGTCGGTGTGCCCCGGATCGGTGGCCACCAGGTTGGACAAGGCCAGCGTGACCGGGGACAGCGTGGAGACGTCCAGGTTCAGGCACAGCGCGGCGACGTACTTCCCGGCGGCGTTCTTGATCCCGATCGAGGTGCTCTTCGCCGGCCGCCCGTCCGGGAACCGGTTGGCGTAGTTCTGGACGACGCCGGGGTAGCCGGGATCCTCGATGCGGGCCAGCCCGAGTTCGGTGGCGGCGTCACCGGCCCTGCGGCCGGACAGGTTGTTCTCGATCACGCGGATGGCGTGCGCCGGATCCCGCAGATCGTGCAGCACCACCTCGCAGAGCCCGGGGAACATCCGCCCGAGCGCGACCGCGATCTTCTCCGCCTCGGCGAGGAGGTGCTCGTCCTCGTCCGCTTTCCCGGCTGGCACCCGCCGATCCTTCCCGTGCTGCCGACGTCCAACTCTGGACATGCTATCCAAAGTTGGACTCATCGTCTACTTCATCGCCCGGTACCCCGGCTGGCCAGCGATTCGGAGAGCGCGTGTGCCTCCCGCAGCAGCAGTTCGCCCAGCTGCGGCAGCCGGTCCGCGGCGAACCGGTGCGCCACGCCGGTGAGCGTGAGCGCCCACCGCGGCGAACCGGCGGCGTCGAAGACGGCCGCCGCGACACCCCAGCTTCCTTCCACCACGAGCCCGGGATTCACGGCGTACCCGTGCGTCCGGGTCGTCGCGATGTGCTTGCGGATCTCGTCGCGGTCGTGCTGCGCGCCGAACTCGGTGCGCAGCTCCACGCGCGCGACGTACTCGTCGATCTCCTGATCCGGCAGGTGGGCGAGGATCACCATGCCGGCGGAGACGACGCCGAGCGGGAACCGCGCACCCTCGTAGAGGACGTGGCTGCGGATCGGGAACGCGCCGTCCTCGCGGATCAGGCAGATCGTCTCCTCGCCGCGCCGTGCCGAGAAGAACGCGCTCTCGCCGGTCGTGAGCGCGAGCCGCCGGACCACGGGCAGCGCGGCTTCGGTGACGTCGTAGCGCCGCGTCGCGGCGGTGCCCAGCAGGTACAGCTCGGGCCCCAGCACCCAGTGGTCGGTTCCCGGCACCCGCTCGGTCAGCCCCACGCGCTGCAGCGAGGTCAGCAGCCGGTGCACCGTTGGCCGGGGCAAGCCCGCCTCCCGTGCGACGGCCGTCGTCGTCGCCCCGGCCGGTTCGTGCACGGCGACCGCGCGCAGCGACCGGTGGATGCGGCCGACGAGGTCATGAGGCGCGTTCACTCAGTGAACACTACGTGGTCGGCCGGGACCGTCAAATGAACAATCCAGCGTGAGAACGCGTTCACTCATTGATCGCCGGTGCGCGCTGTCGTCTCATGGCGGGTATGGACAAAGTGATCGTGTCGGCCGCCGAGGCCGTCGCCGACATCCCCGACGGCGCGACGCTCGCGGTCGGTGGGTTCGGCATGTGCGGGGTCCCCGTCGTCCTGATCGACGCCCTCTTCGAGGCGGGCACCGCGGACCTCGAGGTGGTTTCGAACAACGCCGGGGTGGACGGCTGGGGACTCGGCATCCTGCTGGGCGCCGGTCGCCTGCGGCGGGTGGTTTCCTCCTACGTCGGCGAGAACAAGGAGTTCGCGCGCCAGTACCTCGGCGGCGTGCTGGAGGTCGAGCTGACGCCGCAGGGCACGCTCGCGGAACGGCTTCGCGCGGGCGGATCCGGGATCGCCGCCTTCTACACCGCCACCGGGGTCGGCACCCAGATCGCCGAAGGCGGCCTGCCCTGGAAGTACGACGCCGACGGCGCCGTGGAGAAGGCCAGCCCGGCGAAGCAGCTACAGGCCTTCGCCACGCCCGACGGCCCGAAGGAGTTCGTGCTCGAACACGCGATCACGGCCGATTTCGGGCTCGTCCGCGCCTGGCGGGGTGACCGGCACGGGAACCTCGTGTTCAAGGAGTCGGCCCGCAACTTCAACCCGCTGGCCGCGATGGCAGGCCGCGTGACCGTCGCCGAGGTCGAGGAACTGGTCGAGCCGGGCGACCTCGATCCCGACACGGTCCACCTGCCCGGTGCCTTCGTGCACCGCGTCGTGCCGCTGACGCCCGCCCAAGCCGCCGAAAAGCCGATCGAGAAGCGAACCGTGCACATCGAGAAGAAGGACGACTGAGATGGCCTGGGACCGCCACCGGATGGCCGCCCGAGCGGCCGCCGAGCTGCACGACGGCGACTACGTCAACCTCGGCATCGGCCTGCCCACCCTGGTGCCGAACTACGTGCCGGACGACGTCGAACTCGTGCTGCAGTCGGAAAACGGCATCCTCGGCGTCGGCCCTTACCCGGTCGAGAGCGAGGTGAACCCCGACCTGATCAACGCGGGCAAGGAAACGGTCACCGTCCGCAGGGGCGCGTCGTTCTTCGACTCCGCCCTGTCCTTCGGCATGATCCGCGGCGGCAAGATCGACGTCGCCGTGCTCGGCGCGATGCAGGTCTCCGTGGCGGGCGACATCGCGAACTGGATGATCCCCGGCAAGATGGTCAAGGGCATGGGCGGCGCGATGGACCTCGTGCACGGTGCGAAGAAGGTCATCGTGCTGATGGAGCACGTCGCGCGCGACGGGACGCACAAGGTGGTGGACGAGTGCACCCTCCCGTACACCGGCCGGGGCGTCGTCCAGCGCATCATCACCGACCTGTGCGTGCTCGACATCAGGCCGGACGGCCTCGAACTCGTCGAGCTCGCCCCGGACGTCACGGTCGAAGAGGTTCAGGAGAAGACCGGCCCGCCCGTTCGCGTGGCGGACCACCTTCTCACCACCTGACGGCGGCCCTCGCGGTTTCGATGTCGTCGACGATGAGGACCTTGCGGTTGCCGTGATCGCTGTACTGGCCGTGCAGGCGCACGTCGCTTGCGATCAGGCGCCGCACCAGGCGTCCGAGGGCGCCGGGCACGTCGGCGTCGAGTTCCGCGATCAGGACCGGCCGCGCGGCAACGGGACCGATGCCCGCGGCGGTGAGTGCGCTCACCGCCGCGTCGGCGTCCTCGACCAGGTAGTGCGCGGTCGCTGACCACATTCCGCCGCCTTCGAGCCCGACACCGGCGTCGCCGAGGACCTGGCCGATGCGGGCTAGCGAGCGGGCGCCGTCCGGTGCCGGGATTTCGATGTCGAACATCAGCGGACCTCGATGCTCGGTTCGAGCGTGATTTCACTGGTGAGGCTGTTGGCGATGTAGCACTGCCGGTGGGCCTTGTGCAGCAGGCGTTCGACGCGGTCGGCGGTCGCGCCGCGGACGACGATCCGCGGGCGGAGCAGGATGCGTGCCAGGCGCAGGGGCCGTTCCGCTTCGGGCAGCACGCCTTCGGCGTTGTCGCGGTACCGCACGACTTCGACACCGGAAAGCGCGGCGACCGCGAGGAAGGAAAGCAGCTGGCAGGAACTCGCGGCCGCGACGAGCAGCTGCTCCGGGTTCGCCAGCTCCGGATCGCCCCGGAACGCCGCGTCCGCGCTGACCGCGAGCGGTGCGGCGCCGATCTTCATCTCGTGCGTGCGGTCGTAGCTGTCGTAGTCGCCGGTGCTGCCGGACCACGACAGCGCGGTGCGGTAGGTGTGCGTCGTCATGACCACGACCGTAGGAGCGCCTCGTTTCGGTCAGTACCGAAACGAGGCGCCGCCTGTCCGCTGTGCCCGGGTATCGCTCAGGGCAGGTGCCGGGTGGCGAAGAAGTCCCAGATGATCGCGGTGATGTCCGGGCCCATCGGGTCCGCGAAGAGTCCGGTGCCACCGCCGGGCCACTTGTGCTCCATGCCCTTCACCAGGTACTTCTCGATCAGCGGGGCGCCGCCGTCCCGTGCGGTGTAGCTGGTGCGCGTGTACGGGTGCTCACCCGGTTTCGCGACTTGTTCGGTGGCGTCGGGTTTGTCGTCCACGTCCCCGTCGAGCTTTCCGTCCACGGCCAGGTCGTCGATGGCGGCCCAGTGCTCGACCAGGCGATCCGCCATCAGGGCTGGCACTGTCCTGTCGTCCGTGCCCTGCACGACCATCACCGGAAGCTGGCGGGCGCGCGGTCCCATCTCCGCGTAAGCCAGCTTCGCGGTGTCCACCGGGCTCACCAGGAGCGGGTTCTCCAGAACCTTGTCGAAGGCGTACTCGCCACCGGCCAGCGACACCGCCGAGGCGTAGACGTCGGGGTAGGTCACCGCCAGGATCACTGCCATGCCCGCGCCCGAAGAGGCACCGGCCACGTGCACCCGCTTGGGGTCCGCGTGGTAGCGCTGAATCACGTCCTGGGTAGCCCCGGTCACCAGCGAAGGCTCCCCGCCGCCCCGGTGCTGGTGTTCCGGCTTGTCCCAGTTCCAGCAGCCCTTCGCGTTGCGCGCCCGGTCCTGGGTCGGGTAGACGACGATGAATCCCTTGGCATCGGCCACCTCGTTGAACCGCGTGGTGTCCCGCATCGAGTTGTCCCCGAAGCCGGTCATCGAACAGCCGTGCACCGCGACCACCACCGGCAGCGGCCGGTCCGGCTGGTAGCCCGGTGGCAGGTGCACCTCGTATTCCACTTGACCCGCGGTGTTGGTGAACACGCCGCGTTTGTCGCGTCCCGGCGAAGCGGACGCGGTGCCCGCCGGCAGCGGCAGCGCGACCCCCAGCGCCGCCACCACGGCCAGCGCGCGGCTAATCTTGTTTCTCATCACAGGTCTCCTCGTGGACGTGATCTCCTCTCGTCCCATCCTGTGCCGCGGCTCCCGTATTGGCCATCGGAGCGGATCCAAGGGTGGTAGGCGGATGTTATGACCGATCACAAAGCGCACCTGACGATCAACGGCAGGGTGCTGTACCGCTGGCTGCTCACCGAACGGCGCAGGCTCGCCGATCGGCTGGTGCGCCTGCTCGGCCGGGAAATCCCCGCCTACCAACGGTTGTCCGAGCCCGAACTGGTCCACATCGCCAGCACGACCGAGTCGAACCTGGAGGTCTTCGCGCAGTCGTTGCGGCACCGCGCGGGTCCCCACCACGCCGACCTCGGCCCGATCACCACCTCCGCCGCCCGGCGCGCCGGTGAGGGCTTCCCGCTGGACGCCGTGATGGCCGCGTACAGCACCGGCATGCTGGAGACCTGGCGCACGATGGTCGCCGACGCGCGACCGGAGGACCTCGCCGACGTGTTGGCCTGCACCGAACTCGTACTGGGGTACCTCCAGCGCGTCTGCACCGCCGTGGCGGCGGCGTACCTGGAGGAGCGTCGCCGGATGGACAGCGACGAGCAGCACCGCCGGTACACCCTGCTTTCCGCGTTGTTGCGCGGGGAACCGCTCGAAGAACCGGCCGCCCACGCCGGAATCCAGCTACCCGAGCGCTATTTGGTGCTGGCACTCACCTTCGACCGGCACGAGGACGAACGGGACGCCGGGGTGAGCGCCGCGATGGCCGCGCAGCGCAAGGTGTACCGGGCCACCGAGGCGCTGCGCAGATCGGCTGGCCCGGGGGTGCTGGCCCTGCTCGATCCCACCGGCGGCACGGCGCTGCTGCCGGTGGCCGACACCGGATTCCCGGAGCTGGTGGCCGACATCGGCGCCGCCATCGGGGTCGCGGTGCGCGCGGCAGGCGTCCTCGCCGAGCCCACCGAGGTCCTCCCCGCGACGCGGCAGGCCGCCGAGATCCTGGAACTCGTGGTGGCACTGGGAAAACCACCCGGCCTGTACCAGCTTGCCGACGTGCTGCTGGAGTACCAGCTGACCAGGCCGAGCGCGGCCCGCGCGGAACTGGGAATGCTGCTCGAACCGCTGGAGCGGAACCCGGACCTGTTGTCCACTGTGGAGACGTATCTGCGGTTGGGGCTGGACCGCCGCCGTACTGCGGCCGCCTTGCACCTGCACCCGAACACGGTGGACTACCGGGTGCGCCGGTCGGCGGAGTTGACGGGGTTGAATCCGGCCGATCCTGGGCAGCTGCAACGGATCGGGGCGGCGTTGGTGATTCGGCGGCTCGATCAACGGGTTGGGGATTCCGTCTAATTTCGCTGGCTGGTTGTGTCGCGGTGCCGGTCGTCGTGTTGGGTCTCTGTTCACACGGTCCACTTTGGACTTTTTTAAGATTTGCCTGGATGGTAACTATTCAGGTCGGGTAAGGGTTGTAGGTGGCCGTGTGGGATGATCCTTTTTGTGGGGAAGGGTGTTCGTCCGTCGTACGATGGGCTGGCCGCGTTGGTTGCCGCGCAGGCTGTGGAGCTTGCTCGTGCAGGCAGCCGGGGGCGCGGGCGAGTCTGTCGCTGGTGAATCTGATGGGCCTGCTGGTCTCGACCGGCTGGGTCGCCGGGGTCCTGTCGCCGATCGCGGGGGCCTGTCACGAGTTCGACGACCAGGTCACCCAGGCGATACGGACAGCCATCTGCGCGAGCTGGTCGCCGCGAGCGAAACCCACCTCGAACACAGTTGGCCACGGTTCGCGATCGCTGCGCTGGAAAACCTCATCAAGGCCGCCCGCAAAGCCCGCGAAGCCGGACTCGGCACCATCCGCCCCTCGGCCCTGAAGCCACTGATCACCCAGTTCATCCGCGCTGTCCACGTCGGCTTGTTCCCGCATCCACCCGTACAGGGACGCAAGCAGGGCGCCACTCATCGTCTGCTCAAGCGCTTGCGCGACGGTTCGGCGGTGATCCGCGCCGAACCATAGGTCCCGCGGGAATCCTGGTGCACTTGGGGGATCTTCACCTCCAGGTCGGCCCGGCGCTGCTGCCGCGACGTTCGGCGGGGAGTCCGGCCCGGTGTTCACCGGCTACTCGTGCTGGCGCGCCAAGCCGAAGACGCCGCGCCTTGTCGACGCGATGACGAAGTTCGCGGGCGCCACGACCGACGCCGGGCTGGTGCCCACCACCGAGGACGAGATGTACCTGTTCCACGTCACCGCCGAGCCGGGCAACCCGTACCACGAACCGGGCGACTGGCGGGATCTGCTCGCGGAACGCCTTGCGGAGTACACCGGGCCGATCGCCGAAGTCCGCGAAAACCTGCCGCCTGCCGGGGAAATCGTCTACAGCCCGCTGTTCGAGGTGCGCCTGCCGGCGCCGTGGCACCTCGGCAGGGCGGTCGTGATCGGCGACGCCGCGCACGCCGTCGTGCCCCATCTTTCGCAGGGCGGGTCACCGGCGGTCCCGGAACTGGCCGGTGTCCGCGACGCCGGGCCGGTCGAGGATGTCCAGTGCCTCCCGGCGGCAGCCGCGGGCCCGGTCGCACCGGCCGAGCGAATCGAGCGCCCGTCCGAGCAGGTCGAGTGCGAGGCCGCTGAACCGCGCGTGCTCGATGCGGCGGCTCGTGACGTGGCCCAGTTCGGCGTGCTTCATCGCCTCGGCGGGGCGGCCCGCGCGCAGGTAGAGCTCGGCGAGCAGGAGCAACGTGCTGGCCTCGCGAAGCGTGTTCCCGGATTTCCGTTCCAGGCGAAGGGATTCCGTGCAGACCTCGATCGCCTCGTGCGGTCTTCCCAGCGTGGCGAGCACGGTGCCGAGCTGGTGCAGGGCCGCCCGCGCGGCGAGCCCGCCCGGGCCGATGGTCCGGCTGACCCGGACCGCGTGCTCGGCCATGAGCAACCCGTTTTCGGGGTTTCCCAGCCCGAGGTGGGCGCGGGCGAGGTAGGCCAGCGCGAACAGCTTGCCCGGCCGGTCGTCGATCGCCTGGTAGGCGGCCAATGCCTCGTCGAGGTGCTCGGCGGCTTCCGCGTAGCGCCCGGTCTCCACCGTGACGATCCCGGAGGCGAGCGTGCAGGTGGCGACCAGCAGGTGGTCACCGGTCTGCCTGCTGAGGCGGAGCGCGCGCAGGCGTTCCTCCTCGGCCTGGTGCCACCGGCCGTTTTCCAGCGCCACCTTGCCGAGCACCACATGTGCCCGCGCGGCGCTGGCCGGGTCCGAGCGGTCCGCCGCGACCCGCGTGATCACCCGGCCGGTCTGCTCGAGATCCGCGCCCGCGGTGCCGCCGTCCGCGAGCAGGCCCGTGACGAGCAGCAGATCCGCCGCGGGGCGCAGCAGGCAGGCCGGGTGCCCTGCGACGCGGCGGGTGGTCGCGAGCAGCACCGGGCGGTGGTCGGCGACCCAGTCCTGCGCGTCACCGGCGCTGTGGAAGGACGATCCGGCCGAGGCGGTGCCGGAAAGGCTTTCGGCGAGCATGCTTTCCGGCTCGATCGCCCGGTAGGCGTTGCGCGCGGTCGCCAGCGCGTAGTCGAGCAGTTGTTCCAGCGCCGCCGTTCGCTCGGTGTCCCCGTCCTCCGCCTCGCTGCGCTGGCGGGCGTAGAGCTTCACCAGGTCGTGGAAGCGGTAGCGGCAGGGCGCGGGTTGCTCCAGCAGGCTGGCGTCCACAAGGGACTCGATGAGCGCCAGCGCGTCCTCCTCGGCCATGTCCAGGATCGCGGCCGCGGGGGCCGCGGTGAACTCGACACCCTCGATGGTCGAGAGCAGCCGGAAAGCCCTGCGCTGCGACGGCGGGAGCTGCGCGTAGCCGAGATCGAAGGTCGCCTCCACGGCGACATCGGCCATTCGAAGCTCGCGTAGCCGCAGCCGTTCCCCTGCCAGTCGTTCGGCCAGCGAGGCGATCGTCCACGACGGCCTGCCCGCCAGCCTCGCACCGGCGACCCGGATGGCCAGCGGGAGGAAACTGCAGGCTGCCGCCACTTCCAGTGCCGCCGCCCGCTCGGCGTCGACGCGCCGCTCACCGATCAGCCTGGCGAGCAGCGCCAGCGCCTCGGGGCCGGTCAACACGTCCAGGTGCACCGTCCGGCACGGCAGCCAGCCGAGCTTCGCCCTGCTGGTGATCAGCACCCGGCAGCCGTCCCCGCCCGGCAGCAGCGGCTCGACCTGCTCGGCATCCCGCGCGTTGTCCAGCAGCACCAGCACTTTCCGATCGGCCACAATGGACTGGAACAGGGCAGCCCTGCCGGCCGTACCGGCCGGGACCTTCGCGCGCGGGACCCCCAGCGCCTGCAGGAACCCGGCGAGGACCGTATCCGGTGCGGCGGGGTCGGTACCGGTGCCCCCGAGATCGACGTACAACTGCCCGTCCGGGAAGTGGGCCCGTACCGAGTGCGCCGCGTACACGGCAAGCGCGGTCTTGCCCACCCCGCCGGTCCCGGTCACCGCGGCCAGGGACGACGGTGGCCCGGCGGTGAGCGCCGCGCGCACCTTCTCCGCCTGGTCGTCGCGCCCGGTGAAATCGGTGATATCGGCCGGCAACTGCGCCGGTACCGCGAATTTCGGCGAATCGAGCGACTTGCCCGGTTCCGTTCCCGCCAGCAGCCGCGCGTGCAGTGCGCGCAGCTCGTCGCCGGGTTCGCAGCCCAGTTCGCGGTCGAGGAGCCGCCGGAGATCGGTGTAGACGCCGAGCGCCTCGGCCTGCCTGCCCGCGCCGTGCAGCGCCCGCATCAGCAAGCCGTGCCAGTGTTCGCGCAACGGGTGCCGGTGCACCAGCTCGCTCAGTTCCGCGGCCGCTTCGGCGTGGTTGCCCAGTGCCAGGTCGATCTCCAGCCGGGTTTCCAGCGCGGCGAGCCGCTGCTCGATCAGCCGCGCCCGCTGCGTCCGCGCGTACGGCCCCGGAATCTCGGCCACGGGCTCGGCTCGCCACAGATCGAGCGCGGTGAGCAGGACCGTCCTGGCTTTCGCCAGGTCACCGGAGGCACGCGCGAGATTCGCTTCGGCGACCCCGCGCTCGAAGTCACCGAGGTCGATCCGGAGACCGGCGGCGAGCTGGTAGCCGCCGCTGACCGAGGTGACGATCTGCTCGTCCTGGCGGCGACCGAACGCGGCCCGCAGCCTTCCGACGTAGGTGCGCAAGGCCGCCACCGCGTGGCTCGGCGGCGTTTCGCCCCACAGCCCGTCGACCAGTTCACCGATCGACACCACCGCACCCCGGTGCAGGACGAGCATCGCGAGCACCGCGCGCTGCTGCGGCGGGCCGAGCGGGATCTCGGCCTCCCCGCGCCAGGCCCGAACCCGGCCGAGCACCTCCAGGCGCACCCGTTCGCCAGGACCGTCCGCCGCCGTCACCGGGCCAGCCTCCCGCGTCCACATCGGCACCGAGTCCGCGAAGAGTGTGAATTACCCGACTTCGCTCGCACGCGTTTTCGCGCGGTGACAGGGTCATCATGGTGGGTGCGCGGTGATACGGGGTCGTCGCGCAGGCGGGGAGGGGTGGCATGGGTGCCAGCGGACTGAGGTTCGCGGTACTGGGCACGATGCGTGGCTGGTACGACCACCGATCGCTGGACATCGGGCCGCCGAAGCGGCAGGCGGTACTCGCCGCGCTGCTGCTGCGCGGTGGCCGGGTGGTGAGCGCGCCGGAGCTGATCGACGCGGTGTGGGGCGAGCGGCCACCGGCGAGAGCACTGACCGCGTTGCGCACCTACGTCCGCGGGCTGCGCGCCACCCTCGAACCGGACCGCGCCTTCCGCGCGCCCGCGAAGGTGCTGCTGTCCGTCGGCGGCGGTTATTCCCTGCCACTGGACGGGGACGTGCTCGACGCCGATCTCGCGGAAACGAGGTTCGCCGCGGCGGAGCGGGCGCGCCGGGCGGGCGACCTGGCCACGGCACGCGATCTGCTCGGTGCCGGACTGGCGCTGTGGGCGGGCGATCCGCTCGCCGGGGTGCCGGGGCCGTACGCCGCGCGCGAGCGCGGACGGCTCGCGCAACGGCGGATCGCCTTGCTGGAGAAGCAGTTCCAGCTCGATCTCGACCTGGGCAGGCATGCCGAGATCCTGCCCGCGCTGCGGACGCTCAGCATGGAACAGCCGTTGCGCGAAGGACTTCGCGGGCAGCTGATGACCGCGTTGTACCGATGCGGCAGGCTCGGGGAGGCGCTGACGGTCTACGGCGACACCCGGCGGACCCTGATCAGGGAACTCGGCGTCGAGCCGGGTCCGGAGCTGGCGGCGCTGCACCGGCGCTTCCTCGCGGGGGAATTCCCGGCGAATCCGGTGACTCCCGCGATCCACGCCGGCAGGCCCCGGCCCGCGCAACTTCCCGCCGCACTGCCCGATTTCACCGGTCGTGCCGGGATCGCCGCGCAGCTCGTGGACCGCGTCGGCTCCGGTGCGGGAAACGCGATGCCGATCACCGCGATCTCCGGGATGGCCGGGGTCGGCAAGACGGTGCTCGCCGTGCACGTCGCGCACCGGGTGCGGGCCCGGTTCCCGGACGGCCAGCTGTACGCCGACCTCCGGGACACCACGCCGTCGCGTGCGGTGCGGGAATTCCTGGTGGCACTCGGGCATTCCGCGGCGGAAATCCCGGCGACGGTGGAGCAGCGATCCGCGTTGCTGCGGACCACGCTCGCGGGGCGCCGGGTGCTCGTCGTGCTCGACAACGTCGGTGACGCCGAACAGGTCCGCCCGTTGCTGCCCGGTACTTCCGGGTGCGCGGCGCTGATCGCCGGGCGCGTTCCGCTGTCCACCTTGCCCGGTGCCACCACCTGCCGGCTCGAAGTACCGGGCCCGGCGGAATCGCTCGCCCTGTTCAGCCGGATCGTCGGCAGGGAGCGGGTGGCGGCCGAGCCCGAAGCGGCCATGGCGGTGGTGGCGGAATGCGGGCACCTGCCGCTCACCGTCCGGGAAATGGCGGGACGGGTGGCCGGGCGACCGAACCTTCGCATCGCGTCGGCCGCGGCGTGCCTGCACGGCGACCCCGGCGTGGCCGCTTCGTTCACCGGATCCCGGCTCGGCGTCGAGCAGTTGAGCCGGGAACAGGCCAGGGCGCTCCGGCTGCTCGCCTCGTCCGCGGCGCCCGATCTTTCGCTGCCGGAAGTCGGCCGCATCCTCCGCCGCACGGAGGAGGTCGCCGAGGAGCTGGCCGAATCGCTGGTCGACCTCCAACTGCTCACTTCGCCCGCGCCAGGGCGCTACGGGTGCCAGGGCGTGGTGCGGAAGTTCGCCGCCGGACTGCCCTGACCGGGATCCGCGACCGGGCACGCACCGCGCGGAGGGTCGGCGGGGAACCAGAAGGGGCCGCGAGGGTGCCCTGCGGTCCCTCGAACCGCGCGGCGCCGGTGCATACCGTGGTCCGGTGGTCACTTCAGCACACCTCGCGTTGGGCGCACCCGTTATCACCCCTGGGGAGACGGGCACCATCACGGTGACCGTGTTCAACAGCACGGACATCGTCGAGGCTTACACATTCGAGGTCCTCGGCGCGCTCGCGCCGTGGTCGGTCGCGGAGCCTGCCCGAATTTCGCTGTATCCGGGAACTTCGGGCAACGTCGTGGTGACCATCCAGCCGCCGAGGTCACCGGAGGTTCCGGTGGGCGAGGTGCCGGTGGGGGTGCGCGTGCTGCCCGCCGAGCACCCCGAGAACACCGTGGTGCTCGAAGAAACCGTGACGATCGCGCCGTATCTCGACGCGGACGCCGAGCTGGTGCCGTCGACGAAGGCGGGCAGGCGAGGCGCGAAGTACGTGGTCCGGCTGGACAACCGCGGCAACGACGCGGCGGCGCTGGCGGTGGACGGGGTGGCGAGCGGTGACGACCTCGCCCTGACCGCCCGTCCCGACCTGCTGACCCTGCCGCCGGGCCAGACCACCGAGACCGAGCTGGCGGTACGCGCGCACAAGCTGCTCTGGTTCGGCAAGCCGGTGAGCAAACCGTTCCAGGCCAGGGTGAACCGCCGCGGCGAGGACGACACCGGTGACGTCGAGGTGCCGCCCGCGATCGTGCTGGACGGCACCTTCACCCAGCGCCCGGTGTTCCCGCGCTGGCTGCTGGCGCTGCTCGGCCTGCTGCTGGCGCTGCTCGCACTGTGGTTCGGGCTGGTGCGGCCCGCGGTCAATTCGGCCGCGAGGCAGGCGGTCGACGACAAGACGAACCAGATCGCCGAGGCGGGCGGGCTCGCCACGGGGCCCGGCGGCGGTCCCGGCAAGCAGCCGGGGAAGAACGGCTCGGGGCCGGGGCAGCAGCCCGGAAACGGTCAGGGCGGCGAGAACAATCCGGACGACCCCGATTCGGCGGCGAGCGCGAATCGCCAGCAGTTCGACACCAATATCGAGGTCCAGACCAATCAGGGGGAGAGCGGGACGAACTCCTACACCGTGCCGGACGGCAAGGTGTTCCGCGTCACCGACATGCTGCTGTCGAACTTCCAGGGCGACGAGGGCCGCATCACGATCAAGCTGGGGGACCGGACGATCGCGACGATCGCGATGGAGACGTTCCGGAACCAGGACTACCACTGGGTCACCCCGGTCGACATCGACGAGAAGGCGACCGCCTCGGTGAGCGCGACCTGTTCGAAGACCGGTGTACCGCCCAGCGGGGCACCCGCGGCCAATTGCACCGAGCTGGTGACGGTCAACGGTTTCCTCGTCAACAAGGGCTGAATTCCCCGGTCGGTTTCACCCGGATACGAGACCGGGACACCGCGCCACCTCGCCGTTTATCGATCCTTGATTCCCGCCGGTAACGCTTCGCCGGTTTGGTCGAGGGAACGGATCGAAGGGGAGCGATGGGGATGTCCCGGACAAGTGTCGCAGTTCACGCGGAAGACGTGGTGTCGCGGGCCGGGGTGACCGCACTGCTGCGGCACCAGGCCGAGTTCGAGCTGGTCGGCGAGCGCGAGGCGGCCGAGGTCACCGTGGTGGCGCTCGATCAGCTCGACGACGACGGCGAGCAGGCGTTGCGGGCGCTGCGGTCCGCACACCAGACCAGGATCGTGTTGCTGGTCAGCCAGATCGAGGCGCAGCGGCTGACCACGGCGATCGAATGCGGGGTGGTCGGGCTGCTGGTGCGGGCCGAGGTGGATACGGATTCCGTGTCGCACGCGGTGCAGGCCGCGGCTTCGGGAAAGGGCAGTATGTCCGGCACTCTGCTTAGCCGGTTGTTCGAGCAGGTGAGCCGGTTGCAGCGGCAGGCGGACACCGGGCAGGCGGTGGGCGTCTCGTACCTCACCGCGCGCGAACAGGACGTGCTCCGGTTGGTCGCGGACGGGTTCGACACCACCGAGATCGCGGCCAAGCTGTCCTACTCCGAGCGCACCGTCAAGAAGTGCCTGTACGAGCTGAACTCCCGGATGCAGTTGAAGAACCGGGCGCACGCGGTGGGCTACGCGATGCGGCACGGGCTGATCTGACGCCGGTGCCCGAAAGGCTCCCGGTGTGCCCGTGAAGGGGACCGCGCCGCCACTGCGGCGGCCGTGCCCGGCGGGACAGGATGGACCTGATCGAGCGTGGAGGCATGGTGAAGGGGAGCTGGCGAGGCAGGCCGCGCATTCTCGGCCAGGCAGTGGGCGCGGTGCTGCTGCTCGTCGCCGCGGTGTGCGTGGTTCTGGTGGCCGTACCGGAGGACCAGCCGGCGAGGGCGGACGACGGACCGGGCACCGGTGGCCGGATCGCGTTCGCGGGCACCGGGCACCTCAGCCTCGGTTCGGTCGCCGCGCCGGACCTCGGGGACAAGGCGCGCACCGCACCGTTCTTCGGCGACGGCCCGGCCCACCTGGACACCGAGGACAACGCCCGCGGCGAGCAGCTTGCGTTCACGAGCCTGCGCGACGAGGCCAAGCCCCAGGTGTACCTGCGCACCGCGAACGGCCAGGTGCGACGGCTGACGACCGGTCTCGACACCAGCCACCCGGCGTTGTCGCCGGACGGCAAGACGGTCGCGTTCGCCGCCGCCGACGGTGGCCGCCACACGCTGTGGCTCGTCGGCGCGGACGGCACCGGCCTGCGCGAAGCGACAACCGGCGCGACCGCCGACGAGCAGTGGCCGAACTGGTCCCCGGACGGGAGCAGGCTGGCGTTCAGCAGTAACCGGGAACCCTTGCGGGGCCGCCAGATCTACGCGCTGTCCGTGGCATCGGGCGAGGTCACCCGGATCACCGACGAACGCGCGGGCGACGCGATCCAGCCGTCCTGGAACCCGGTGCACGGCGACGTGCTCGCCTACGTCTGCGACAACGACCGGGACGCCGGGACGACCGAGGACCAGAAGGCGCACCTGGTCAAGCTCGACGGCAGCGGCGACGTGCTGCTCGTCGGCGGAGGCCACGACGACTGGCAGAGCCGTCAGCCGTCCTGGAAGCCGGACGGCGAGGCGGTGCTCTTCCTCAGCCGGTACTGCCTGTGCGGAACGCCCAAGTTCGACCAGGTCTACGCACAGCCGGCGCCGGGCGGCGCCGCGCCGTCGGGACCGCCGCAGCTGCTGCTCGCCGAGGACCGGCAGGTCAGTTTCCCCACCTGGCTGACCGGACCGGACCGGCTGGTCGTCACCAGGCTGTCCGCGGAGGACAGGGTGACCGCCGATCTGCGGGACATCCGCCCGGACGGCTCCGATCCGCGGGATCTCGGCGTTTCGGTGCTGCGGGAGGATCCGGTCGCGTCGGTCGATTCGAACAAGATGTTCCACCCCGGTGCCGGGTACGACCCGTGGATGGAACGGCAGTCCTATTCCCCGGATGGCCGCCGGATGGCGTTCACCCGGTTCGAAGGGCCGGCGGAAACCCGGTTCGAGCGGGTCTGGCTCGCCGATGCCGACGGCGGGAACGCGCGGCCGATGCCGCTGGACGACCGGAAGGCGGGCGACTGGGAGTTCGACCCGGTGTGGTCGCCGGACGGCAGCCGGATCGCGCTGTCCCGCCGGTCGCCCGGCGGTGTCCCACCGGACAAGGGCGGCCGGAGCCGCATCGTGGTCGCCGAACCCGCCACCGGCCGCGTGGTGCACCACCTGACCCCACCACCGGGGCTCGAGGGGCAGAACGACACCCAGCCCGCGTTTTCCGCCGACGGCAGGACGCTGGCGTTCAGCAGAGGCGTCATCACCTACAACGATAACGGCGAGGAGGTGCGAAGCGGCCGGATCTGGACCGTGGACGCCGACTCCCTGACCGGGCAGCGCGATCTGTCCGCGGTGGTGTGCGGCTCGGACTGCGCGGTCGTCGACGACAGCGCGGTGTTCTCGCCGGACGGCGGCTCGCTGGTGTTCAACCGCGAGTCGGACGGCCTGCTCCAGGCGCGGACGGACGGCTCGGACTGCCGTGTCCTGTTGCCATCGGGCGCTTCCTGCGCGGGACCGGTCGGCAGGCCCGCTACCGCGCCCTACCAGCCGCGGGACGCCACATTCTCCCCCGATGGCCGTCAACTGGTGTTCTCCGCCAGGAACCAGGTGGATCCGAACGTCCCGGAACGCCTGCTGACCGCGGACCTGACGAGCGGGAAGCTGACGCCCCTCACGTTTTCCCTGCCTGGCAGGCACAAGGAAGCGACCTGGCAGCGCTCGGTCGATCTGCGCACCCAGCTCACCGCCGCGGCACCGCCCGCGGTGGTCGGTACACCGGCCAGGCTGACGCTCACCGTGACCGACGCCGGACCCGCGCCCTCGCCAGGCACCCGGCTGACCTTCGCCCCGCCGAGCGGGCTGCGGCTGACCGGCGCGAGCAGCGAGCAGGGTTCCTGCCTGCCGGCCGAACTCCGCTGCGATCTCGGTGTGCTGGAACCGGGGAAGCCGGTGCGGGTCACGGTGGACGTCATCGGGGACGCGCCGGGTACCAGGGAGCTCTCCTGGTCGGCGACCGGGACGGTGCTCGATGCCGATCCGGGCAACAACTTCGCCTCGGCGCGAGTGTCCACTGTGGCCGCTCCGCCGCCGCCGGGTACGTCGCCGCCACCACCTCCGCCCCCGCCCTCACCGGCCCCGCCACCACCGGCGCCACTGCCGCCACCGGCGCCGTTGGCCAGCCCGAACCTGCACGTGCGCGTCACCCCTGATCCGTCCTATGTGGGCGGACGGGCGGTGGCGACCTACCTGGTCGGCAACTCCGGCGGACAGCAGGCCACCGGGATCCGGGTGTCGCTGGTGCTGCCTGCCGGGGTACCGGTCGCCGCGGCGCCGCCGGAATGCGCGGGCGGCCAGTGCTACGTCGGCGACCTGCCACCGGGCGGTGTCACGGCGCTCCAGGTGGTGTTCGCGCCGAACGCCGCGGTGGACACCCAGGTGGCGGGCGTGCTCGCGGCCGGCGGCCAGGACGCCGACTACAGCGACAACACCGCCGACGCCCGATTGCGGGTGCTGCAACCGAAAATAGTGGCGGCGCCGCCGATCGGGCCGCCGGGATTCGTGACCTCGGTGCGCGGCACCGATTTCCCGCCGGGCGGCCCGGTGGTGCTGAGCTGGTCGCCGGGGATCACCACCGCGGCGGCCCCGACGCTGCCGGGGCCGGACGGCGGTTTCGCGGCGCAGCTCCTGATCCTGCCCAAGGACCAGCTCGGACCGCGCACGATCACCGCGACCGGTGCGGACTTCTCCCCGGTGACCACACCGTTCATGGTGGTCGCGCCGTCGGTCGGCCCGCCGAACTTCGTGGAGCGCCGATGATCCACGAGGTGGACGACGCGTTGCGCGCGCTGATCGTCGACGGCTCATGGCTCGACTCCCAGATCGAGGTGGTCTTCGAGGCCCCGACCAGCGACTGGGCGGCGCGGCGCAACGCGCCGACGGTCAACGTGTTCCTCTACGACGTGCGGGAGGACCTGGCCCGGCGCGATTCCGGCAGGCTGGAGGAACACGACGAGGACGGCAAACTCGTCGGCTGGCGGTCACCGCCGCGCTGGTACCACCTGTCCTACCTGGTCACCGCATGGACCACCCGCGCGCAGGACGAGCACCGCCTGCTGTCCGCGCTGCTCGCCCGCCTCGCCGGGCTGGAGGCACTGCCGGAGCAGCACCTGCGTGGCTCGGTGGCCGAGGCGGGCATGGCGGTGCGCATGCAGACCGCGCGCCCGCTCGGTGAGGGCCGGTCGTTGTCGGAACTGTGGTCGGCACTGGGCGGGGAGCTGAAACCGTCGGTCGACCTGTTGATCACGGCACCGATGCTGGGCGAGCTGACGCCGGTGGGCCCGCTGGTCACCGACGGTCTGGTGCTGGGCACCGACGACGAGCGCCGCAGGCTGCGCTACCCCGATCCGGCAGCCGACGCGGTACCGGCGCTCGGCGCGGCCACCCCGAGGGTGCGAAGGCGAAGGGGCACCATCCGATGACGCTGGCGCAGCGGCTGTCCACTGTGGAGGCACGGGTGCGCAGGGCGGTCGACGCCATGCGGGCAGGGGATCCGAACCCGGACGACCCGTACCGCGGGCTGTACCTGACGCCGGAGACCATCGACGCCCTGCTGACCGGCCCTGCGCGCCAGGCACTGCCGGACGAGGCGGGGCCCGCACCCGAGGTCGCCGCGCTCACCGCGCTGGCCAAGGCGTTCGGACTGTCCGAACTGGACGTCGAGGTCCTGCTGATCGCGATGGCCCCCGACCTCGACCCCCGGTTCGAACGGTTCTACGGCTACCTCAACGACGATGTCACCCGGCGCAGGCCCACCATCGGCCTCGCACTGGAACTGTGCGGGGTGGCGCCGGCCGATCCCGCCGGCCGGGCCCGGTTCGGGGCCGGCGCACCACTCGTCGCGCACGGACTGCTCACGGTGACCGAGCCCGAACGGCCCCTGCTGTCCCGCACCATCGGCCTGCCCGACCGGGTCACCGCCCACCTGCTTGGCGACCAGGCACCCGACGCCGCGCTGGCCGGGATCGCCACCGTGGCCGAAGAGTCCGTTGTGGACACCGAACAGGCGGCACGGCTGGGGCGCGGGCTGGCCGCCGGGCTGAGCCCGGTGCACCTCGTGCAGCGGGCCGGTGCCGCGGCACCGGAACTGGCGGTGGCGGCGCTGGCCGCGGCCGGTCGCCCCGCGGTGCTGGTGGACGCGGCGGCACTGGCCGACGGTGAACCCGGTGAGGTGGTGGCGATCGCCCTGCGCGAGGCCGGGTTGCGCGGTGGCGGCCTGGTGCTCGGCCCGCTGGAGGCGTTGCCGGACCGCGGCCGCCGGCGGCTGCTCGGCCTGCTGACCGGGCCGGGTCCGGCACCGGTGCTGCTCTACGGAAACCGCCAGTGGCAGACCGAACCGGGCAGGCCGGGCCCGGTGTCGATCCCGGTGACGCCCGCGCGGGCACCGGACCGGGTGGACGCGTGGCAGGCGGCCGTCGGCGAGCATTCGGTGTCCACACCGGACGATGCGGTGATCGCGTCGGCGCTGGCCCCGTACCGGCTGGGCGCCGGGCAACTCGCCGCGGCCGCGCGCGCCGCCGCCGGACTTGCCGTGCTGGACGGCGGCGAGCTGACCGCGCACCACCTGCGGGCCGGGGTGCGGGCCCAGAACGGGTCCGGTCTCGCCCGGCTGGCCCGGCGCGTCGAACCGGCGGTGGGCTGGGCCGACCTGGTGCTGCCCGCCGCGCACCGCGCCCAGCTCGGCGAAATGGTGCAGCGGGCAAGGCACCGCGATCTCGTGCTGCGGCAGTGGCGGATGCGGCCGGGCGGTGGCCGCGGTGCCGGGGTGCTGGCGTTGTTCGCCGGCGAATCGGGCACCGGTAAGACCATGTCGGCCGAGGTGGTGGCGGGCGAGCTGGGGCTGGACCTGTACGTGGTGGACCTGGCCACGGTGGTGGACAAGTACATCGGCGAGACCGAGAAGAACCTCGACCGCATCTTCACCGAGGCCGCCGGGGTCAACGGGCTGCTGCTGTTCGACGAGGCCGACGCCCTGTTCGGCAAGCGCACCGAGGTCAAGGACTCGCACGACCGCAACGCCAACATGGAATCGGCCTTCCTGCTGCAGCGGATGGAGTCCTTCGACGGCATCGCGGTGCTCACCACCAACCTGCGCGCCAACCTGGACGAGGCGTTCACCCGCCGCATCGACGTGATCGTCGACTTCCCGGTCCCCGAAGCAGGCCAGCGCCTCGCACTGTGGGAAAGCTGCCTCGGTGCCGAGCTGCCCCGAGCGTCCGATGTGGACCTGGAGTTCTGCGCGAACTCCTTCGAACTGGCAGGCGGTTCCATCAGGGCCTGCGCGGTCACCGCCGCCTACCTGGCAGCCGAGGCCGATCGCCCGGTCGCCATGGCCGACCTCATCGCCGCCATCCGCGGGGAGTACCGCAAGCTCGGCAGGCTGGTGCTGAGAAGCGAATTCGGCGACTGGCTCGCGGAAGGGTGATCGATGCACAAACGAGAGCACGAGGAAACCGCGGATCGCGTCGCACCGGGCAGACGACCTGCCACCGGGCACCCGCCCGCGCAGGCGCGGATGCTCGGCCTGCAGGGGCAGATCGGCAACGCCGCCGTCGTCCAGCGGATGGCGGAGTCCGAAGTGGACATCCAAGACGAACAGCTCGCGGCGGTGGAGGCGGCGGAGAAGGGGCAGGCGCAGCGGTTGTCGTCCGAGGTGGCCGCCGATCTGGGCAGCCGAACCGGTGACGACCACTCCGGCCTCCTCGTGCACAACGATTCCGCCGCGCACTGGGCGGCGGAGACGCTGGGGGCACTCGCCTTCACCATGGACAAGCACGTCTACTTCGGGAAGAACCAGTTCCGGCCGGACACACCGGAGGGCATGGAGACACTGGCGCACGAAGCCGGCCACGCACTGGGTGTCGGCGGCTCCCCTTCGGGCACCGTGCAGCGGAACGGGCTCCAGATCTCCGACGACGCCCACGGCGCCGACGAGAAAGCGGCCCGCGACTACGGGAAGGCGGCGGTGACCGCGCCCGTCCAGCGCCGCGCCGGGCACGGTCATGACCACGCGCACGGAAACGGGACGACCGGTCACGCCGTGGTGCAACGCATGAAGAACGAAAACCACTCGAAGAGAAAGCGCACCGATGGCGCGCCTCCCGCCCGGCCGGACAACGAGGAGGAAGAAGGGCTCAAGGCCAGGGAGGAGAAGCGCAGGCCAACGGCGAACCAGGTCAAAGCGGCGGTGAAGGACGCGCTGACCGATCTGGGCTGGCAGTCGTACGGCGCGGGCCAGAGCCTCACCATCCACAAGGACCCCTCGGGCGCCAACCCGGAGGGCGCGAACCGGATGCAGCAGATCTACGCCGAGAACTCCGAGAGCTTCCGGGGTCGTAAGAGCTACGAAGGAAAACGCCCCAAGCAGTTCCTTCGCTGGGTCTCGACCGTGCTCTTCGGTGCGCACGGCGGTGCCGCCCGCGAGGTGCAGAGCACCATCCACGACGGGCAAGTGGTGATCTCGGCCAATGTCAACTCCGTGATCGACAAGCTGGCCGGACTCGTGAAGGGCAAGAAGCTGCGCCAGGTCCTCGAGGAAGTCATCAAGACCCCCGGTTCCGGCGCGGGTTACCGTGAGCGCCACCGGGACAAGATCGAGCAGCGGCTACTGGCCGACGAACCCGATATGCGGTACGAAGAAGTCCTTCCATACCTGGACAAGGAAGTGGTGGTCACCGACGGCGGGAGCGCCGACGACGAGAAGCGCGTCGACGATCTGCACGCCGAGCGCCGCCTGCTCAAGTACGTGCGCGCCTTCGGCGGCTCGACCGTGGACACCGGACTGGACTCGAAGATGGTCGGTGGGGTGAAACGTCCCTGCGCGACGTGCTACCTCAGCCTGTTCGAAGGTCAGGAAGGGGTGACGAGCGGGCCGCTTTGGCCCAGCCTCGGGGCGAACGTCGAGTTCGAACCGTTCGAAAAGCTGCTCGAACCCGGAGTGACGCTGGACAGCGCGGCACGGGAGTTCGCCGAAACGCTCGACAAGGTGGAACGCACCTTCGTCACCGCTCTGAGCGGCGGTTCGTTGACGACCTCCCACGACACCGACTCCGACACCGATCTCGCGAAATCGTCCGAGAGCGAAGGGCAGGCGTCCGGAGATGAGCGCATGTGACCCGGTACCCCCTGCGGGTGCCCGATCGGACACCCGCAGGGCCCGGATTCGGGTACTCCGAGCCCTCCCGCGCGCGGGGTGCGGGTGGACACAATGGACGGTGGCCGATCGTGTCGCAGTGAAGGAGCCAGCATGCCGACCTATCTCTCTCCCGGCGTGTACGTGGAGGAGGTCCAGGGTGGTGCCCGGCCGATCGAAGGGGTCGGTACCGCCGTCGCCGCGTTCGTCGGGTTCGCCGAGCGGGGGCCGTTCCACGAACCCACCTTGGTGACCAACTGGAACGCCTACGTGGCCGCCTTCGGCGGGTTCGTCGCGGACACCTACCTGGCGCAGTCCGTGTACGGCTACTTCGCCAACGGCGGGGGCGCCGCCTACATCGTGCGCATCGGCGCTCCGGCCGCGGCCGAGGGCGCGAGGGCGGCCGAACCGGTGGCACTGGGCGGGTTGCGGGTCGCCGCGCTGCCCGAGGCGGGCGGTCAGCTTTCCGTCGAGGTCACCGACCCCGGCGGCGAGAACCCGCCCGAGGACCGGTTCACCCTGCAGGTCAAGCAGGCGGGCAAGGTGGTCGAGACCTTTGAGGTCTCGACGAAGAAGAACGTGAAGAACTACGTGGTCACCCAGGTCCGCGAGCGGTCGAAGCTGATCACCGTCACCGAGGAGCAGCAGGGCAGGCCGGAGAACCAGGCCGTCACCGTGCCCGCGCCGGTTCCGGCCGCACCGGCCAAGGTGCGCGCCGAGGAGTACGTCGGCCACGTCGACGACCGCAGCGGCCTCGGTGGCCTGGAGGCCATCGACGAGGTCACCATGGTCGCGGTGCCGGACCTGATGGCCGCCCACCAGCAGGGCCTGATCGACGCCGAAGGTGTGAAGACCGTGCAGCTCGCGGTCATCTCGCACTGCGAACAGATGGGCGACCGGGTCGCGGTGCTCGACCCGCTGCCGGGCATGACCGCGCAGCAGGTGCGCAAGTGGCGGCTGGACGATGCGGGCTACGACTCGAAGTTCGCCGCGCTGTACTACCCGTGGATCAAGGTGTTCGACCAGGCGAGCGGCCGCAACGTGCTGGTGCCGCCGAGCGGGCACATCGCCGGGGTGTGGGCGCGCACGGACGCGGAGCGCGGGGTGCACAAGGCCCCTGCCAACGAGGTGATCCGCGGCGCGGTGGACCTCGGGTACAAGCTGACCAAGGGGGAGCAGGACCTGCTCAACCCGATCGGCGTGAACTGCGTGCGCGCCTTCGCGGGCCGCGGCATCCGGATCTGGGGCGCGCGCACGCTGGCGTCGGACCCGGCATGGCGCTACCTCAACGTGCGACGGCTGTTCAACTACCTCGAAGAGTCGATCCTCATCGGCACCCAGTGGGTCGTCTTCGAGCCGAACGACGACCGGCTGTGGTCCAGCATCCGCCGCAACATCACCGCCTTCCTCACCGAGGAATGGCGTCGCGGCGCGTTGTTCGGCCGCACCGCGAACGAGGCGTTCTACGTCAAGTGCGATGCGGGGAACAACCCGCCGGAGTCCATCGACGCCGGTCAGGTGATCTGCGAGATCGGTATCTGCCCGGTGAAACCGGCCGAGTTCGTGGTGTTCCGGCTTTCCCAGTTCTCCGACAGCACCAGCCTGGTCAACGAATAGCGCAGCAGCAGAAAGGCACCAGCCATGGCAGATGGAGACGTGGGCTCCACGCATATTTTCGGCCTCGAACTCGGTGGGATCAACGTCGAGTTGGTTCAGGAGGTCAGCGGCCTCATGATCGAGGAGGACGTGATCACGGTCAATTCCACGAGCACGCTCGGCGACTACATCATCCGCAAGCAGCCTGGCGCGCGTAAGAGCGGCGAGATCGTCATCACCCGCGGTCTCGACAAGAGCTCCGCGTTCACCGAGTGGATCACGCAGACCCTGAACGACGGCGCCGTCGAGGCCGCCAGGCAGAACATCACGGTCCACATCATGAACGCCGACAAGACGACCTTCCGGCGGATCAACATGATGAACGCCTGGGTCTACAAGTGGGAAGGCCCCTCGTTCAAGGCGGGCGAGTCCACCGCGGCCTCGGAGAAGGTGACCGTCACCTTCGAAGAAATCAAGATCGAAGACGCCTGATGCGCAGGCGTTCGGTCAGCGCGCCCGTCCCGGGTCACGACGAGGACGAGGCGGGCGCGCCCCTCGCGCAGGCTCCGCGGCCGGAGCCGATGCGAACCGAGTTCGAGTTCGTGCTGCCACGGGGCTATGTGGACAGTGACGGGGTCACCCACCGCGAGGGCACGATGCGCCTTGCCACCGCACGGGACGAACTGATTCCCCTGATCGACGTGCGGGTCAAGGAAAACCCGGCGTACCTGAGCGTGGTGCTGCTCGGCCTGGTGATCACCAAGCTGGGCACCGTCACCGATATCCACGCCGGGCTGGTGGAGCGGATGTTCGCCTCGGACATCGCGTTCCTCCAGGACTTCTACCGGCGGATCAACAGCGAGGGGCACACCAGGGCCGCGGTGTCCTGCCCTGACTGCGGCTCGGCGTTCGAGGTGGACATCGCCGGTGAGCGCCTGGGGGAATCGTGACGTACGCGACCGACCGGCTCTACCAGGAGGTCGCGTACGTGGCGTACCACTTCCACTGGTCCCGCGATGAGGTGCTGGACCTGGAACACCGGGAACGGATCCGCTGGGTGGAGCAGATCGCCGGGATCAACACCCGGATCAACGAAGGCGGGTGAGATCGTGGCGCGCGGATTCTTCCGTCGCGGCCGGGTGCCGGAACAGCCCGCCGCGGCACCGGCGGGCGAAGCGGCGGCGGATCGGCCCGTCCGGCGGGCCGATGGCGGGTGGCGTTCGGTGCGGCCGTTGGGCCCCACCGTGCAACGGCTGGCCACGATGTCGGACGGGCTGCGGTTCCGCGACGGCCTGTCCGCATGGCAGAACCCGTCCCAGCGCATCGAAATGGGCCACGCGGTCAGCGCCGAGGCGCCGACCGGCCTGACGGCGGGACTGGTCCGCACCGGCGCCCGCTCGGCCCGCGCCCCGCAGCCCGGGTTGCCGCAACCGGTGGTGTACCGGGTGCCGCCCGAATCCGATGCCGAGTACGACGAGCCGTCCGCGTCCGGTGCCGAGGCAGCCGGCCACGGCCAGGCCGCCGAACCGACGCCGGTAAGCCGGCGCGCGGGCACGGCGGCAGCTCCGGTGGCCGCGGCCCGCGACTCCGCAACCGGTGGACAGTCCTTTGTGGAGACACCGGGCCCGGTGGCCGGCACCGGCCGGTCGCCGGTCCCGCGCGGCAGGCTCACCGTGGCCCGTTCGGCGGACCCGGTGCGCCGGTTGCCGGTGGCCCCGGCGCGGACCGGGCAGCCGTCCGCCGCCCGGCCGACTCTCGGCACGTGGACCGCGGCCGGCGAGCCGGCCGTCGCGGATCGCGTCGAGCCCGCGCGCACGGGCCCGGCCCCCGCGCTGCCGGTGGCGACCGGACCCGCCCCAGAGGCGGCCGTCCATGCCGAATCGCCCGCGGTACCGGCCGAGGTGCAGCGCGCGACCACGGCCGGAGACGTGCAACCCGCTTCTCCCGCAAGCAGTTCCAGTTCCAGCTCGGCCGGGCATCCTGCGGCCTCGCCCGCAGCGGCTTCGCCGACCTCGGTCCAACGGAGCGCCGCCGGTTCCGATTCCCCGGCACCGGCGGTCCCGAAGTCCACTTCGGACGATTCCCCGTCTTCCCCTGCCGAACCGGGGATCGGGGCACCGCTGACCGCACTGCCGAGCACGGCGCTGTTCATCGCGGGTGACCGGCGGCCGGACGAGTCATCCGGTCCGGCGGTCACGCCGAACCGTCCGCTGCTGCCCCGTACCGGGGCCATCCAGCGCCTGGCCTCCGGCAGCACGGGCACCGAGGACGGCGCGGCACGCGCCGCAGCGGCACCGGAGGCCGCGCGGTTGCCGGTGGTGTCCGGCGAACGCGACACGCCGGACCAGGCCACGACCGCACCGCCGCCCGCCGCCGCGAGCGAGCGAGCCGCGTCGATAACCGGCGGCGGCACACCCGTGCACCGCGCCGCCGCACCGTCCGCTTCGGACGGACCGGTTGCGGGACGGGAGATTTCGCGGTCCCCGGTCGGAGAGCCGATGACCGGGTTGCCCGCCACCGCCAAGGTCGCGCACACCGAACGGGCCACCGATTCCCACGGCGACACCGATGACGCGGCGGGCGTCCCAGCACGGCCCACGACCGCGCACCGGCCGTTGCTGCCGGAGTCCGCGACCCCGCAACGCCTGGCCGCGCACCCCGGCGCCACCGAGGTGGACAGCACCGGGCAACCGTCCACTGTGGTCCGTCCAGGCGTGCTGCCCGTGGTGGCAGGCCGGCAGCCAGCGCCGGACGGCCGGGCCTCCGGCGTCACCGGCTCCTCGGGCGGGATCGCGGCGGGTGCCGCCCCGTCCGGTGAGCACGGCACACCGGTCCGGTCCGGACCGGGTGCCCCCGCGGGCCGCGCCAACCGGGTGATCCCGATCGCGCGCATGGCCACCGCCGCGGCGGTGCGGATGCGCGGGCTGCTGTCCCAACGGCCACTCGTGCCGGAGTCCGGCTCGACGGCCGGCGGTGATCCCGGCACCGGAATCGGGCCGCTCCCGGTCGCGAGCAGCCGGTCCAAAGTGGTACCGGCGAGATGGGCCGGCGATGCCGAACGCCCCGTGACCGGCGCTTCCGGTCCGGCCGCAACGGACAAGACCGCCGCCACCAGCGTGCAGCGAGCCGCGGCCGGTCCGAATCAGACGTCCGCAACGGACACTCCGGCGGCCCGTTCGCGGCCGGTGCGGCGATCGCACACCGGCTCCACCGCCCCGGGGTCGTGGTCGGGGAGCGCCGCGCACCTGCCTGCCAGCGCACCGAACTGGCCGTCCCGGCAGGGCGCGCTGCTCGCCGACGCCCCGGCGCCGGGCCGTCCGGCAGCCGACCGGCTCGCCGTGGCCTCGGGCACGGCCGGTGGACAGTCCTCGGCCCCGCCGGTACCGGTTCGCTGGGTGCCACCGCCCGCCCCTTCCTCGAAGACCTCCGCCTCGGAGGCCCCGGCCGCGTACACCGCGGTGCAACGAAGTCCCGACGACGCCAAGTCCTCCGTGAGCCACGGCACCGGGGGTACCACCACCGCGGTGACGGCGCAGGAAGTGGTCACCGAGAGCGGCGGCGGACAGCCCGATGCGCGCCGGGAAGAACAGGAATACGACGAGCGCGGGAAAACCGAAGAGCTGACCCAGCAGATCGTCGACACCGTCATGCGGCTGATGCGCGCCGAACTGCGCTTCGGCAAGGAACGCTCCGGCCGGCTGCACCAGCGCCGGCGCTGACCGCGGGAGAAGGGGTAAGGGATCATGAGCACCGTCTACGCCAGCACGCCGTTCTTCCACCTGACCATCGGGGACGACGATCTCGGCGAGTTCAACAGCTGCTCCGGGCTCGGCGCCGAGGTGGAGATGGAGCAGTACGCCGAGGGCGGCAACAACGACTTCGTCCATCAGCTACCGACCAGGGTCAGGTGGTCCAACATCACGCTGACCAGGCCGGTCACCGGCGACACGGCCGAGGTGACCCGCTGGCTGACCAAGATCGTGCACAAGGCGAAGCGCAAGGACGGCGAGATCATCGCGCTGCGCCCGGATCGCGTCCCGATCATCCGCTGGCAGGTGTACGGCATCCTGCCGGTGCGCTGGCACGGCCCCGAGTTCGACCCGTCCCGGTCCGAGGTGGCGGTGGAACGGCTGGAGATCGCCCACGAGGGCCTGGAAGCGGGCTGGGGATGGATGGGGGAGGTCGCGGGGATGGTGGGCGAACTCCGATGACCGACAAGCGCGAGGAGTGCTGAGTGTCCACACGGGCCGGTTCGAAACTGGAACACGCGCGGCTGCTCATCATGCAGCCACCCGGCACGGTGGGTGGCGCTCCCGGCGGCCGCATCGCGCGGGTGAAGTTCAAGTTCAACCCCAATCAGCTCACGCTGACCAAGCGCACCGAGTGGCGGCGCAAACCGTCCAGGACGGCCACCCAGGCCGCGGTACCGGAGTTCGTCGGCAGCGCGCCGCGCACCCTGTCCGTCGAGGTCTTCCTCGACGCCACGAGAAAGCACGACAACTCGGTGGAACGCGACGTGCAGGACCTCATGCTCGCCGTCGTGCCGACCACGGAAAGCCTCGGCAAGGACCGGCCGGCCAGCCCGTGGGTGCGGTTCGAATGGGGCCGATCGGCCACGGTCCGCTTCAACGGCATCGTCAAAAGCATCTCCGTGACCTATTCGCTGTTCGACGGGGACGGCACGCCGCTGCGGGCCAGGTGCGCGCTGAGCATCGAGGAGGCCGGTGGCGACACTCCCCGCCAGAACCCGACTTCCGGCGGGCTGGAGGCAAGGCGCAGCCATCAGGTGGTCGCCGGGGACAGCCTGCCGATGCTCGCCTGGCGCGAGTACGGCGATGCCACCGCGTGGCGCGTGATCGCCGAGGCCAACGAGGTGGACGACCCGATGCGCCTGCGGCCGGGCACCGAACTGCTCATCCCGGCCCAGGAAGGAACAGACTGATGTCCGAAAGCTCCTTCGCACTCGAACCGATCGTCCAGGCACCCGCCAAGCTGCCGGACGACTGGGCCCAGCGGCTGGACCGGTGCACTGTGGACGAAGCGGTCAACCGGCCGGCCACGGCCGTGCTCGTCTTCAAGGATCCTTACCACGACCTGTTGAAGAAGACCAGGATCAAGATCGGCACCACCATCAAGCTCGTGGTGACCACCGCGGCCGACAAGAAGACCCGGATTCCGCTGTTCTCCGGCGAGGTGACCGCGGTGGAAGCCGAGTACGACGGCGCCGAAACCGGTACGTACACCGTGCTGCGCGCCACGGACCGGGCGCACCGGTTGTTGCGGCACAGCAGGGTGTACGCCTTCAAGAACAAGGACGCGGCCGGAATCGTGCACCAGGTCGCCCGCAACGCGGGCATGACCGTGGGCACCGTCCAGGTCTCCAGCGACAAGTACGACCAGCTCAGCCAGGCCAATGTGACCGACTGGGAGTTCCTGCGCGCGCTGGCGGCCGAGCACGGTGCCTGGTTGTGGATCGACGACAAGAACCGGCTGTGCTTCGCCGAACCCACGCCGGCCGCCGGTGCGCCGTCGCCGAGCGCGCAGGGGAAGAGCGACCCGCTGGTACTGGAGTACGGGGAGAACCTGCTGTCGCTGCGGGCGGTGCTCTCCAGCAGCGAACAGGTGGACAAGGTGACGGTGCGCGGCTGGGACGTCAAGGGCAAACGAGCGCTGTCGCGCAGTGAGCCCGCCGTCACCAGCAAGACCGTCGAACCGAGGCTGTCGGCCAAGGAGGCAGGCGCGAAGTTCGGCCCCGGTGGCGCGCGGGAAATGGTGATCACCGACGGCGCCTACCGCACGAATGGCGAGGTGGCCGCCGTGGCCAAGGCGCAGGCCGCGACCGCCGCGGCCGGTTTCGGCGAGCTGGAAGCCGTCTGCCGGGGCAACCCGCACCTGCGCGCCAGGACTCCGGTGGCGCTGGGCGGCAGGACCGACCTCACCTTCCCCGGGCGCTACACGATCAGCGCCAGCTGCCACGAGATCGAACCCGGCCGCGGTTACCGCACCACGGTGCTGGTCAGCGGCGGCGAGGACCGCTCGCTCGCCGGACTGGCCGGCGATGTCCCGGCGGGCCCGCCGCGCATGCCGGGTCTCGCCATCGGGCTGGTGACCGACGTGCAGCAGGAGCCGGGCGGCGGCGGCCGGGGCTGGGTGAAGCTGATGTTCCCCTGGCTGGACGACAAGTACGTCACCGACTGGGTGCGCTCCGTGCAGTGGGGTGGCGTCGGCGGCGGCGGGGTGGTCACCCCCGACGTCGAAGACGAGGTGCTGGTCGGTTTCGAGCAGGGCCTGCTGGACCGGCCGTACGTGCTGGGCGGGCTCTACAACGGGAAGGACGAACCCAGCCCGCACAAGGCGAACCTCAAGGACGGCATGAAGGGCAAGGTCGCCAGGCGCTCGTTCTCCTCGCGCACCGGCAACCAGATCGAACTGCTCGACCACAAGAGCGGTCCGAGCGGAGTCACCCTGCGCACCGGGAGGGACGAGCTTTCGGTCGAACTCGACCGGCACAACACCAAGATCGTCGTGCACAGCGACGGCAGCGTGGACATCGAAGCCACCAAGGACGTCAAGATCACCGGCAACGGAGTCGATATCAACGCCGGTCGCGGAAGGCTCGCCCTGACCGGGGGGTCGGTCTCCATCACCGCCAGCAGCGGCGAGGTGGACGTGGGCGCCTTCACCGACGTCGCGGTGCGCGGCATGGCCATCCGGCTCAACTGATCGCATTGTCCACAGTAGAAGGAGGGGTCGATGCCACCCGCGGCAAGGACCACCGACCGGACCAGTCACGTCGGTGCCGGGGCGACCGGCGTCATATCGGGAGCGGGGGTGCCGAACGTCCTCATCGAGGGCTTGCCCGCGGCCGTGCTCGGAACGGCGACCTCGTGCGCGGCGCCCATCCCGCCACCGCATCCCGCTTCGGGAACCATCGTGAGCGGCCCAGGGGCGGCCGCTCGCGTGTTCATCGGCGGGCGAACTGCTTCGGTGCAGGGCGATCTGACCTCGTGCGGATCGATGGTCAGCAGCGGTGCGCGGTCGGTGCACTTCGGACCGCTGTGATGAGCAACCAGTTCGTCGGCCGCGGCTGGGCGTTCCCGTTGCGGGTGGACGCCACCGGCGCCATCGCGACCGTCGGCGGTGAGCGGGAGATCGAGGAGTCGATCCGGCTGATCCTCGGCACCGCGCCGGGGGAGCGGCCGATGCGGCCCGAGTTCGGCTGCGGCGCGCACGACTACGTCTTCGCCCCCGCGGATGCCGCCACCGCGAGCCAGATCGCCTACGCGGTGCGCGCCGCGCTGGAGCGGTGGGAGCCGCGCATCGAGCTGGACCAGGTGGCCGTCGCCTACGACGAGGTGGACACCGGCGTGCTCTACCTCGACATCCACTACCGGATCAGGTCCACCAACAACCCGCGCAACCTGGTCTTCCCCTTCTACGTCATCCCCAGTCACGACGAACCGAGTGATACCCCGTGAACCTGCCCGCCCCCAACCTCGACGACCGGCGATTCCAGGATCTGGTCGACGAGGCGAAGCGCTACATCCAGCAGCGCAGTCCCGAGTGGACGGACCACAACGTGTCCGATCCCGGCGTGACGCTCATCGAGACCTTCGCGCACATGGTCGACCAGTTGATCTACCGCCTCAACCGGGTGCCGGAACGCAACTACCTCGCGTTCCTCGACCTGCTCGGGGTGCGGTTGTTCCCGCCGACCGCGGCGCGCGCCGCGGTGACCTTCTGGCTGTCCGCGCCGCAGGCGGAACCGGTGGTGCTGCGGACCGGCACCGAGGTGAGCACGATGCGCGGCGAAACCGAGGAAGGCGTTTCCTTCGCCACCACGGACGATCTGGTCGTGGTGCCGTGCTCGCTGGCGAAACTGGTGACCAGCGCGGCATCCGGCGCCCCGGCCGACCGGACCGACGAGCTGCTCTCCGGCCAGCGCGTGACCTGTTTCGCGACGCCGCCGGCGGTGGGGGACACCATGCTGTTCGGGCTGTCCGCGGCGGTGCCCCGCTGCGCGGTGGTGATCCGGCTCGGCAGCGAGGTCGAGGGCATCGGTGTCGACCCCCGCCAGCCACCGCTGGTCTGGGAGGCATGGGACGGTCGCGGCTGGACGGAGTGCGAGGTCGACTCGGACAGCACCGGCGGGCTGAACCGGCCGGGTGACGTCGTGCTGCACGTTCCCGCCGAGCACATCGCGTCGGTGATCGCGGGTACGCGGGCCGGGTGGCTGCGCTGCCGGGTGGTGAAGCCGTCGGCGGGGCAGCCGTTCTACTCGGAGTCGCCGACGGTCAGCGAGGCCGAAGCGTTCACCATCGGCGGCACGATCGTCGCCGAGCACGCCGAAGCGGTGCTCGACGAGATCATCGGCGAATCCGAAGGTGTTGCGGGACAACGGTTCGCCGTCAGCCGCCCGCCGGTGCTCACCGACGGCGCGCCGGTGGTGGTGGAGGTCTCCGACGGGGAGGGCTGGCAGGAATGGTCCACTGTGGAGCATTTCGGCACGTCGTCGGCGACCGACCGGCACGTGCTGCTGGACGCCACGAGCGGTGAGTTCGCCTTCGGGCCCGCGGTCCGCGAACCGGATGGCACCATCCGGCACTACGGTGCGGTTCCGCCGAAGGGGGCGGTGATCAGGATCCGCCGCTACCGGACCGGCGGCGGCAGGGCAGGCAACGTGGCACGACAGGTGATTTCGATGTTGAGCAGCTCGGTGCCCTACGTCGCACGGGTGGAGAACCGGGAGGCGGCCAGCGGCGGCGTGGACGGTGAGACGGTCGACGCGGCGAAGTTGCGCGGGCCACTGGCGTTGCGCACCCAGGAGCGCGCGGTGACCGTGGACGACTTCGAGCTGATCGCGCGCGACGCCGCGCCCGCGGCGGCCCGCGTCCGGTGCGTGCCCGCGGCCGAGGCCGAGCAGGGCGAAGCGGCGGTGCGGGTGCTCGTCGTCCCCGGCGCGATCGCCGACATCGGGGACGAACTCCGGCTGGAGCAACTGATCCCGCCCCGCGACATGCTGGCCGCGGTCGCCGGGAAGCTCGACGAACGCAGGCTGGTCGGTACCAGGGTGGTCGTCGAGCCGCCGTACTACCAGGGCGTGACCGTGGTGGCGCGGCTGCGCGCTTCGGGCGACGTCGAAGGTGCCCGGCGTGCGGCACTGGAAGCGCTGTACCGGTACCTCAACCCGTTGCGGGGCGGGCCGGACGGCAGCGGCTGGCCGTTCGGGCGGCCGGTGCAGTTCGGTGAGGTGCACGCCGTGCTCGCCGCGGCGCCGGGCGTGTCGGTGGTGGACGAGCTGCGGCTGTTTCCCGCCGACCCGATCACCGGCAGGCGCGGCGAACCGGTGAACGTGCTCGAGCTTTCCCCTACCGCGCTGGCCTTTTCCTACCAGCACCAGGTCACCGTCACCGAAGCCCAGCCCGTGCGGGGTACCTGATGCGCGCCGGGGTGCCAGGACTGCCCAGCCGGTATCCGATCGGGGAGCAGCTTCCCGCGATGTACGCGGGCGATCCGTTCGCCCAGCGGTTCACCGCCGGGCTGGACGACGTGCTGGCACCGGTGCTTTCGGTGCTGGACAACCTGCCCGCGTACTTCGATCCGGCGCTGGCGCCCGAGGACTTCCTGCCGTTGCTGGGGTTCTGGGTGGCGGCGGACCGGCAGGGCGCGCGCGAATCGGTGGCGGGCGCGGTGACGAGGCACCGGCGGCGAGGGACCGCGCGCGGCCTCGTCGAGCGGCTGCGATCCCAGTTCGGCGGCGAGGTCGAGATCGCCGAGCCGGGTGGCGTGAGCTGGTCGGAGACCGCGGGCTCGCCGTTGCCCGCGCCGGGAGCGCCGGTGCTGACCGTCCGGTTGCGGGTGCCCGATCCGGCGGCCGTCCGGCGAGACGAAGTGGACCGCGTGGTGGCCGGGTCCTGTCCGGCACATCTGCGGTTCTCGGTGGAGATCGGGGTGTTGTGAGCATGGGCGGAACAGTCGCCGAGCCGGTGCGGCGGTGCGAGGCGTGCGGCGCGCCGGTCACCGAGGGCGAATCCTTCTGCGGCAACTGCGGGGCCTATTTGGACTGGGGCAAACCGCAGCGGCCCGCCGCACCGCCCCCGGTCGAGACCACGCGGACCGAGGCTCCGCCTGCCGCCGCGCCGCGGCCGGATGCCGTGCCGCCCCCTGCCGAGCAGCCGGGCGCCGTGCAACCGGACAAGCCGGTCAGCAGGCGGCCCACCGTCCGTGCTTCCATCGACGACCGGGCGCTGGGCGGTCCGGACGACCGCCCGTGCCCGAACTGCGGTACCCCGAACGCACCGGGCCGCCGGTTCTGCCGTCGCTGCGGCGCGGTGCTCGACGAGGTCAAGACCGAAGCCGAGCGGGTGCCGTGGTGGCGGCGGATCCGCCTGCCCCGGTTCAGGGGACGGCGGATCCGGTTCCCCGCCTTCCTGGTGCTGCTGGTGGTACTGGCGCTGGTGGTGGGCGCGCTGGTCCGATATGGACCGGACATCGTCACCGCGGTGAAGGACAAGACCACCACCCCCGCCGTGCTCACCCCCGCCACGGTCACCGCGTCCAGCGAGGCCGAGGGACATCCGGCCAAGCTGGCCGTGGACGGGTTCACCAACCGGTTCTGGGCCCCCGCCGCGCCCGCACCGGCGCAGGGGCAGTACCTGGACGCGAAGTTCGGCAGCCCGTGCCGGTTGCTCGACATCGTGGTGAACAACGGGGCGTCCGCGGAACGGGAGGTGTTCAACGCACAGGCCAGGCCGGCGGAACTCGAGCTCACCATGTCCACCGAGGACGGTGGCCGGCAGGCCACCACGCTGCGGCTCGCCGACCAGCCGGGACCGCAGCACACCGCGCTGGCGGTCTCCGACGTGACCGACGCGCGGCTCACCGTGCGCGCTGCCCACGGCGGCGGTCCCGGCAAGCTGGTCGCACTCGGGGAAGTGGAGTTCTTCGGCCGCTGCTGACCACCGGCGAAGTCCACATCGGACACGGCAGGGGACCCCGGCGCCGCCGGGGTCCCCTGCCATTTGTCATGGGGCCCCTTCGCGCGGGGCGTCGTACCATGGCCGTCGTGGGCAAACGCGATCCTGACGAGTTCTCCGCACGGCAGTGGCCGGACTGGAGCTTCTGGGGTGATCGCCGCGGCCGCGGGAAGGCCGGCCGCGGCCGCGTGGTGGTGGTCGCCCTCAGCGGCTCCGCCCTGCTCTTCCTGTTCGCCCGTGGCGCCGCGATCGCGGACAGCGGGAACGGTGCCCTGCGCACCGGTGTCGCGCTCGGCACCCTGGTTTGCTACGGCCTCGCCTGCCTGGCCGGCCTGTGCTACGGACCGGCGGCGCCGCCGCGGCGGCGGATCGCCATCGTGGCCGTGTTGTTCGCCTTCGGGGTTGTGCCCGCGCTGCTGTTCGGCTCGCCCGACTACCTGACCGATCTGACCTACGCCATCGCGATCGGGCTCATGCTGCTGCCGTTGCGCTACTCGCTGCTGCTCGGCTTCCTCGCGGCAGGCAGTCAGATCGGGTGGATGCAGCTCGTCTACGGCAGGGTGAACTGGGCATTGGTGGCCACCCTGGTCGGCGTGACCGCCGCGCTGGGCACGGTTTTCGCGCTGTCCTTCACGATCGGCCACCTGAGGGCGGCGCGCGAGCAGGTCAAGAGCATGGCCGTGAACCAGGAACGGGAGCGGGTCGCCAGGGACCTCCACGACGTACTCGGGCACAGCCTCTCGACGATGACCGTCAAGCTCGGCCTGACCCGGCGGATACTGGAGTCCTCCGGCGCCGTCGATCCCGCCCTCGCCGAGGTCCGCGAGCTCGAAGGGCTTGCCAGGCAAGCACTTTCCGACGTACGGGCGACCGTTTCGGACTACCGCGCGGTATCGCTGGCCAGCGAGCTCGCCGGTGCCAGGATGGCGCTGCGGGCGGCAGGTGTGCGGGCCGAACTGCCCGCCGCCGCCGACGACGTGCTGCCCGCGCTGCAAGGCGTTTTCGGCTACGTGGTACGGGAAGCGGTCACGAACGTGCTGCGGCACTCCGATGCCCAGCGGTGCGGCATCCGGCTCGGCCGCGACTGGGTGGAGATCGCCGACGACGGCACCGTCACCGACGAGGCGACGGCAGGGCACGGCCT
Organism: Amycolatopsis minnesotensis; assembly: GCF_039529815.1. Taxonomy (NCBI): domain Bacteria; kingdom Bacillati; phylum Actinomycetota; class Actinomycetes; order Pseudonocardiales; family Pseudonocardiaceae; genus Amycolatopsis; species Amycolatopsis minnesotensis. The sequence goes on along the minus strand of NZ_BAAANN010000005.1, from coordinate 198,591 downwards.
GACCGGCCTCGCCGAGCGGCTCGCCGCGGTGTCCGGCACCATCGAACACGGCAGAGCCCCCGGCGGTGGCTTCCGGGTCGTCGCCCGTGGCCCGGCGCGGGCACCACAACTCACTCCCTCTGCCGAGGCTGGCACCGCATGATCCGCGTACTTCTCGCCGACGACCAGGCGCTCGTGCGCGGCGCGCTGGCCTCGATGCTGCGAATCGAATCCGATCTGGAAGTGGTCGCCGAAGTCGGCGCGGGCACCGAGGTGCTGGCGGCCGCGAAGCGCACCGCCCCCGACATCGCACTACTGGACGTGCAGATGCCGGGCCGCGACGGACTCGCCGTCGCCGCCGAACTGCGCCACGCGCTGCCGGCCTGCCGGACCATCATCTGCACCACGTTCAGCCGCCCGGGGTACCTCTCCCGCGCGATGTCCGCGGGCGCGGCGGGCTACGTGGTCAAGGACTCCCCGCCCGAACAGCTCGTCAACGCGATCCGCCGTGTCCACTCCGGACTGCGCTTCATCGATCCCGCACTCGCGGCCGAATCCCTCGCCAGCGGCGCCAGCCCGCTCACCGACCGGGAAGCCGACGTGCTCCGCGCGGCGGCCGACGGCGGCACCGTCGCGGACATCGCGAAGATCGTCAGGCTGTCCGAAGGGACCGTGCGCAACCACCTGTCCTCGGCGATCGGCAAAACCCAGGCCCGCACGCGCGCCGAAGCCGCCCGCCTCGCCGAAACCAGCGGCTGGCTCTGACCGGGCTCACCCGGGACGCGGCGCCGGGCGGCGGTAGACCAGGTGGGTCACGCCGATCCCTTCGACGACCTCCACCTGTTCGAAGCCGATCGGGGCGGTGCCGCCGAGCGCGGCCAGCATGGGTGTGCCGCCGCCGAGAACGACCGGCACGACGTCCATCCGCAACTCGTCGAGCAGCCCCGCACGGAGCGCATCGGCCACGGTGCCGCCCGGCCCGACTCCGACGTCGCGATGCCCGGCGGCCTCGCGTGCCAGCGCGATCGCGCTCGCCACGCCGTCGGTGACGAAGGTGAACGGCGAAGCGGGGTCCCAATCGGACGGCGGCGGGCGGTGCGTGACGACGAAGACCGGCACGTCGCTCGGGTGCCGCCCGTGCCAGCCCGCGGTGAGGTCGAACAGCTTCCGGCCGACGACGCACGCCCCGAGCCGGTCCTGGAGCTCGCGCAGGTACCGGGCGGTCGCCTCGGAGGTGCGGTAGGTCAGCCGGTCCGGAACGGCGGTGGGGGTGGCCACGGGGCCGGCCGTGCACCAGGCGAACAGCCGGTCGAACCCGCTCTGGCCGGGGCCCGAGATGTACCCGTCCAGTGAAACCGACGCCTGCGTGAAGACTTTGCCCATGGCTTCCCCTGTGCGCTCGCGAGGTTGACAGCGCCGAACACTAACACGTATAAAACCATCAGGTTATGAAACCGAGAGGTTATCTGAATGACTGCGCCTGACACGCTGGACGCGACGTTCGCGGCGCTCGCCGACCCCACGCGGCGGGCCATCCTGGCCCGGCTCGCGACCGGTGACGCCACCGTCACCGAACTGGCCGCGCCGTTCGCGATGAGCCAGCCCGCCGTCTCGAAGCACCTGCGGGTGCTGGAACGGGCGGGACTGGTCAGCCGCGGGCGCGACGCGCAACGGCGCCCGTGCCATCTGGTGGCCGAGCCGCTCCGGACGGCCACGGACTGGCTGGCCGGTTACCGCGACTACTGGGAAACCAGCTACCGGCGACTCGACGCGGTGCTGAACGACCTCCAGAACGGGGAAACATGACATCCCCGCACGCCGGGCACGGGCTGCGCGTCGTCGCGTCCGGGAGCACCGGACTCGTCCTCACCCGCACCTTCGCCGCGCCCGCGCCGCTGGTCTTCGCCGCGCTCACCGAACCTGACCTGCTCCGCCGCTGGCACGGCGCCCGCGGCTGGCAGCTCACCGCCTGCGAGGTCGACCTTCGCCCCGGCGGCGCATGGCGGTTCGTCTCCACCGGTCCCGCCGGTGCCGAGATGGCACTGCACGGCCTGTTCCACGAGGTCGAGCCGCCGGTACGGCTCGTGCAGACCGAAATCCACCGCGACTGGGCCGAGGGCGAGGCACTCGTCACCACCGTGCTCGACGAGGTGGACGGCCGGACCGCGATGACCGTCACCGCAACGTATTCCTCGGCCGAAATCCGCGACGCCGTCGTGCGCAGCCCGATGGAACGCGGTGCGGGCGAAGGATACGACCGCCTCGCCACCCTCCTCCACGAAAGGCAGCAACCATGACCGACACCCCGGCCCCCGTCACCGAAATCCCCGCCGATCCCGCGGAAATCCCCCAGGATCCCGGAAATCCGCCCGTGCCGCCCGGCACGCTGCTGCTGGAACTCGTGCCGGTTCCGGTCACCGATGTCGAACGGGCCAAGGCCTTCTACCAGAACCAGCTCGGGTTCCGCCTCGACGTCGACGTGAACCCGAAACCCGGGATCCGCATCGTCCAGCTCACCCCGCCCGGCTCGGCGTGCTCGATCACCCTCGCCGAGGGCCTCGCCACCCTCGACATGCCCCCTGGCACGCTGCGCGGCCTGCACCTGGTGGTGGCCGACATCGAGGCGTCCCGCGCCGAACTCGTCGGCCGCGGCGTCGAAGTCGGCGAGGTCGAAGACTCCGGCGGCGTTTTCTACGCGCACTTCGCCGATCCCGACGGCAACACCTGGTGCCTGCAGCACATGCCGTGGCGGTGACCCCGGCGGCCACCGCACGTCCACTGTGGACGCGGCGCGGGTCTGCGGCTGCGTGGCCGGCACCACCCGGGTCGCCCGGGCGCGCGATGACCTCCGCGCCGCGCGGCGGGGTGGTCAGTCGCGTGTGCCGCCCTCGCGCTCGATCAGGACCCGGAATCCGGTCAGCAGCGCGGTGAGGCCGGCTTCGAACACGTCGTCGCTACCGACTTCCGAGAGGACGTCGGCGTGCTCGACGAGCAGGGGAAGAGCCGACGCGTCTCGCGAGCGGTACAGCAGGCGCCGGTGACGGCTCTCCTCGGAATCCGACACGTCCAGGCCGAGGTTGAAGTGCACCGAGCCGATCACGAAAGTGGCCAGTGCCGACGAGGCCGCCGACGCGAGCCGGGGACCGAGGCCGGCGCCGATGAACAGTTCGAGCGAGTACTGCACCCCGGCCAGTGAGTTGGGGCCGAGCCGCTCGGTCCCGCGAAGCAGCGAGGCGACGCCGGGGTGCCGGAGCAGGTGCTCGCGGAACAACCGCGCGGACCACGCCGCCTTCCCGGCCCAGTCCGCGTCTTCGGGCGGAGCCGAACTCGCCACGTCGAGGGCCCGGTCGACGAGCAGGGTGACCAGTTCCTCCCGGTTGCGCACGTGGCGGTAGAGCGACGCCTGCGTGCAGCCGAGCGCCTCGGCGAGGTTGCGCATCGTCAGCGCGGCCGCTCCGCCGGTGTCGAGCAGGGTCATGGACGCGTCGAGGATGGCTTCCAGGGTCAGTGACCTGCGTCGCCGCTGCCGGGCGGGTTCGTCCTCCCTGGCCAGCCACCAGGCCGCCGTGCCCGGTTTCGGTCCAGCTGTCTCTGCCGCCATCGGATCGCGCACCGCGCAAGGATAGCCGCTGGGCGAACATCCTTCGCTTAGTCTAAGCTAACGGCGTTCGCATAACGACAGGCGGAGAGGAACCACAGTGCGCGCCGTACGAAACACCGATTCGGGCATCAGCGTGACCGAGACCGAGGAACCGGAAACGGCTGGTGTTCGCCTCACCGTCGCCTCGGCGGGCGTCTGCGGGACCGACGTGGGCTTCGCGGCAGGCGGCGTCCAGGGCTACACCTACGGTCACGAGTTCGCCGGCACGACGGCCGACGGCGAGTGCTACGCCGTCGAACCCACCGTCTACTGCGGACAGTGCGACCAGTGCCGCGCCGGGCACGTCCAGCGGTGCGGCGCGCCGGAGCACGGAACGCTCGGGATATTCCGGGACGGTGGAATGTGCGATGCCGTCACCGTCGCCGAGACCATGCTCGTCCCGCTCCCGTCCGGTCTGGACGTGCGCGACGCCTGCCTCGTGGAACCGGCGTCGGTGGCCTGGCACGGTGTGCGCCGCGCGGCACTGGAGCCGGGGGAGCGGGTGGCGGTCGTCGGCGGCGGCAGCATCGGGCTGCTGGCCGCGGCCTCGGCCAGGCACCGGGGCTTCGACGTCGATGTCGTGGTGCGCCACGAGCACCAGCGGATCGCGGCGGAACGCCTCGGGGCCGGGGCGGCGGAAGGCGGTTACGACGTCGTGATCGACGCCGCGGGCAGCGAGGAGGGCCTGGCCAGGTGCGCCGAACTGGCCCGCGTCGGCGGTCGCGTCGTGCTACTGGGCCTGTACCAGCAGGCCGTGCCGATCCCGGGGATCACCAGCCTGGTCAAGGAACTCACCTACCTCAACTCCATCGCCTACAGCCGCCACGACGGCAGCCGCGACTTCGAACAGGCCGCGGCGATGCTCGCGGGCAACCCCGAGATCGCGCGCACGGTGATCACGCACCGCTTCCCGCTCGACGACGCCGCGGAGGCCTTCCGGGTGGCCGGTGACCGCGCTTCCGGCGCCATCAAGGTCGTTCTGCACCCCTGACAGCACGGACACCCTTGCGCGCCCGGCAGCCAGGACGCCGACCTTTTTGCCGTATTGGCAAAGCTTCGTGCACGTGGGGCATGGCCGACCTACCGTGAGGTCATGCCCCACACAGCCCATGACCACGGTCCGCACCACGAAACCCGGCGCGACGACGACAGCCAAGCCGAACTCCTCGACCTCGACGCGGAAGTGCTCTCGGAGCACATCGCGGCCATCACCGGCTGGCTGCCGGTCGACGGGAATCCTCGCCGGATCGTGGATCTGGGCTGCGGGACCGGTGCCGGTACCTTCGCCTTGCTCACCCGCTTCCCCGAAGCGCGCGTGACCGCCGTCGACTCCTCGGTCGATCACCTGAACCGCTTGCGGGACAAGGCTTGCGAGTCCGGGGTGACCGATCGGGTGCATGTCGTCCAAGCCGATCTCGACGCGGTGTGGCCGGATCTCGGCGAGCCCGACCTGGTCTGGGCGTCGGCTTCCCTGCACCACATGGCCGATCCCGCCCGCGCGCTGCGCCAGATCCGCGGCATCCTCACCCCCGGCGGCCTGTTCGCGCTCGTCGAACTCGCCGGCTTTCCCCGGTTCCTGCCCGCCGACGCCCCGGCGGAGCGGCCCGGCCTGGAGGAGCGCTGCCACGCCGTGATCGAGCACCGCCACGCCGCGCAGGTTCCCCACCGCGGCGCGGACTGGGGCCCCTGGCTGACCGCCGCGGGATTCACCGTCGAAGGCGAGCGCACGATCGGCGTCGACATCGAGCACTCCCGCTCGGAAGCGATCGGCCGGTACGCGCTCGCCAGCCTGCGGCGCATCCGCGGCGCCGTCGCGGACGCACTGCCCGCCGACGACCTCACCGCGCTGGACCGGCTGCTCGACACCGGCGGCCCGCACAGCATCCTGCGCCGGGACGACCTCGCCGTGCGCACCGAACGCGTCGCACTGGCCGCGCGCCGCGCCTGAGCGCGCTACCGCCGATCCGCGGGGCGGCCCATGGCGAACCACCGCAGGCCGCCGGGGAACGGCAGGCAGAACACCGCGGGCAGCCACCGGATCTTCACCCCGCACCCGATCTCGGTGCGCAGGATGCTGACCAGCGCGATGACGAAGAACACGCATGGGGTGTGGCGATCCCTCGTGGCTGCGGCTGTCCGGTCGGCGGCACCCTGCGGGCAAGCGGCGGCCACGGTCGCGAGGCAAGGCGGGTTTCCCCGCCGCGCACCGCCACTTTCACGCTTTCGGGACAATCGGACGCGCCGATGGATCACCACCGCACGGGCAGCTCGTGCAGGCCGCCCACGATCAGGCCCTCCGTCGGCCGGAGCTGCTCCGGCGGGACGGCCAGTTCCAGCGTCGGGAGCGTGCGCAGGAGCACTTCGAGCACCGTCTGCAGTTCGGTGCGGGCCAGCGCCTGCCCGATGCAGGAGTGCGGTCCGGCGCCGAAGGTGAGGTGCCCGTTGGGCGCGCGCGTCACGTCCAGCTCGTCCGCCCGGTCGATCGCGTCGGGGTCGCGGTTGGCGGCGCCGAGCTGGCAGATGACCGTCGTGCCCGCGGCGATCGTGCCCGCGGACACGGTGACGTCGGAGCTGAGGTACCGCGGCACGCCGAACCCGGCGTTGGTGTCGAAGCGCAGGAGTTCTTCGACGGCGGTGCGGACCAGCGCCGGTTCGGCCAGCAGGCGTTCCCAGCGGCGCCGGTCGGACAGCAGGATCGCCGCCATCTTGCTGATCATGCTCGACGTGGTCTCGTGCCCGGCGATCAGCAGGCCCTGTGCGGTCATCAGCAGCTCGCCCTCCGACAGCCTGCCGTCGTCGGCGTCGTGCACCGCCACCAGTTCGCTGATCAGGTCGTCGCCGGGGTTGGCGCGCCGGTCGGCGATGTGGTCGCGCAGGTAGGCCACGAATCCCGCCTGGGCGGCGTCGATCTCGCTCTGCTCGTAGCGGTTGAGGTTCAGCAGGGTGTCCGACCAGTAGGCGAACCGGTCCCGGTCGGCGTCGGGGACGGCGAGCAGCTGGCAGATCACCCACACCGGCAACGGAAAACCGACCGCGGCGCCGAGATCCGCCGGCGCGCCATGGCGCACCATGTCGCCGACGAACCGCTCGGTCGCCTCGGCGATCCTGGGACGCAGGTCGGCCATGCGCTTCGCGGTGAAGTACCGGCCGACGATGCGCCGCCACCGCAGGTGCGCGTCCCCGGTCGCGACCGTGTTCTCCCCGCCGAACGGCCCGCCCGACTCGTCCGCGGTGAGGCGCGCGGCGTCGTCGGCGTCCATCTGGCGGCTGAACCGGGGATCGGCCAGCACGCTCTTGACGTCTTCGTGGCGGGTGAGCAGCACGGCCTCGTCGCCGGTTTCCAGCTTGATGCGCGCCACCGGGCACTCTTGCCGCAGCCGAGCCCATTCGTCCGGTGGTTCCAGCGCGCCGGGCTGGCGGAACGGGTAGTCGAAGACGTCGGACTCCACGGAACTGACCTCCAGTGTCGGAAGACGCGGCCACGTCCAGCTAACCCACGGTGGGGGGAGTTGGTCAACAACGACGGCCGAACCACGAGATCGCCCTCCGGCCGCGACTTTGTCCACATAGGACCAAACTGGCAGCTCGCGCGCTGGCGCAGCGGAATCGGCGTGCGCGTTCACCCGCGGCGGGTCCAGGTGGTGGTGACGGTGTCTGCCGGCGGGACGGCATCGAAGGACTGCGTGGCGACCGGCTGAGCGAATCCCTTCGGTGGTGTCACCCGTGCGGAGCCTGCGCGCGGCTCGCTGGCCTAGCCTGTAGCACTGGTGAAGATCGCGCGGGAGGACGAAGGTGTGAACGACGTGGTTCGCAGGCTGCCGGCGGCTCCTGCCCGGCGCTCGATGGCCGATCGGATCAGGGATTTCCGCGACGAGGGCTTCGTCGGGCGGGCCGAACACCGGCGCGCGTTCGCGGCGGCCCTGCGGGGCGAGCCGGACGCCGCCAGGGTGCTGCTGATCCACGGTCCGGGCGGGATCGGGAAGTCGGCGTTGCTGCGGCGGCTGGCCGACGACGCCGAAGCGGCCGGGCGCAGCGTGGTCCGGGTGGACGGCGAGTACGTCATGGCGTCCACCGCCGCCTTCGCGGAACGGGCAGGGGCGGTCTACGAGGTGAGCCGGCCGGTGCTGCTCGTCGACGGGTTCGAGCACTGCCAGGTGCTCGAAACCTGGTTGCGCGAAGACTTCCTGATGACGGTGCCCGAGGACACGGTCGTGGTCGTGGCCGCGCGGCAACGTCCGCAGCCGCACTGGACGCTGGACCCCGGCTGGCGCCATCTCGTGCGCGCGATCGCGCTGGAGCCGCTCGCGCAGGAGGAAGCCACCGCGCTGCTCGGCGAGCGCGGGGTGCCCAGCGCCCTGCACACCGCCGTGAACGGTTTCGCGGGCGGGCATCCACTGGCGCTGTGCCTTGCGGCCGAGACCGCGGCGAAGGGCACCCCGTTCGACGACCCCGCCTGGGAACCCGGCCCCGATGTCATCCAGACCTTGCTGGCCCGCCTGATCGACCGGGTGCCCTCGGCCTCGCACGAGTACGGCCTGCGCGTGTGCGGTCGCGTGCGCCACGTCACGATGGACCTGTTGCGCACCGGGCTGGCCGAACACGAGGCCGTCGTGGTGTTCGAATGGCTCCGCGGGTTGCCGTACCTGGAGCGGGGCGAGCACGGGCTGGTCGCCCACGAACTGGTGCGCGACGTGCTCGACGCGTCGTTCCAGTGGCGCGACCCCGCCGCCTACGACGAACTGCACCTGCGCCTGTGGCGCCACCTCGGCGAGCGCGCACAGGCCACCTCCGGGAACCCGGCGGCGGCGATCCTGGAGCTCAACTACCTGAACAGGTACGGAGAACAGGGCCGCAAGGACAGCTCCGACGCGCTGGACACCGAGGAGCTGTTCGAGCGCGAGTACGCGCCGGAGGCGCGCGACGACGTGCTGCGGCTGGCGCGCGAGGACCAGGGCGACGAGTGCGCACGGCTCGTCGCCTACTGGCTGGATCGCCAGCCGGAGGCGTTCTCCGTGTACTGCCGCGCCAGGGACATGGAGCCGGTGGCGTTCTTCGCCTGGTTGCGCCTGTACCCGGAGACCGACGAGCTGACCGGCGATCCCGCGGTCGCTGCCGTCGGGGAGTACCTCGAAGGCACCGGCGGGACGCAACCGGGGGACAACGTCGGGATCGCCCGGTTCATGGTGCCGGCGCCCGTCCCCGATCGGCCGACGACGGGGACCAAACTGCGCGTGGAGCGGATATCCGCCGAGATCATGCAGCGCGCCGGGCTCGTCGTCACCTTCCACGTGATGTCCGGCGCCGATGCCATGGTCCCCAAGCTCGCGAGCTTCGACTACCGGTTGTTCCGCTCGGTGCCGGAACTCGGGGAAGGGGACTGGGGCGTGTTCGTGCACGACTGGCGCGCGATGCCGCAGTCGGCCTACCGGGAGCGGCCCTTGCCCGTTTTCGACCCCGATTTCCGGGCTGTCACCGACGAATCCACCCGGTCGTCGATGTCCAAAGAGGACTTCGCGGAGGCGGTCAAGCAGGTGCTTGGCGATTGGCACGATGACGACGCCGTGGACGCGAACCCGTTGGTCCGCGTCCACGGCGACGCCGCCGCGCTGCGCGAAGCCGTGCTCGCCGCGGTCGACGCCCTCAGCGAGGACGCGCGCCGGATCAAGCACCAGCGCGCGGTGCAGACCACCTACCTCGAGCGCGCCACCACCCAGGAAGGGGCGGCGGCGCGCCTCGGCATCCCGTTCGGCACCTACCGCCGCTACCTGCGGCTGGGACTGCACCAGGTCTGCGACATCCTCTGGAACCGCCGCAGTGCCGGAGGCGGGTGAGAGGAACCGGGATCAGCGCGCCCGGCCGCCGAGGATGCCGCGGGTCAGCGCGCCGCGCTCGTCCATCAGCTCGTCGAGCGCTTCGGTCAGCACCGCCTCGTCGAGCCGCACGCGCTGTCCCTCGACGTGCTCGCCGGCGCCGCGCAGGATCGCGCGGCGCACCAGCTCCCGCATGAACGACGCGGTGACCCCTTCGGTCGCGGCGACGATCGCTCCCGCGTCCGGCAGGTCGAGATCGGTGTTCTTCGCGTAGAGGCGCAGCAGCCGCTCACGGCACCGCTCGTCCGGTAACGGCACTTCCACCGCGAGGTCGACCCGGCCGGGCCGTTCGGTGAGCGCCTTCTCCATCACCGCGACCCGGTTGGTGGTGAGCACGAAGGTCACGTCGGCTTCCGAGTCGACCCCGTCCATCTCGTTGAGCAGTTCGAACAGCACCGGGGTGCCGCACGAGTTCGCCGCGCGGTCCTCGGCCACCAGGTCCACGTCCTCGACCACGACGACCGCGGGTTGCAGCCTCCTGGCCAGCGTGGTGGCCACCCGGAGCAGCTTCAGCACGGCGACACCGGAGATCACGATGACCGTGCGATCGCCGAGCCTGCCGAGCAGGTACCGCACGGTGTGCGTCTTGCCCGTCCCCGGCGGACCGTGCAGCAGGAGTCCGCGTTTGAGGTGCTGGCCGTGGTCGGCGAGCAGTCTCCTCGACTCCGCCGAGCGGACGACGTGCCGTTCCACGCTGTCGAGCAGCCCGTCGGGAAGCACCACGTCGGCAGGTTCGACTTCGGGGCGGGGGAGGAACGACAGCAGGTGGTTGCCGCGGTGTTCGCTGATCCCGAAGGAGATCACCTGCCCCCGGAACGCGTTGTGCAGATCGGTCAGCCGCTCGATCTCCCCGCGGACCGCGGTGGCCGCCGATCTCTCCGCGGCGAGCACGTGCAGTTTGCACGGCTGGTCGACGCTGTGGTCCGGTGGCCCCACCAGCGCCACCGTCACCGGCCGCCCGTCCGGGGCGAAGGTGTTCACCATGCCGAGGTGCACCGCGTCGATGGTCTCGTCCGGGCCCACGGCCACGCTGACGTAGTCCACCGCGCCGAGGTCGTAGGCACCCCGCGTGACGGCGTTGGTCAGCATGTCCTTGAGGTCGCGGTACGTTCTGCCGTCGCCGTCGATGCCGAACCATTCGGCATCAGGTGACCGCTCGGCGAGGTAGGCGTCGAGACCGCATTGCAGGTTCGCGTGCTCCCAGCCGGGGAAGACCGCTATCACGTTGGGAACTTCGTTCATCGGGCAACCGAGGTGGGTGCTGATCCGGTCCGCCAGCGCGGACGGTCTGCGCAGCGAAGTCGTTGTCAGTTCGAACAGCTTTCGCAGTGATTCGGCCAGTGCGCGGGCTTCGTTCGTTTCCAAATCCGTCACCACGTCATAGTTCGCCGGCGCGGCCGTGATTTCATCCGGGTCTTCCCCGAGTGCTACCCGGAAATCGACCCCGAGTTCGTTCCACTGAGGACTGTCTATTGTGGTTGGTGTGGTTGCGGTCCGTCCTTTCGCGGCCCGGTGAGGATGGTCAGGCCGTAGGCCGAGAGCACCGGGTTGACCGGCAGGAAGTAGGAAGTGCCGCCGCCGGCGCAGTTCCCGGTGCCGCCGATCAGCACGCCCTGCGCCTGCGTACCGCTGACGAAGGGCCCGCCGCCGTCGCCGGGTTCCGCGCAGACGTTCGTTCTGGTCAGGCCGGTCATGGTGCCGTCGGGGAAGTTGATGGTCTGGTTCTTCGCCTGGATCACCCCGCACCGCCAGCCGGTGGTCACGCCGTACTTGCACACCGGGGCGCCGATCGGGGCCTCGGCCGACCCGGTGATCGTCACCTTGCTGTCGGCAGGCGGGATCGACCCCACCAGCCGCCAGTCGGTCGTGTTGGTCACCCTGATGACGATCGCGCCGTTCGGCGGGAACTGCGCCGCGGAAACCACGCCGACCAGCCGTCCGCCGCTGCGGATGGTGTCGCCCGGCTTGCCGCAGGCGCCGGTGGCGATCAGGGAGCCGCTGGCCCCCGCGACGGCGGCGAATCCGGCGGTGCACCGGGACGGAGCGCTCGATTCCAGCGGGCTGCCGCCGCCGAGCGGGGCAGGGGCGCCCGCGTGGGCCGTGGACGGCACCGCGAGGCAAAGGGCCAGGAAAACGCCGAGCAGGAAACGAGATCGGGGCGGTCGCATGGGAGCCTCCGATGGCGGGGGAGTGCCTCGATGGTAACCAGGCCGGATACCGTTGCCCATCGGCCGAATCGCGCATTCCGGTGCTCCGCCCGCTTGCCCTGAAGGATGCTCCTGCGGAGGTCAAGGGGAGGTTCGTCGCGCATTCCCCGAAGGGAGCCTTGGGGGAATCTGACGCGTGAAGGCGACCTTCGGGGCATCAGCTTCACCATGCCGCGCGGCGTGAAGGCCGAGATTGGGGCGTCGGATTCCCTGAAGGCGTCCTTCAGGGAACAAGCCCCTCCCGGCCGCCCCGCGCATCCGCCACCCATCGCACCGGAATCGACGCGCTCACGCCCGGAAGGTCACCTTCGGGGGATGGACAGCCCCGGCCGAACTCACGGATCCGATCTGGAGGAACTCCAGGTTTACGATCAGGATCATGCGATTCGCCATCAAGACCTCGCCCCAGAACACGGTCTGGGAGGACATGCTCGCCGTGTGGCAGGCCGCCGACGAGATCGACCTCTTCGAATCGGGCTGGACCTTCGACCACTTCTACCCCATTTTCTCCGATTCGACCGGGCCGTGCCTCGAAGGCTGGGTCACGCTCACCGCGCTCGCGCAGGCGACCAAGCGGCTGCGGCTGGGCACCCTGGTCAGCGGTATCCACTACCGCCACCCCGCGCTGCTGGCGAACATGGCCAGCACGCTCGACATCGTCTCCGGCGGCAGGCTCGAGATCGGCATCGGCGCGGGCTGGAACGAGGAGGAGTCCGGCGCGTACGGTATGCGGCTCGGCCCGGTCAAGGAGCGCAGCGACCGGTTCGAGGAGGGCTGCGCCGTCCTCGTCGGCCTGCTCACCCAGGAGACCACGACCTTCCAGGGCGAGCACTACCAGCTTACCGACGCCCGCTGCGAGCCGAAGGGCGTGCAGAAGCCGCACCCGCCCATCTGCATCGGCGGCAGCGGCGAGAAGCGCACCCTGCGCACCACCGCGAAGTACGCCCAGCACTGGAACTTCGTCGGTGGCACGCCGGAGGAGTTCGCGCACAAGCGCGCCGTGCTGCACCGCCACTGCGAGGACATCGGCCGCGACCCGAGCGAGATCACGCTGTCCTCGCACGTCCGCCTCGACCCGGACGCCGACTACGCCAAGGTCGCCGCCGACGTGGAAGCGCTCGGCGAAGCGGGTCTCGACCTGGCGATCGTCTACCTGCCGCCCCCGCACACCCCGTCCGTGCTGGAACCACTGGCGAAGGCGCTCGAACCGCTGCGCTGAAGCCCTTGGCACGCTGAAAAGCGCCGCACCTCGGTGCGGCGCTCATCAAGGTCGATTGTCCACTTTGGATGGAAAGCCCGGATGTCCTGAATCAGGCCGTTTCCGGTGCCGGGACGAAGGCGGGGAGCGCGTCGAGGCTGTGGCGCACGGCCTCGGCGCCGTAAGCGAGCATCTGCCGCTCGTAGTCGCCGACCGCGTCGAGAAGGTTCTGGCGGCCCTCCGCCGCCTCGATCAGGCAGCGGCGCAGCAGGTCGGCATCGCGCAGGGCGGTGTTCGCGCCATTGCCGCCGGTCGGGGAGGTGGCGTGGATCGCGTCGCCGAGCAGCGTGACCGGACCTGGTGCCCAGTGCTCGCGGGGTTCGACCACGCGGATGGACAGCAGGGTGCTGTTGTCCGGATCGGACTGCTCGATGAGCGCGCGCAGGTCGGGGTGCCAGCCGTCCATCCTGGACAGTGCGGCCTCCTGCGGGGTCGAAGTGCCGAGCGAGCCGTCCGGCGGCAGGATCATGGCCCAGCGCACGTAGTCGCGGACGTCGGGGAGGGCCACCTCGGGCGCCAGTTCCTCGGCCGCTTCCTTCGGCGGGGTGCGGAAGCGCATCGCGCCGAGCAGCAGGCTCACCCCGTCTCCGGCGATCTTCGAACCGAAAGCCTTTGACAGTCCCGCGAAGCGCTCCGTCAGCGGCGTGCGGCCGATGACGAACCGGACGCCGGTGTCGGTCGGGGTGGTCCGCGGCGACAGCACCGAACGGACTGCGGAGGCGACACCGTCCGCGCCGACGAGCAGGTCCGCGGTGGCCGGGCCGCCGTGCGCGAACCGGGTCTCGACCTTGCCTTCGGCCGTCACGTAGTAGCCGGTCAGCGCGGCCCCGGTGTGCACGGTGAGCCCGGTCAGCAGCAGGTGGCGGAGCACGTGCCGGTCGACCACGATCCCGGTCCTGCCTCGGCCGAGTTCGCCGATCCGGTTCAGCCGCGGGTCCAGGATCAGCCGCTCGCCGTAGGCGTCACCGACGATCGCGTCCAGCAGCGGGTGCCAGCGCGGCGGCAGGCAGCCGCGCAGTGCCTCGAAGCCCGCCGGGTTCAGCACGAGCCGGTAGCCCTGGAACCGCGCGGTGATCGCCGGGTCCCGCTCGTACACGTCGGCTTCGATCCCGGCGCCGCGCAGGCCCTGCGCCAGGCACAGGCCGCCCAGACCGGCTCCGGCAACGGAAACTCGCATCACGCGCCTCCTGAACTGACCTATTGAACGATCAAAGTTCTACGCGACGAACTAAGTTCGTGTCAAGTCGTGGGGCGGGTAGGGGGACGAGGGCTGGAACCTACTTGGCGGTGATCAGGGGAGGGGCGGCCGGTATCCGGCCCACGGGGCGGCGCTTTCGAGCTGGGCGGCGACGCGGATCAGCACGTCTTCCCGGTTCTGGGCGGCGACGAGCTGGACGCCGATCGGCACGCCCTCGGCGTTCCAGTGCATCGGCAGGGAGATCGCGGGCTGGCCGGTGATGTTGAACGGCATGGTGAAGGCGGTCCTGTTCGAAACCTCGGCGGCCAGTTCTTCCGGTGCTTTGGCCTCCGGCGCCAGTTCGCCGAGCTTGGTCGGCGGTGCGGGCGAGGTCGGGGTCAGCAGGAGGTCCAGTTCGTCCTCCCACAGCCCGGCCATTTCGCGAGCCCACCGCTGCGCCGCGGCGATCCCGGCCAGCCATTGGACGGCGGTGACCGAGCGCCCCGCCTCGGCCAGCATCGCGTTCGCCGGTTCCAGAACCGACGAGGGCAGTTGCTCGCCGAGGCGCTTCGACCAGGAATCGAGTTCCCAGGTGACCACGGCGGCGAGCACCGGCGGCAGGCTTTCCAGCAGTTCGGGCGCGTCGAGCGCGGTGGCATCGGCTGGGCCGACCTGGTGGCCGAGCGAAGCGAGCAGGCGCGCGGTGTGCTCGACCGCGGCGACGCAGTCCGGGTGGGCGGCTTCCCCGGAACTCGGTGCGGTGGTGCGGAAACCGATGCGCAGGGCGCCGGGATCCGCGCCGACCTCCTCGCGGTAGGGACGGCGGGGAGGCGGCGCGGTGTGCGGGTCACCGGGCGCGGCCCCGGCGGTGACGTCGAGCACGGCCGCGGTGTCCCGTACCGAGCGGGTCAGGACGTGCTCGTGGGTGAACTGGGCCCAGTGGTCGCCGTACTGCGGGCCGAGGCTCGTCCGCCCGCGCGTCGGCTTCAGCCCGACCACGCCGCACGCGCCCGCCGGGATCCGGATCGAGCCCGCCATGTCGTTGCCGTGGGCCACCGGCACCATTCCCGCGGCCACCGCCGCCGCTGATCCGCCGCTCGAACCACCGGGCGACCGGCTCTGGTCCCACGGGTTCCTGGTCGCCCCGTAGGCCAGTGGCTCGGTCGTGATGCTCAGCGCCAGCTCCGGCACGTTCGTCCTGCCGCAGAACAGGAATCCCGCGGCACGCAGCCGCGCGGCCAGGTACGAGTCCTCGGCGGCCCGCCAGTCGCGGTCGCGGAGCACGGCCATGCCGCCGTGCACCGGCTCACCCGCGGTGTGGCACAGGAAGTCCTTCAGCAGCATCGGCACCCCGCGGAACGGTCCGCCCTCGACGGTCGCCGCCTCGCGGCGCGCCTGCTCGAACCGCCCGCGGACCACCGCGTTGATCTCCCCGTCGAGGTCCTCGATCCGGGCGATCGCCGCTTCGAGCAGCTCCAGTGGCGTCACCACGCCCCGGCGGACGAGATCCGCCTGTGCCGTGGCGTCCAGCCAGGCGAGTTCGCTGGTGTCCACTGGGACCTCGTTCATCCGGTATGTCCTCCTCCGTGCCGGGTGCCACGTGTCCACAGTGGTCGCACGAATCGCGATCGCCGGTGAATCCGTTGGTATCGGAGCACTTCGTCCATCGGATGATGCCCAGAAGTCCCCGCCGGGATCGGTCAGCCCGTGATCGCCGTCGCCTCGACTTCGACGAGTACGCCGGGCTCGAAGAGGTGCTCGACCCCGATCAGCGACGCGGGCGGCATGGGCTGCGGCAGCCCGATCTCCGTGGCCACCTCGTCCACCCCCGCCATGAATTCGCGGATCTTCTCCGGTGTCCACCGGGTGACGTAGAAGGTCAGCCGCACCACGTCGTCGAACGTGGCACCCGCGCCGGTGAGGCCGGTCGCGGTGTTGCGCAGCGCGTGCGCGACCTGTCCGGCGAGATCGCTCGCGACCTGCGTCCCGTCGGCTTGGCGCGCGATCTGACCGCTGACGTGCACGTGGCGCGTGCCGGTGCCGACGGCGACGTGGTGGTACGGGGTGGGCCGCATCATGCCACCGGGGGTGAAACGCTGGACGCTCATCGAAGTCTCCTCGGGTCAGGTATACCCTTGATACCTGGTACATCCAGGACACTTCAACGAGACTAGGTACCATGCCGGATACTTCCCACGGCTCCCCAGCCGGACTCGCGATCAGCGCACCCCATCGGGAGTTGCTCGATCAGGTTCTCGACAAGTGGTCGCTGCAGGTCCTCAACGAACTCTGCGAGCGGCCGTGCCGGTTCAACGACCTCCGCCGGGCGATCCCCGCGGTGACCCAGAAATCGCTCACCGCCACGCTTCGACGGCTTGAGCGCAACGGCATCATCGAACGCGTGCTGCTCAGTTCCCGGCCGGTCGCGGTCGAGTACCGGATCACGTCACTGGGAAAGACGCTTCGGCACCCGGTCGACGTTCTCCTCGAATGGGCTACTGCGCATATGCCGGATATCGAAAAGGCGCGCTTGCGCTTCGATGGTTCGTTCGGTGACTGACCTGTGGGCGGGTGCTCAACGGTCTCCGTGTTCGTCTTGGGGTGCGTCCTCGGCGAGTGCCGGTTGCTCTGCGCCGAGTCGCCATTCACGGGTCTCGGCTACGTCCTTCGCCTCCTTGACGTGCCGTCGTGAGGCGTCGAGTAGCTCGTCTGCGGGGGTTTCGGTGTCGTCTGGTCGTGGTTCTGGCATGGGGATCCTTTCGTCCAACTTTGAGTACCCACTTGTGTCTGTGGGTTAAACTTCTGAGGTTCGCGTGTTTGGCGGCTCGGTGACAGTTCCCCACGGAACGGATCTCTTTGGTCGCCTCGATGTGCCGTTCCCGACGCATTGTCGGTCCCGGTTGTTGTTTGGCTTCCGTGTCGTTGTGGTCCCGTTGTGGCGGCCTGTGATATTTGTGTACCCGATTGGGTTCCGGGATTTGTTTTGCTGGTTGTGCGTTGCGCACTATTTCTCAGATGGTGCGGGTGTCCTCGCGAAGATCGGTGGCCGGGGAGATCGCGTTGCTGTCGAATTTGACGCAGGCCGCGGCGGAGCGGAAGGTGGCGCTCGCTGTCGCGTTGACCTCATACCTGCCGTGCACGCTGGCCGCGATGGAGGCTGGGCTCATCAATGAGTATGCGGCCTCGCGGGTATTCGAGGCGACCGCGTGTGTGTCCGAGGGGGTGGCTGCTGAGGTTGACTCGTTGTTGGCGGGGAGGTTCGAGAATCGGAATCCGCCCGCACTGCGGAGGTTGGTCAACTCGCTGCTGATGCGGGTCGACCCTGAAGGGTATGAGCGGCGGCGTCAGGAGAAAGTGGCGGCGCGCCGGTTGGAGATCCGGCATGGGGATCACGGATCGTCCACCCTGTTCGCCGAACTGCCTTCCGACCAAGCGCAGGCGCTCTACGCCGCCTGTGACTGCACATCGACCTGCCAACCCTGCTGGGACTGCGGGACAATCCGGGCGAGCTGACGGGGTGTGGTGACATCTCACCCGAGATGGCGCGGGCGATCGCGTTCGACGCCGACTCGGTCTGGAACCGGATCATCGACGAACCCATGACCGGCCTCCCCGTCGACCTCGGCCGCAAAAACTACCGGCCGCCGAGCGCCATGCGGAAGTACCTCCACGTCACCCACCGGACCTGCAGCATGCCCGGCTGCACCCGGCCCGCCCAGTACACCGACCTCGACCACGCCACCGCCTGGAAAGACGGCGGCCGAACCGACAAAGCGAATCTCCGGCCGCTGTGCCGGGTCCACCACGTGCTGCGCGGCGAACCCGGCTGGACCTTCGCCACCGACAGCGAAACCGGCGCACTCACCGTCACCGCGCCCAACGGCCGCAGCTACGCCGACGAACCCCCGCCCGCCGGATTCCCGACCCGTGTGACCAGGCCGTTATCGGTCAGTGACTTGGACGGGGTGCCTCGTTCGTGATCTTGCCGGGGGAGGGTTGTGACGTTTCCGAGACCTCGTTAATCTAGGCGTCGGTTCAGTCAGCAGCCGACCGCGAAGCGGTGGGGTGATCGTGCTGACCACCTTCCGCTTCATGATCAAGGCGAGCGGAAGGGGACTGTCGATGGCGTCGCACGCGCATCACGAACTGTTGCGAATCGTGGCCAAGCCTGCCACGGATGCGGTCGCGGAGATCGCCCTGTCGGGTGAGATCGACCTGTCGACCACGCCGAAGCTGGATGCATCGGTCGATGCGGCGTTCCGCCCGCCGAAGCCGAAGCTCGTGCTGCTCGACATGAGCGGTGTCGGGTTCCTGGCGAGTGCGGGGATGGCGAGCCTGCTTCGGGCGCGAGAGCAGGCGCAGGGCAACGGCGTGCTGCTCCGGCTGTGCGCGCTACCGACGCCGGTGCAGCGGTCGCTCGCGCTCGTCGGCCTCGACCGCGAATTCGACATCCACGAATCGGTGGAGGCCGCGAAAACGGACTGGGTGAACACGGCCCCCTGAAAGCGTCGGCCGTGACCGAGGTGCGCCCACCGCGGCGGTGGGCGCACCTCGTCGCCAGGGTGTCAGTCGGTTTCGAGGGTCAGGTCGTAGCGGTTGAGCACCTCCTTGACGGGCTGGAAGTAGGTGGTGCCGCCGTCGTCGCAGTTACCGGAGCCGCCCGAGGTCATGCCCTGCGCCTGCACCAGCTTCGTGCCCGATCCCGACGACGGCCTGCTGACGAACGAGCCGCCGGAGTCGCCCGGCTCGGCGCAGGCGTTGGTCTGGGTCAGACCGTGCACGATGTTGCCGTTGCCGTAGTTCACGGTCTGGTCGAGCGCGCCCACCTTGCCGCAGTGCCAGCCGGTGGTGGAACCGGACCGGCAGATCTTGCCGCCGACGCCGACCACGTCGGTGCCTTCGATCCGCACGTCCGAACCGTCGTCGTACCGGTCGACGCGCGGCGGGGTCGAAACGTCGTCCTTGGTCACCTTGATGGTGCCGTAGTCGTTGTCGGGGAACGAGGACTTCGCGACCTTGCCGATCGTCCCGCCGGTACCGCTGACCGTGCCGCCGAGTTCCGTGCAGTGCCCGGCGGTGATCACGAAGTGGACGTCGTCATCGTTGTACGCGTTGAAGCCCACCGAACAACGACCCGCGCTGAAGTACAGCTCCTGGCCGCCGATCACGTCCCACAACGGGCGCGGTGCCTCGGCGACCGGCTGGACGCGCAGCGGGGCGACACCGGCGGCCCTGACCCAGGCCAGCCCCGCGGCATCGTTGTGCAGCACGTCGACCACCACTTCGTTGGCGGGCGCGTCGACGTACCACCCGACGACGGAGGAAGGCACGACGGCGCCCCTCCGGTCCAATGTGGACTTGATGTTCTTCAGCTCGGCCGCGTTGTGCCGCACCACTTTCGGCACCCCGCCGCCGGCGCGGATCTGCGCCGCTCGGGCGGCATCGGTGGTACCGACGACGAATTCGCCGGTCGTCTGATCCAGCCAGGAATCGGCGAAACTCCCACCGAGTGAAGCGCTGAACGACGCCTGCGCGGCGGCCAGCGACGCCGGGCCGGACGACTCGGACAACTTCGGCGCGGCGGCGGCCGGTGTCGCGAAGGCGGCCGCGGCGACCGCCGCCCCGGACAACGCGACGACGGTGCGAAGAGGGAATCGACTCACAAGAGCCTCCAAGAGAGCAGGGAAGAGAACGGGAAAGATCAGGAGAATTGAGGTGCACGCTCGTCGATCGACGCTATCGAGATGATCTTCCGCTCGATAGAGCTGTTAGAGGGCCAGCTACTCCCTCGAATGCCACGTCAATTCGCCATGGCCGTCCCTATGTATCACTCGTACGAGTGAAACGATCTTCTTTTCTCTCCTCTTTTGTCCCAATCTTGCCCGGGAAAACAGCCGTGCCCGCGGCCGGAATCCTTGCTTTTGCGCCAATCCTGAATGTCACCTGGTCGGGTAGAAGTAAAACCCGATGAGCGCAGCGGCCGGGGGTGCGGTTTCAATTGGGTCAGGCTTGGGTTTGATCTGACCCGATTCGCAATGCAGTGCGGAAGTAATTTCCGCGACTTCGGTTATCCGGTCGCACCGTCCGGTTCGCGTGCCGCGGCTTGGCGGGCGCGGTGGTTGGCGACGTTGGTGCGGTTCCCGCACAGGCCCGGCATGCAGTACCGGCGACGGCCGGGCCGGGTGGTGTCGATGAACGCGCCGTGGCAGGTGGGTGCGCCGCAGGCGCGGAATCGTCCTTCGCCGAGGGTGTGCACGACACCGAGGACGCCGACGCCGCAGACCAGGGAGAGCGCGTCGAAGACGGTGGCTTCGGGGCGGAGCGGGATGGCCCAGCGGGTGCGGTGTTCGTGCGCGGGGTCGGGAACGAGTGTGGCGCCACCGGCGGGGGAGGTGAGCGCGCTCGCCCCGGTGACGAGGTGGTCGCGGCCGGGGTGATCGATCAGATCGCGCACCGTGCCGCGCAGCGCGCGGACCGCTCGCAGGTCGGCGGGACGGGCGCGGCGCGCGAGACCGGGCAGTCCGCCGCGGTCGTCGTGGTCGTGCAGCTCGACGAACGCGACGAGGGCGGTCAGGTCGGGCAGGTGGTCTTCGCCGTGCCAGACCTCGGCGGCGGTGTTGACCAGTTCGGTCGCGACGCCCGCGGCCCAGACGTAATCGTCTAACGCAACTTGCATCCCTTACCGACCTCCCGCTACTCTTCGGCTAACCACCAGTTTAGCCCTTACCCAATATCGGGAGACCTCGCCCATGCCCGCCTCCGGGATCGACGCCGTGGTGTTCGACGTGCTCGGCACGCTCGTCGACGAATCCGCCGGTATCCGTGCCGGGATCCACGGCCTCGCGCCGTCGCTCGCCGATCCCGCCGTCGAGGAGCTGGTGCGGCTGTGGCACCGGCACGTCGACGGCGAGCAGCAGCGCATTCTCGACGGCGGCCGCGCCTATGTCGTCAGTGACGTGCTCGATCGCGAAGCCGCCCGGCTCGTCGCCGACGCCGCCGGAATCGGCGATCCCGCCGCGCTCGCGCTGTCGGGCAGGCGTCCGCCCGCCTGGCCCGACAGCGTGCCCGGCCTCGCTCGTCTCGCCGCGCGCTTCCCGCTGATCGGGCTGTCCAATGCCAGCCGGAGGGCACTGCTGGGGCTCAACGCCCACGCGGGTCTGCGCTGGCACCAGGCGCTCTCGGCCGAGGACGTGCGGGCCTACAAGCCCGCCGCGGTCGTGTACGAACTCGCTGTCACGGTGTCCGGGGTGCCGCCGGAGCGGCTCCTGATGGTCGCCGCCCACGCCTGGGACCTGCGGGGTGCGCAGAACCTCGGCCTGCGCACCGCCTACGTCGCCCGGCCGGTCGGCGACCCGCCGACGTCCTCGGACCGGTTCGACCACTACGCCGATGACCTCGCCGACCTGGCCGACCAGCTCGACGCGCCGGCCGGGCCGTGAACCTCAGCCGTGGCGTGCGCCGAACTGCCCGCGCGGCGAGGTGGGCGAGGAGGAACCCCAGTACTGCTGATCACCACGTCGCCCTCGGTGGCCGTCGGCGCTGACCTCCGGTGGCGGCCGGGTGGCTCAGTCCATTCAGGACTCGGTTCGCAGTTCGGCGCGCAGGAGCGCGGCTTCGCGCACGATCCCGTCGGGAGGCGCGGTGGTTCCGCCGTCGGTGGTCACGTAGGCGACCCGGCCGTGGTCGCCGGGGCCGCGGCCCCACGCGGCGCTGGAGGGACCGGTGAGGGCGGGATCGAACGGGTCGCCCGCGAGGTGGCGCGGCTCGTCGTGCCCGGGTGCGAGCGGGACGCGGTCGACCGTGTTGGCCCGATGCCTTGTCACGTAAGCGAATCCGGTGTCCTCGTCGATGCAGAAGTCGTCGGCGTTGTCGATGGTGGCGACGAGTTCCGGGGCGCCGGCGGGGTCGAACGTGGCGGGGTCGACCGGGACGCGCATGAAGACCTGCTGCGCGGTCGAGGTGTACCAGAGGTAGCCGGTGCGGGCGCCGTAGCGGATGCCGTTGACGCCGGGTTGAGGTGGCGGCGGGACATCGCTGCCGGGGTCCATCTCCATCGTTTCGTGGGCAAGCCAGATCCTGGCGGTGGCACCGCGGGCGCCCTCGGCGAGGTCTACGCGCCAGAGGAACCCGGCGAAGCAGTCGGCGACGAGCAGCACCCCGGGACCGAGCAGGCAACTGCCGTTGAGCCCGCGGGCCCGGTCGTCGAAGGTGAAGACGATCTCCGGTGAGACCGGGTCGCCAGGGGCCCAGCCGGTGAGGTCCAGCCGCGCCAGGTGCGATTCGTGCGTGGTGTAGGCGTCGCTGAGGTTGATGACGAACACGTCCGGCTCGACTTCGGCGATGCCCGTGACGAGGTGGTCGAAGGTGCACACGAGTACCGGGCCGGTCGCCGCGTCCGGCCGGGGGTCGGGGACGCACCACAGCTGCTTGTGCAGCAGGGCGGTGACCAGGACCGAACCGTCGCCGCGGACGGCGAGGTTCTCCAGGAAGTAGTGCTCGGGAAAGCGCGCGACCGTCGTCAGCGCGAGTGCGGTGTTCGGCATGGGCCCCTTCGTTTTTAAAGAGAACGGACGTCCGCTTTTTTGTAAGGTAGGCTGCGCGGCGACGGCCTGTCAACCCGATGCGCCGGGCGCGAGGAAGGCGGAACCATGCCGCGGGTGAGCCAGCAGTACAAGGACGACCAGCGCGCCCAGATCCTGGCGGCGGCGCGGCGGTGCTTCGTCCGCAACGGGTTTCACCAGACGTCGATGCAGGACGTGTTCACCGAAGCGGGCAAGTCCGCCGGCGCGGTCTACCGGTACTTCCCCAGCAAGGACGACATGATCGTGGCCACCGCCACGCAGAACCTCGACGACGTGGGTGGCGTGCTGCGGGCCGCGGCCGCTTCGGGTGCCGGGCGCGGTCTCGGGCCGGTGGTGGCCGAACTGCTGGAGGCGGTCGCCGCCCGGCACGCCGATCACCAGCTCGCCGCGGTGGCGCTGATGGTCTGGTCGGAGTCCCTCCGCAACCCCGCGCTGGCCGCGCGGCTCGAAGAGACCATCGCCGCCATGAGCGCCGACATCGCCAGCCTCGTCCGCGAACGCCAGGAAGCGGGGCAGTGGGGCGGGGCCTCCGCCGACCAGCTCGCCGCGGTGATCCTGTCGGTCCTCCCCGGGTTCCTGCTCAACCTCGCCCTGCGCGGCCCGCGTGCGGTGTCCGGTTTTCCCGGCGCCGTCCGCGCGCTGTGGCCGGAGTGACCGGGTCAGTTCTCGAGCAGTCCGCGCACCTCGTCGTCGAAGAACAGCGCGGGATCGAAACCCATCCCGGTGAAGTGACCGGCGAGTTCGAGCGAGAGGACGCCGTGGATCCGTACCCAGAAGGACAGGGCGCGGTGCAGGGTCGCGGAGGACGCCGGGTGGTCGCCTGCCCAGTGCCGGTGGGCATCGAGGTGGGCATCGAACGGTGTCGCCGGTTTGGCGCGTGACAGCGCGGCGTGGGCGTCGATCAGCACGCTCATGATTTCGAACGAGATCTCCGTGGTCTCGCCTGGCGCGTGGTAGCCGGGGATGGGCGTGCCGTAGATGAGGAAGTACCGGTGGGGGTCAGTCAAGGCCCATTTCCGCATGGCTCGGGCGAGCCCAGCCACGTCGGCATCGGTTTCGCGGGCCGCTCGGACGGTGTCGGCGAGGCTTCGGTAGGCGTCCCGGACGAGCTCGGTGATCAACTCGTCGCGGCTGGCGAAGTACCGGTACAGCGCGGGGCCGCTCATGCCCACCTGCTTGGCGATCGCGTTGAGGGACAGTGCGGACATGCCCGTCGTGGCCATCTGCTCCCACGCGTGCTGCTTGATCTCCGCGCGCACCCGCACCCGGTAGCGCTCGCGCGGGCTCGTGCCTTCGGTCATGGTCATCCTCGCCTCCGCGACATCCTCAAGAGCTAGTTAGAGGCTATCACTTTCACTATTGACGCTCACAGCGAAGTGTTATAGCCTCTAATTACAGCGAGCGCAGCTAACAGCTCGCGGAATCAGTCATCGAAACGAGGAGAGCAGCCATGTTCGGCATCCACCCCACCGCTTCGCCGAAGTCGCACACCGGGACCGGCGCCGCGCACACCTCCCGCCGCGCGGCGCGCGCCGCTCTGCTCGCGATCCCGCTTGCCGCCGGAATCCTCGGCGGCACCGTCACACCGGCTCAGGCGGCCACGCCCGCGGCGCC
Organism: Amycolatopsis minnesotensis; assembly: GCF_039529815.1. Classification (NCBI taxonomy): domain Bacteria; kingdom Bacillati; phylum Actinomycetota; class Actinomycetes; order Pseudonocardiales; family Pseudonocardiaceae; genus Amycolatopsis; species Amycolatopsis minnesotensis. Next base: position 174,264 of record NZ_BAAANN010000005.1, on the reverse strand, counting down.
TGGTCAGAACGCGACGGCCCCGCTGACCTGCCGAGGGGAAAGCGTCGATCCCGCCGCCAAGATCCGCTACCGGACCGAGGCCGTCATCAAGGCTCCGCTGGACACCATCTGGCGGCTGCAGACCGACGTGCGGCGCTGGCCTTCGTGGCAGGCGCCGGTCAAGAGCATGAAGCGCCTCGACCCCGGCCCGCTCCGGAGCGGCTCGCGGTTCCGCTGGACCACGCCGGCGCCGCCCACCGAGACGACCCCCGACACCACGCTGAGCATCACTTCCACCGTCCACCAGATCCAGCACGGCAAGTGCATCCGCTGGAGCGGGCCCGCGATCGGGGAGGGGCTGCGCATCGACAACGGTGTGCACGTCTGGAACTTCACCAAGGTCGGGGGCGGTGTGCTCGTGCGCACCGAGGAAACCTGGACCGGCGCGCAGGTCGAAGGCGACGTGCCCACCGCCACCCGCTACCTCGGCGCGGGCCTCGAAGCGTGGCTGACCGATCTCAAGGCCGCCGCCGAAACCGACCCGTGCCACCACCGGTGACCGTTCGCATCTGGCTGAAAACCCTTACCCGCAAGCAGAAGCACGATATCGAGGAGCAGGAAATGACCGCCACCACGCTTCGCCGCGACCCCGACGGCGCCACCGCCGATGCCCGCCCCGGTTCGCGGTCCGTCCTCATCTCGGCCTGGGCCGTTCCGGTCCTCGTCATCGGCCAGTTCGCGATGGTCGCCAGCATCCCGGTCGCGCTCGTGCTGATCGGGACCCTGCGCGATGCCCGCCTCCGCGCGCTTCGCTGGTGGGCCGTCGCGCTCACCGCGGCCTACGCCACCCCGCTGGCGCTCTGGGCGATCGGACCCGATCGCGCGCCGAGCCTGTCGAAGGACATGCACCCGGTCTTCGCCGCGGCCGTCAGCATCACCGCCGCCGCGGTCGCCATCGCCTACCACGTCTTGCGCCGCACCAGGAGCCGCTGACCCGCCTCCCGTGCCCGGCCAGGCAGCGCTGCCAGGCCGGGCTCAGGCGCGGGTGCCGCTTCGCTTGGCGGCCTGCATGTCGCCGACGACCTCGGTCACCATCCGGATCGACGCGGCGTCCAGCACGTTGCCGAATTCGATGACGTCCACGCGTCCTCGGAGGCGGCCCTTCAGTTCGGGCAGTTCGCTCGGGATCACCACGAGGTCGATGCCTTCGAGGTCCGCGTCTTCGACGCCGTCGAGGATCTCGATGTTGGTGATTCCGGACTGGGTCAGCGAATCCCGGATGCTGACCGCCTGGTCCTCCGTGGAGTACCAGATGCCGACGGTCCTGCGCTTGGGCACCGAAGCGATCTTCACCAGGGTCTGCACGTGGGGCGCCACCACGATCGCGACCACCTCGGTCTCCGGCCGCCGCCACCGGCCCCGGACCTCGGCGAGGTGGAAGAACGTGGTGAGCACGAGATCCGCTTGTTCGTCCTCGGTGCCGAATTCGCCGAGCACGAGCGGTTTCACCCTGAGTCCGAGATGTCCTTCGAGTTCGCAGGCGAAGTACTTCGCGCGGTCCTCGTTGCACTCCACGAACGAAACCCTGAGAACGTCATCCTCCGCGCGCAGGGCGAGGCCCGTCACCAGCGACTGGATTTCGGCGGCGGACAGGCCGAGCGCGATGCACTCCCGCGTCGCCGCTTCCAGTACTTCCCTGGCCCGGTCGCGTGCCGGGGAACTCTCCCGCTCCTGGCCGGGCCCCACCACGGTCGTCCCGCCACGGCCGCGGCTTTCGACCAGGCCGAGTTCGCTCAGTTCCGCGTAGGCGCGGGCCACGGTGTTGCGGTTGAGGTGCAGGTTGTCGGCCAGCAGCCGGGCGCTGGGCAGGGTCTGGCCCGGTTCGAGATCGCCGTTCTCGATCATGAACGAGAGCTGGGTGACGATCTGGCGGTAGAGGGGCGCGTCGGAATGGCGGCTCACCTGGATGTCGCTGTTCACCGGCTCTCCTTCGCTCGCCTGCGGCCCCACTGTAGATGAGCCTGGTTGACCCATGAGCATTGAACCTAGTTCACTAGGTCTAACTCGGGTCGATTTGGCCTACGGTGCTGAGACGGGAGCGGAGATGGACGAACAGGGCTTCTGGCGGTCCGCGACGAACCACCTGGTCAGGTACGGGGGTGCCTTCACGCCGCGCATCATCGAGCGCGCCGCCGGGTCGTACGTGTACGACGCCGAGGGACGGGCGATCCTGGACTTCACGTCCGGGCAGATGAGCGCGCTGCTCGGACATGCGCACCCCGACGTCGTCCGCGCGGTCGCCGAAGCCGCGGGCACCCTCGACCACCTCTATTCCGGGATGCTGAGCCGTCCCGTGGTCGAGCTCGCCGAGCGGCTCGCCGAGTCGCTTCCCGCGCCGCTGAGCCGGATGCTGTTGCTGAGCACCGGTGCCGAGGCGAACGAAGCCGCGATCAAGATGGCGAAGCTGTACACCGGGAACTACGAGATCGTGGCCTTCGACCGCTCGTGGCACGGGATGACCTCCGGCGCGGCGGCGGCCACGTTCTCCGCGGGACGCCGTGGCTACGGGCCCCCGGCGCCGGGGAACTTCACCCTGCCGACGCCCAACGCCTACCGGTCACCGTTCCGGCACGCGGACGGTTCCTACGACTGGGAAACCGAACTCGACTACGGGTTCGGGCTCATCGACGCCCAGTCGTCGGGCAGCCTCGCCGCGTGCGTCGTCGAACCGATCCTGTCCTCCGGCGGGATCGTCGAACTGCCCGAGGGCTACCTCGCGCGGCTGCGGGACCTGTGCGCGGCGCGGGGAATGCTGCTGATCGTGGACGAGGCGCAGACCGGCCTTGGCCGCACCGGAACCATGTACGCGTTCGAACGCGACGGCGTGGTCCCGGACCTGCTGACCCTGTCGAAGACGCTCGGCGCGGGCCTGCCGGTCGCCGCGGTGCTGACCTCGACGGAGATCGAGCGGGTGTGCCACGAGCGCGATTTCCTCTTCTACACCACGCACGTCTCGGATCCGCTCGCGGCTTCGGTGGCGCTGACCGTGCTGGACGTACTGGCGCGCGACGGCCTGGTGCACCGGGCGCGGGTGCTGGGGAAGGAGCTGCGCGACCGGTTGCTGGGACTCCGCGACCGCTTCGAGGTGGTGGGTGACGTGCGGGGACGCGGCCTGCTGCAGGGAATCGAACTGGTGGTGGACAAGGCGAGCAGGACACCGGCCGACGGGCTCGGCCGCGCGGTGACCGCCGCCTGCCTCGACCGCGGGCTGCACATGAACATCGTGCAGCTACCGGGGATGGGCGGGATCTTCCGCATCGCGCCGCCGCTGACGATCGAGCCCGCGGATCTCCACGACGGCGTCGACCGGCTCGAAGCGGCGTTGTCCGAAGTGCTGTCCTCGGCCGCTTTTTCACCCGCGTAGGGAAGCCCTCACCGGATCGGCTGGTCCCAGGTGAGGTGGTGCTCGTGCGTCCAGCGGGGATCGCCGATCTCCGCGCGGCCGGTGGCCATGGCGAGGATCTTTTCGACCCGTTCGCGGCGTTCCTGCTCGAACCGGCTCAGCGCGGACGGCAGGTCGAGATCGCGGAGGCACTGCCCGAGCACGACCGCGTCTTCGAGCGCGAGGCAGCCGCCCTGTTCCGAGCCCGGCGGCGCGGCGTGGGCGGCGTCGCCGATGACGACCATGCGGTCGGTGTGCCAGTGCGGCAGGTGGTGCAGCGCGTGGTCGTCCGACGCCCTGATCCGGGTGGCCGCCCGGATGATGCGCGCGGGAATGTCGTCGTGGTCCCAGTTCCGGAGCAGGTCGGCGCGCCACTGGTCGGTCGTGGGGCCGGGGGAGGGGAGCGGCTCCGGTGTCTTGACGCTGGTGAAGAACCAGATCTCGCCGGTGTCCGGATCGTCGAGCTGGGCGAGCCAGTGCGCGGGGCCGCGGTAGCTCCGCAGCTGTGCGGGCGCCGGGGGAACGTCCGCGGCGGGCGCGTACCCGTAGACGGTGCGGGAGCCGCGGTACTCCGGTGCCGGGGCGGCGGGATCGATGACGGTGCGGATGGCGGAGCGCATACCGTCGGCGCCGATCAGCACGTCGGCATCGACTCCGCCGCCGTCGGCCAGCAGCGCCCGCACACCGTCGTCGGTGGCGACGGCGTCGACGACGCGCGCCTCGTGGCGGACGATGGCGCCCCGGCGCGCGGCTTCGTCACGCAGGGCGCCCGCCAGATCGGCCCAGGTGATGAAGCGGGCGCCGAGACCGCGGCCGGGCACCGGATCGGCGAGCGGGCGCCGCACGAGCACTTCGCCGTCCAGCTCCAGCCGCTCGACGTGGTGCACGGGGAACGACACCTCGGTCACGCGATCGAGCAGGTCGAGCGCGGCCACCGCGTCCATGCCGTTGGGGTTCAGCCGCAGGAACGAGCCAAGACCGCTCTCGTCGGGGCGCTGCTCCAGCACGGTGACCGCGATCCCCGCCCGCAGCAGCGCGAGCGCGGCGGCATGCCCGGCGATCCCGCCGCCGACCACGATTGCGTTGCGCACCATCGCTTCGCCCCCACCCCGTTCGGCATCCACTGGCTTCCGTATCGGCGGAAGTCCTTACCCCGCCACGGTACGGCACCGGATGATCTTGCCTGGCTCGCGGGACGGCTTCCGCATGCCCTGGAGGCGCCCTTCGGGGACATAGCCGCCCCAAGGTCACCTTTCGGGGCGGCAGGGGCCCATCCGGAATCGGTGACGGCGGCCATTCCCGGTGGTCATACCTCGGGAGGGTGAACTTCACCGGCGCGGATCGGTTCGAGTTGTTGTCCGTAATCGGGATTGGTTGCATGTCCCCATGGCGTCAAACTGGTCGATTCCGTCGTGGTGAACGCGGATCGCCGTCGTGCGCGATTTCCCCGCAGCCGATTCCTGGTCCATGCGCTCGTGGTCGCCGTCGCGGCGTCCGCGCTGGCGGTGACCGGAACCGGCTCAGCCACGGCGGCGTCGTGGCCGGTGGAGGGCGAGCAAAGCCCGTCGGTTTTCGACTGCGACCATCTCTACTACAGCAACATCCGGTCCGGAATGCAGTTCGGAAATGACGCCGCAGGGGATGCGCGCATCGAGAACACGGTGATCAGCAAACGGCAGGGCAGCGGGCCGCCGGATTACTGGTCGACCAATAGCGCGCTGGGCAGGGATCCGGACACCGGCGCGGTGGCCGCCTTCTACTCCAGTTACACCACGGGGAATCTCAAGCTCTACAAGCACGTGTCCGGGACCGGCACGGCGACCGACCAGATCGCGGGCGGGGAGGGGCGGAACCTCCCGCCGGGGGTGAACTGGGGTGGTCTTGCCGCCGACCCGAACACGGGGATGCTCTACGGGGCGCAGAACGGCGGCGCGCCGAAGCTGTTCGGGATGAACCTGGCGACCGGTGCCACCACGGTGTGGACGAGGGGCGCGAACCTGAAGCCGGAACCGGCGAACGACCCGGTGTTCGCCGGCGGGTCGCTGGTGCCGGACCTGTTCGTCGACTCCGACGGCGGCGCCTACTACGGCATCACCTACGGCGGATCGACCTACGTCTACCGGCTGGACCCGGCCACCGGCACCACGACCCGCGCGGTCCGCGTGACCGGGCCCGGTTCCGCCAACGGCTTCAACAACTACGGGATGGCCTACTTCCACGGCTCGATCTACCTCGGCCACTACGGCGGCGCACTGTACAAAGTGGACCCCCGGACCGGCGCATCGGTCCAGGTGCCAGGGGGCAACGCCCAGAACAACCAGGTGGGCCGGGTCAAGTCCGAGTCCGGTGGCTCGTGGGCGATCACCGACCTGGCAAGCTGCTCGATCGCGCCGAACCTGACCTCGCACCTGGTCGCGCGCAAGACCGCGAGCACGCGGACCGCGAAACCGGGCGACACCGTGCGGTACACGGTGACCGTCCGGAACGAGGGCGACGGCCCGGCACCCGGCGCCACGATCACCGACGATCTCACCGGCGTCGTCGACGACGCGCGTTACAACGACGACGCCAAGACCGACACGCCTACCCAGCCGAGCTACGACCCTGCTTTGAAAAAGCTGACCTGGACCGGTGACATCGCGCCCGGTGCCACGGTCACCATGACCTATTCGGTCACCGTGGGCACGCCTCCCGGCGGGGACAAGAGGCTGAAGAACACGGTCACCGTGCCGGAGAGCAACTGCGCCGAGGGATCGACCGACCCGGCGTGCTCGTCAGAGGTTCCGGTTGCCTCGTTGAAGATCGCCAAACACGGCACGCCGGACAATCCGGGCCCCGGCGACACCGTCACCTACACGATCACCGTGACCAACGACGGCGAAGCGGACTGGACCGCGGCGACGTTCACCGACGACCTGTCCGGCGTCGCCGACGACGCGCGCTACAACGGCGACGCGACCGCGACCGCGGGCACCACCGCCTACGACGCCGCGGCCAACCGGCTTTCCTGGACCGGTGACGTGGCCAAGGGCGCCACGGTCACCATCACCTACACGGTGACCGTGCACACCCCGCCCGCCGGGGACAGGCGCCTCGTCAACCGCGTGGTGGGACCGGACGGATCGAACTGCGAGCCGGGCAGCACCGACCCGGCGTGCGGCACGGACGAACCGGTCAGCGGCCTGGTGATCCGGAAGTCCGCCGCACCCGCCACCGCCGAACCGGGCGACACCGTCACCTACACGATCACCGCCGAGAACGTCGGCGCGATCACTGCCACCGGGGTCGCGCTCGCCGACGACCTCACCGGGGTCGTCGACGACGCAACCTACAACGACGACGCCAAAGCGGACGCACCTGCCCAGCCCCGGTACGACCCCGCGACGAAGAAGCTGACGTGGACCGGCGACGTCCCCGCCGGGCGGACCGTGACGATCACCTACACGGTCAAGGTGCACGCGCCGCCCACCGGCGATCACCGGCTGCGCAACGCGGTCACCGGCCCGGAGGGTTCGACGTGCGCGCCGGGCGGCTCCGATCCGGACTGCTCGACCGAGACCCCGATCGCCGCGCTCGAGATCAGCAAGGTCGCGGACCAGACCGACGTCGGACCCGGCGATCGCGTCACCTACACCGTGACCGTGCGAAACCCCGGCGAGGCCGCCTATCCCGGTGCGACCTTCACCGATGACCTGTCCGGCGTGCTCGACGACGCGCGCTACAACGACGATGCCGCCGCGACTTCGGGCGCCGCCACCTACGACGCCGGCGCGCAACGGCTGACCTGGACTGGCGATGTCGCGAAGGGCGCCACGGTGACGGTGACGTACTCGGTCACCGTCGGCACCCCGCCCGCGGGGGACAAGCGGCTGCGCAACGCCGTCGTCGGCCCGGACGGCTCGACGTGCCCGCCCGGCAGCACCGATCCCGGCTGCATCACCGAAACCCGCGTCGGCGCACTGGAACTGACCAAGACGGCGTCGCCCGCGACAGCCAAGCCGGGCGAAAAGGTGACCTACACGGTGACCGCGCACAACCCCGGCACCGGCACCTACCGCGACGCGCGGTTCGACGACGACCTGACCGGCGCGCTGGACGACGCGACCTACAACGACGACGCCTCGGCGACCGCGGGCACCGTGCGGTACCGCCGCCCGGCACTGAGCTGGGTCCACGACCTGCCCGCCGGTGCCACGGTCACCATCACCTATTCCGTCACCGTCGGCTCGCCGCCCGGCGGTGACCACGAACTGCGCAACGCGGTCACCGGACCGGACGGTTCGACCTGCCCGCCGGGCAGCACCAGCCCGGACTGCAACCAGGTCACCCCGATCGCCGCGCTGCACATCAGCAAGATCGCCTACCCCGGCGACCCGAAACCGGGCGACACCGTGACCTACCACATCATGGTGGTCAACGACGGCACCGCCACCTACACCGGCGCGCGCGTCACCGACGACCTTTCCGGTGTCCTGGACGATGCGGCATACCACGATGACGCCAGTGCGACCGGCGGCGCGCTTTCCTACCGCGAGCCGGTTCTGACCTGGACCGGTGACGTGGAGGCGGACACCGCGGTGACGATCACCTACACCGTCACCGTCGGAAATCCGCCCAGCGGCGACAAAGTGCTGAAGAACGCGGTCACCGGAACCGGCGACACCAACTGCCGGCCGGGTGGGAACGACCCCGGCTGCGGAACGGAAACACCGCTGCCCGCGCTGAAGGTCACCAAGCGCGCCACGCCGGAGGACGTCAAGGCGGGGGACCGGGTCACCTACACGGTCCAGGTCGAGAACGTCGGCGCGGCGGATCACCCCGGAGCCTCGTTCACCGACGACCTGTCCGGGGTACTCGACGATGCCACCTGGAACGACGACGCCGCCGCCGACTCGGGGACGGCCGCCTTCACCGCACCGCGCCTGACCTGGACCGGCGCGCTGGCCAAGGGCGCCACGGCGACCATCACCTACTCCGTCACCGTCACCAACGCCGGTGACCACCGGCTCGCGAACGTCGTCACCGCGCCGGGTTCCAACTGCTTGCCGGGAGCGGCCGATCCGGACTGCCGGGTCGTGCTGCCCAAGCCCCACCTGCTGATCACCAAGACCGCGGCCCCGGAAACGGCTGCACCTGGCGGAAAGGTCACGTACACGGTGACCGTGCGGAACACGGGCCAAGCGGCGTACCCGAACGCGAGCTTCACCGACGACCTGTCCGGCGTGCTCGACGACGCCACCTGGAACGACGACGCGAAGGCCACCGGCGGCACGATCGACTACGCGCCACCGTCCCTGCGCTGGACCGGTGACCTCGCCGCCGGCGCCGAAATGACGCTCACCTACTCGGTCACCGTCGGTACCCCGCCGCGGGGCGACCAGATCCTCGGCAACCGCGTCACCAGCCCGGACGTCACCAACTGCCCCGCCCCGGGCACCTTCCGCGCCGAGCAGGAGCCTGCCGATCCGGACTGCGGCACCGAAACCCCGGTGCGCTCGCTCGCCATCGCCAAGCACGCGGCGCCTGCCACCGTCCAGCCGGGCGAGAAGATCACCTACACGGTCACCGTCACCAACACCGGTACCGCCGCGTACGAGAACGCCACCTTCACCGACGACCTGGCCGACGTGCTCGATGCCGCGACCTACGACGACGACGCCGCGGCCACCAGCGGCACGATCGACCGGACCGGGTCGCGGCTGACCTGGCAGGGACGGCTCCTCCCCCGCCAGCAGGCCACCATCACCTACTCGATCACGGTCAAGCCCGGTCTCACCGGCGAGCGGCACCTGCGCAACGTCGTCGTCTCGGCCACACCCGGCGCCAACTGCGTCGACGGCACCGAACCGGGCTGCACCACCGACACCCCGCTCACCGACACCCCGGTCGCACCGCCGCAGCCGACGGCCGGTGGCCAGCCGACGGCTTCGCCACCGCTGGCGTCGACCGGCAGCCCGCTCGCCGAACTGCTCCTCGGCGCCGCCTTCCTGGTGCTCGCCGGTCTCGCGCTCGTCGTGGCCGCACGACGCCGAACCTCCGGGAAGTGACCGTTCGCCGGGAGGCGGCCAGCAGCCCCCGCACCGCCGAGGCGACGCGGGGCCGGTCGAGCCAGTGGGTGTTGTGCGCACGGGCGGACCGCCTTGCCTCGTCGAAGCCTTGTATGTCCACAGTGGATGAACAGGCGGGCGCCCCGCTGGCTGGCGTGAAACCGGTGCGGGCGGGAGGATGGCTGGCGGAGGTGAGCGCATGCCGGGGAAAGTCGTCCGCGCGGCCATGGCCGGCGGGAACACGATCGGTGGTGAGGTCCGCGAACGCGCGCCGCGGGCGGACGGCTACCGGCACATCGACGCGCCGGGGCTGATCGCCCGGCTCACCGCCGCGAACGTCACCACCTACCTGTACGGCATCTGGAACTCGCCGACCGACTGGGACGACCTGCGCACGGAGTTCCTGCCCGCGGCCACCGCGGCCGGGATCGACGTGTGGGTCTACGTCGTGCCGCCTTCGGAGTGCTTCGCCGGTGGCCGCTGTTCGCAGCCTTACCGGCAGGACTACGTCGCGTGGGCACGGGAGATCGCCAAGCTGTCCGTCGAGTACCCGTGCCTCACCGGGTGGGGAATCGACGACTTCCACATCGGCGCCAACCGCGAGAAGTTCACCCCCGGGTACGTGGCCGAGATGCACGAGACCTACCGGGCGATCAACCCCGGCCTCGAATTCTGGCTCTGCGCCTACTACGAGGCGGCCACGGACGGGGCGTTCCTCGACACCTACGCGCCGTTCATCGACGGCATCATCTACCCGTACCTGGACGATCCGTTCCACAACACCGAAAACGCCGACGCGGTCGCGGCGCGCTGCGCCGACATCGCGGCGCTGACCGTGCCGAGGGGGCTCGGCCTGCTGCTGCTGGTCTACTGTGGACGGTTCCTCGGCACGGCGCGCGATCCCGGCGAGGAGTACGCCAGCGCGTGCGTGCGCACCGGGCTCCGCCTCAGTGCCGAGGGCGGGATCGGGGGAGTGGTCGCCTACGGCCTCCCCGTGGCCGGAAGCCCGTCGCCCGCCAGCGAGAACCGGGCGCTCTACGGCGTCGGGCGGCTGTCCATCACGGCCGCGCGGTACGCGCCGGTCCCGGTGGGCAGCACCGCGTGGGCCAGCCAGCGGATGACCGTGGTCCCGGACGCGCCCCGCCACGAACTGTCCTTCTGGCACCGCGCCGACTGGCTCGACGGCACGCCGGGCGCCGGTTGCTACCTCAAGGAGGTGCTGATCGACGGCGCGGTCGTGTGGAGCGAGGACGTCACGGAAAACCCGCCCCGGCAATGGCTCAACGGGCATTCGTGGCAGGGCGCGGTCGACGTGGGCGCCCAGCTCCGCGGCAGGACCGAGGCGACGCTGACCTTCCGGCTCAGCCAGCACCGGGAGGCCGCCGAGTTCGGCGTGGACGTCGGCTTCGACGAGCTGGAGACGATCGGGTGCACGGTCGCCGACCCGGATTTCGAGCGGCGCGGCGCGTGGGCCTTCGGCCACGACCACGGCGCGCTCAACGCCGCGATCGACCTCGCCCACCCGGACCGGCCGGAGCGGATCTTCGCCGCGGTCGCCGCCGAGTTCGCGGCCGTGCCGGAGTGAGGAGCACTGCTCCGCGGGCGCCGGGAGGCGCGGGCAGTGAGATCCCGGCGCACGCCCGCGACCTCCGCGGCGGGGTCAGCGCTTCCGGGCCGCCATCGCCACCACGCCCGCGACCATGAGGTCGAGGCCGAAGCCGTAGTGGGAATCCGGGTCGTCGCAGGTGGTCAGCGGCCCGGCGGCCTCGACGATATGCGGGTACCGCTCGCGGGGAAGGGTTTCGTAGTACCGCCGGACCTCCTCGGTCCCGTCCGGGGAAGTGCGGCCCGGCTGGCCGGCGACCAGGCTCATCGCGGTGCTCAGGGCGTGACGGGAAACGGCGGTCGCCTCCTCGGTGGAGAAACCCGCGCCCCGCAGGATCGCCAGCACCTTCTCCAGCGCGGTGAGGTAGCCGGGGGATTCGCAGGCACTGGAGGTGATCAGCGGACCGGCCCACGGATGCCTCCGCAGGGTGGTCACCAGCGCGCGGAGCACGGTGTGGAACTGGGCGCTCCAGTGGGCTCCGTCGTCGACATCCAGGTCCACCTCGCCGATGATCCGGCCCCCCAGTGCCGCCATGAGCAGGCTCTTGTTGCGGAAGTGCCAGTAGAGCGCCATCGGCGTGACACCGAGATCCTGGGCGAGCCGCCGGATCGTCACCGCTGCCAAACCTTCGCGGTCCGCCAGTGCCACGGCTTCGGAGAGCACCACGGCCTGGCTCAGCCGCGGCCGCCCGGCGGCGTCGTGATCGGGTGCCTGCGTCATCGATCGCCAAGCATACGGCGCGCACCTGCGCTTTTCGCCGCAACGAGCGGGGTTCGCCGCCAGGTCATAGGATCCGGCGCATGATCAACCGTCTGCTGGGTGTGGCCTGCGGCGTCGCGGCGGTCGCCGGGCTGTGCTCGTGCTCGAACCCGAGCGGGAAGTCCTGGGCCATCACCTATGAACTGAGCGGTGACGCCCCCGGCGCGACCGTCACGGAGCTGACCTACAACGAATCCAATGACCGCTACCAGGACGAGGTGTCCGGGCACCGGCTGACCGGGCCGCTCGGCCTGCCGTGGAAGCTCGATGTGGTCGTCAGCGCGGGCCGCGCCGCCATGGTCACCGCGACCCCGGCCGGGAAGGCGGTGCTGAGCTGCCGCGTTCTCCTCGACGGGAAGAAGGAGCTCGCCAAAGCCACGGCGCCGGGGCCGGGCCAGGCCGTGAAGTGCGACAGGACCACGGACTCCTGAGCCCGGAGTGTCCTTTCAGGACGGTCGAGGCGTCAGTGGCTCGGCACCGTCGCGTGCTGGTCCAGCCGCGCGGTGAGATCGGTGCGGGGGAGCGGCACGACCGGTGACCCGGCCGTGGTGACGACGCCGTCCCGGACCTCGGTCAGGAAGCCAGCCACCGCTTCGGGTTCCGGTGCGAGGGAGCCGCCGAGAAGCGCGACCACGATGAAGTCCTCGCCGGAGTGCGTCTCGATGGCCACCGACCAGCCCTGCGTCTCGTCCCAGAGCACGGCGACATCGCGGTCGGCGTGGCAGGGCAGCCGCCAGTCCACCGCGATGTACCCGGTGGCAGGCGAACTGGTGTCGACGGCGCAGGATTCCCAGCCGACGCCGATCGCGACGCTGACGCGGTGGACGTAGTCGCGAAGTCGCACGGAGAATTCGAGGTCTGGCTCGATCTGCGGGCGGGCGGTGAAGGGCACGACACTCCGTTCTGGCGCGACGGATTCTGGCGGGAGGGCGGTCTTCGGCGACCGCGACGCGCCGCCAGAATGCCCAGCCGGGTCGACCGCCAAACCCGAAAGTGGTCCAGACCACACTCCGTGTCACCCGGATGTCAGCGTTACCAAACGGCGTTGTGCAACGGGATGGTGCGCTGTTTGAGCCAGGCGGACGAAACCCCGGAGCCGGCCTGGCGGGGTGTCGGTGCTCAGCGTGGGCCGTTCCGGCTCCGGTAGGCCGCGACGCTGGCCCGGTGTGCGCAGGTCCGGGTGCAGTACTGCTTCGAGCCGTTGCGCGAGAGGTCCGCGAAAGTGGCCCGGCAGGTCGGCCCGGCGCAGACACCGAGGCGAGCGGGGCCGAGCGTGGCGATCACGGAGGCCAGTGCGCTGAGCGTGGTCGCGGCGAGGTGCGCCGAGCAGCGGTCGGTGTCGGAGGTCACCTCGGTCCACCAGCGGTCGTCCTCGTGGCGCAGTACCGGGGTGGTGCGGCTGCGGCGCAGGCCCTCGTTGATCAGAGCCGCCGCTTCGTCCGCGTCCGCGCTCGCCCGTTCGAGCACCTCGCGCACCGTCTCGCGCACCGCGCGGACTTCCGCCAGGTCGGCGCGGGTGAGCTGCCGCGGACCGGCCCCCTGGTTCGCGGCCGGACTCGGAGGCTCAGCCGCAGGATGGGCGTCGAGGAAGTCCCGGAGCTGCTCCACGGTCTCGAGCGCGTCCTCTCCCTTGATCGGCTTCAAGGTGTTGGCCAGGTCGACGGCCGCCTGGACGGCCGAGGTGGTGTAACACGCATCAAGCATTTGACGTGTCTCCTCACCGTTCCGTAATATGACATCCATAGTAGCTTTCACGTGTCACAAAACGTACCAGGGGAGGGACGACGATGCCGCAGACGATCCCCGCCGTAGGGGCATCCAGCGGGGGATCGAACCACGCCCCGGACGGGCGTCGGCTGGGGCTGACCTTGGGGATGCTGGTGCTGCCGATGTACGTGGCACTGGGAGCGCCGTCGGTGGCCCTGCCCGCCATCGGCCGCGCGCTCGCGGTGCCGTTCGGGGCCACCGCGTGGATTCTCGCCGCGTGGTCGCTGACCTCCGCGCTCGCGATGCCGGTCGCGGGCCGGCTGCTGGCCCGCTGGAGCCCCTTCCAGGTCCTCGTCGCCGGGGTCGTGGCACTCGCCGCGGGCTCCGCGCTCGCCGGAGCCGGGCCGGCACTGTCCGTCGTGATCGTCGGCAGGCTGATCGGCGGCGCCGGGGCGGGCGCGACCGTGATCGCCGTCTTCGCCGCGGCCACCGCCCTTCCCCGGCGGGAACGGATCCGCGCACTGGGAATCATCGCGGCCGCCAGCGCGATGGCGTCGGGGTGCGGGACCCTGCTGGGCGGAGCGGTGACCGCATGGCTCGGGTGGCGTGCCGTGCTCGCGATCCCGGTCCTCGCGCTGCCCCTCCTGCTGGCCGCATTGCCGAGCAGGCGCGCGCTGACGCGGAGCGGTGGCGGCGAGCGAAACGGCTCGACCGGGCGACTCGACATCGTCGGCGCGGCCGCGCTGTCGGTACTCGCCGGTTCGGTGATCACGTTGCTGCAGGCGCATTCGGTCGGCCTGCCCGCTCCGGTCACGCTCGCCGTGGCCGCCGCCGGAGCGCTCGCCGCCGTGGGACTGTGGTGGCGCGTGCGAAGCACGCCCGACGGGTTCGTGCCCCGGCGGGTGATCGCGTCCCGCGGCTTCCTGGCGGCCGGGCTCATCGGCGGGACCGTCTTCGCCGGCTATTACGGGGTGCTGTTCCGCGCCCCTTCCCTGATCGAACAGGCCACGGGCGGTGGCCCGCTGGAAGCCGGTGTGCTCCTGGTCCCGGCCGCCGTCTGCTCGGTGCTGGCCGGACGGCTGGTCGGCACCTTGACCGACCGGTTCACCGGCTGGCAGGTGTCGGCGGGGCTTGCGGCACTCACCGTCGTCGGCGTGCTCGTGGTCGCGGTCTTCGACGGGCCGATCCCGGTTGTCGCCGGCACGGCGTTGACCGTGTGCGGGTTCGCCGGCGCCCAGGCCGTACTGGTGGGCCTCGCACCGGACCTGGTCGCCGGGGGCGATCGCGACACCGGACAGGGCCTGTTCAACTTCATGACCGCCCTGGGTGGCGGGATCGGTCCGGCCGCGGTCGCGGGCCTGTCCGGCATCGTGCCGGCGCCGGTGGCCCTCGCCGTGCTCGCGGCACTTCCCCTGGCCGGAGTCGTCCTCAGCCTGACCCGGCGCCCCGGCGCCGGCGCCACGCGCGGGAGTCCGCGATGACAGCCCACCTGAATCTGATCCCACAAATGATCCCACAAATGATCCCACAACGCCTTGACCAGTAAGGAGCTTTGCCATGGCCGCCGAACCATTCGAGGCCGGCATCACCGGAGCCGAGATCGCGGACCTGCGTGCACGACTGCGACGGACGCGGTGGCCCGAGCGCGAGCCGGTGGACGACTGGTCACAGGGGTTGCCGCTGGCGTATGCGCAGGAGCTTTGCCGTAGCTGGGCCGAGGACTACGACTTCGGGTTCGCCGAGCGGCTGAACGCCTTCCCGCAGTACCGCGACACGATCGACGGGCTGGGCATCCACTTCCTGCACGTCCGATCGCCGGAGCCGGACGCGTTCCCGCTCGTGCTCACGCACGGGTGGCCGGGTTCGGTGCTCGAGTTCCTGGAGGTCCTCGGCCCGCTGACCGACCCGCTCGCGCACGGCGGTGACCCGGCGGACGCGTTCCACGTGGTCGCCCCGTCGTTGCCCGGGTACGGCTGGAGTGACAAGCCGTCGACGACCGGATGGGGCATCACTCGCACCGCGCGCGCCTGGGACACGTTGATGGTCTCGCTGGGCTACGAACGGTACGGCGCGCAGGGTGGTGACTGGGGTTCGGCGGTGTCCGGCGCGCTGGGCGAGGTGGCGCCCGGGCGCGTCGCCGGCGTGCACCTGAACCTGGGATCCGTGGCGGCGGGCACGTTCGCCGACCCGACGCCCGCGGAACTGGCGAATCTCGAGGCCGAGGAGGCGATGCGGCGCACCGGCCGGGGGTACTCGGCGATCCAGTCGACCCGGCCGCAGACCCTCGGCTACGGCCTCACCGACTCCCCGGCGGGCCAGGCCGCCTGGATCGCCGAGAAGTTCTGGGCGTGGACGGACAACAACGGCCATCCCGAGGACGCGTTGTCACTGCAGAAGATCCTCGACGAGATCTCGGTCTACTGGTTCACCGCGTCGGCCACGTCATCGGCGCGCCTGTACTGGGAGAGCTTCGCCAGCTTCCGGGACAAGGTGACCGCGCCGTCCGGGCTGTCGGTCTACCCGCGCGACATAACCCGCCCGTCGCGGCGGGAGGCCGAGCTGCGGTTCACCGACCTGCGCTGGTTCGAGGAACTGTCGCACGGTGGCCACTTCGCCGCGCTGGAGCAGCCGGAGTCGCTGGTCGAGCAGGTGCGCGGGTTCTTCCGCCTGGTCCGCTGACCGCGCGGCCGGAAGCGGTCAAGGCGGGACCCCTCCCCGGTTCGAGGCGCTACAAACCGTGCATGCGCCGACACGCCATCGCCTTCGCGGCCCTCGCCCTGCTCCTCGCCGGTTGCGGCGGTGAGGCCCCGGTGGCCCAGCCGCCGTCGGCGCCCGCGACCACTGCTCCGCCCACGACGTCCACCACCCCCAGTGCCCCGCCGACGTCCAGTTCCGCGGCGACGTCCAGCTCGCCGAAACCGCTTCCCGTCGCCCCGCCCAGTTCGAACGTGAAGGACTGCTTCGACGGCGACTGCACGTTGCTGCTGGCCAAACCGGCGAAGATCCCCTTGGACGCCAAGGCATTGCACTACTCGTCCATGCGGGTCACGGCCATCAGCGCGGACGGCCTTTCCTACACCGTCGCCTACCCCGGGGGCGGTGGCGCCTCGTCCAGCGTCGGGGTCGGCCTCGGCGGCAGCGCCTTCGGTTTCCAGGGCGGCCCGTCGATCAGGGTCGGCCTGACACTGGTCGACGGGAAGCCCGCGCTGGTGCTCCAGCGCGACGCCGAGGGGTGATCCGCCCGGTCACGAAGGCAGGCGGATCAGCGCCGGGTCGAGGGGAACCGACGCGGCGGTGTCGAGGAACTTGGTGAGCTGCGGGGTGTTCTCGCGATCTGGCCTGCAGACGACCGAGACGACCGAGATCGCGTCCTGGTCGGTGATCGGGACGTAGCGCAGCCCGGGGAGCCGGAGTGCGCGAAGGGATTCGGGCACGATGGTGATGCCGGTGTTCGCGGCGGCGAGGCCGAGCAGGGTGGGGAACTGCACGGCCTCCTGAGCCGGTTCCAACCGGAACCCGGCGCGGTGGCACAGGCCCGCGATGTGGTCGTAGAGCCGGGAAACCCGGTGGCGCGGGAACACCAGGAACCGTTCCCCGGCGAGTTCGGCCAGCCGGACCGAGCGGCGGTGCGCGAGCGGGTGCGACTCGTGCATCGCCACGATGAGCCGCTCGCGCAGGAGCGGGCGGATCACCAGGCCCGGGGTGGCGTCGACCTCGCGGACGATCCCCACGTCGAGCCGTCCTTCGGCGATGCCTTCGAGCTGGGGGTCGGTGGTCGACTCGGTGAGTTCGCAGTGCAGACCGGGCCAGGACCCCTGCAGCGCCAGCACGATCGCGGGCACGATGCCCAGCGCCGCCGAGCTGACGAAACCCACCCGCAGCAGCCCGACCTCGCCGTGCGCGGCCTGGGTGACCGCCGACAGCGCGTGCTCGGCCTCGGCGAGGACGCGGCGGCCTTCGGCGAGCAGCACCCGGCCCGAATCGGTCAGTTCGACGCGGCGGGTGGTGCGCCGGAACAGCTCGGTGTGCAGTTCGTTCTCGAACTTGCTGATCTGCTGGCTCAGCGCGGGCTGGGCGATGTGCAGCCGTTCGGCGGCGCGCCGGAAGTTCTTCTCCTCGGCCACGGCGACGAAGTACCGAAGTTGCCTCAGCTCCACCGGATTAATATCCCACGCCTATCAGTCTGTTGCCAATATGTACTTCTGTTCGTTCCGGGGCGTGCTTACCGTGGCTGCACTGACCAGCCACGTGAGGAGCAGACCCCGTGACACAGACCCTGCCCGAGCAGGCCGGATCCGCCGACGGCCGCGCGCTCGACCTGCGGCACCTGATCGGCGGCGAGTGGTGCGCCGGCCGCGGTGCGGAGGCCGTGAGCACCGATCCGGCGCACCCGGACCGGGCCGTCGCCACCTACCGCGTCGCCACCGAGGACCAGCTCGACCACGCGGTGCGTGCGGCGGCCGACGCGGCGCCCGGCTGGGACCGGACCGGCCCGATCGGGCGCGGACGGGTACTGCGCGCCGCGGCGGAGCTGCTGGCGAGCCGGGCCGAGCACGTCGCGAAGCTGGTCACCGCGGAGGAGGGCAAGACGCTCCCGGAGGCGCGCGCCGAAGTCGGGCTCAGCGTCGAAACCCTGCACTACCACGCCGCGCACGCCAGGTCCGCTGACGGCGCCACCTTCCCGTCCGGCCACCCCGACGAGCTGATCCGCACGCTGCGCCGCCCGCTCGGCGTGGTCGGGGTGATCACGCCGTGGAACTTCCCGATCCAGATCCCGGCGTGGAAGCTCGCCCCGGCGCTGGTGCACGGGAACGCGGTGGTGTGGAAGCCGGCGAGCGACACCCCGGCGGTCGCGGTGGCCTTCGCCGAGGTACTGCACGAGGCGGGGCTCCCCGACGGCGTCCTCAACCTGGTGCTCGGGCCGGGTGCGCTGGGGGCGGAGCTCGTGGCGAGGCCGGAGGTCTCGGGGATCACCTTCACCGGGTCGGTCCCGGTCGGCCGCGCCATCCAGGCCGCCGCCGTCCCGCGCGGCACCAAGGTCCAGCTCGAACTCGGTGGTCACAACGCGGCGATCGTGCTGCCCGACGCCGATCCGGCGGACGCGGCGGCGGCGCTGGTCGCGGGCGCCATGTCGAGCGCGGGGCAGAAGTGCACCGCGACCCGGCGGATCATCGCGGTCGGTGACGCCTACGAGCCGCTCGTCGCCGAGCTGACCTCCCGCGTCGAGTCCCTCGTCCTCGGTGACGGCGCTGTGGACGGCGTCGATATCGGCCCGCTGGTCTCGGCGCGTGCCCGTGACGAGGTCGACGCCGCGCTGGCCACGGCAACGCGGGAAGGCGCGGTGGTGCTGGCCCAGTCCGGGAGCGCGCTCCCCGCGGAAGGGCATTTCGCGCGGCCGGCCGTGCTGGCCGGTACCGCGGACCTGACCATCTGCCGCGAGGAGGTGTTCGGGCCGATCACCACGGTGCTGCGCGCCCCCGATCTCGACGCGGCGATCGCACTGGCCAACGGCACCGATTTCGGGCTCACCGCCGCCGTGTTCACCTGTGACGAGCGGGCCGCGCGCCGGTGCGTGACCGAACTCGACGCCGGGCTGGTCAAGGTCAACGCCCCCACCACCGGCTCCGAGCTGCACGCGCCGTTCGGCGGGCTGAAGGACTCGTCGTTCCCGGCGCCGCGCGAGCAGAACGGCGACACCAGCGCGGAGTTCTTCACCTGGTCGAAGACCGCGTACCTCCGGCCGGGAAGCCGGTCATGACCGCCCTGCTGGAGCAGGCGCGGTCGTCCGCGAGGCACGCCGACGAGGTGCTCTCCCCGGAGGAACTCGGCGCGTGCCGCTACACCCGGCACAGCTTCGCGCGGTCCTTCCTGCGCGCGGCGGCCGGGCAGCGCTGGACGGTCACCCTCGACCGCTGGGAAATGGATCCGGCCGGTCGGGGCGAGGCGGTGTACCGGGTGTGCGCCGACGGCAGGACGCTGCACTTCGCCGCGTTCAGCACCACGCTGCCGGAGGAGGAGCGCACGGACCGCGTCGTCGCGAAGGCGTGGGACATCACCGCGGCACTGGTGGACGGCGAGCTTCCCGTGGAGCGGCTGGCGGACCTGCGCGCCGCCGTGCCGCGCCAGGAGAACGGCAGGGCGGACGCCGAAACGCTGGTGTGGACGAGGGCGAACCGGAGCCAGCGGTTCTTCGACTACGTGGTCGACCGCCTCGCCGCCGGAGCACAACCGGAAACCCGGGAACTCGGTGACGCCGCGTACCTGTTGCGCAGCACCGCCTTCTACAGCAACGGGAAGTTCGGGCTCACCGAGTTCGACCGGATCGCCGAGGAGCACCCGCTGCGCGTGCCCTACCGGTCGCAGATGCTCGCCGCCTGGTTGCTGCGGGAGCTGAGCTACGACCTGGTCGAGCACTGCGCCCGGGTCAGGAATGCCACCGCGGCAACGCTTTCCGGCGGCTGGCGCCGGTTCTTCGGGCTCGGCAACGCCACCGGGCTCGGCATGGTGCCCTACGTGGTCAACCACCCGGACGTCCTCGACGCGTGGTGCGCGGCGCGCGAACTGCCGCTCGCCCACGCGCTGGCGCAGCCGACGGCACCGGGGGACGGCCGCACGGCACGGGTGCGGGAGCTGCTGGCGCGCGCCCGCGGCTACTTCGCCGAGCGCGACACCCTGCGCACCGAGCCCTATCGCACCGGTCCCGAACTGGCCGGGGCGCTGGACGGTGTCGTCGAGCTGGCCGCCGAGTACGCGCGCGCCGGAACGGTCGAGGGCAGGGAAACCGGGCATGCGTGGCGAGCGCTGCACGAGGCGGCGGGGCGCGCGGGCCGCGAGGTCCGCGGCGTGCTCGATTCCGTTCTCGTCGAAGTGCACGACGAACTCGACGACGAGGTGCAGGACCTGTTGCGGTGCGACGAAACGACGCTCGTGCACCCGGCTCAGCCCTGCGGCGAGCTGCGCGAACTCGCGGAGCGGTCCTACGGCTGGGTCCGGCGGTTCGACTTCACCGATCCGTCCTCGGTCGCGTACTTCTGGTTCTCCTCCGAGAACAACGAAGAACCGCGCCGCGGGCGCCGCGGTACCGATCCAGGCGAAGAGGTCGAGCACCCGATCGACATCGCCCGCGCCGTGTCGGCGTTGCTGTCCGGCCTCGGCACCGCAGATCCGAAGTGGACGGTCGCCGAATTCCTGTTCGCGCACCCGTGGCACCGTGGCGCCGTCGCGCGGGTGCAGTCCCTCGCCGGGCTGCCCTACGCCGAGGTGCGCGCCAACCTGCTCGGCGCGGACTTCGTCCCGCTGCACGTGCAGCGCTTCCAGCTCGCCGTGTACGGCATGGAGAACTACAGCCCGCAGTCGACCGACTGGCTCCGGGTGACCCTGTTTTCCGGGGCGCCGCGTGCCGCCGACGTCGCGGCCGGGGTCGACGACGACTGGCTCTTCACCCGCAAGCCATGAAAGGAAATACCGTGGGCGCACCTGCTTCCGACCGGCCGATCGTGGTCGACGGCCTGCAGATCAACAACTGGGACCGCGCGGTGCTGGAACAGCTACGCAACGGCGGTGTGCACGGTGTGAACGCCACCTGCGCGGTGTGGGAGGGGCCGGCCGAAACCCTCCGCGCGATCGGGGACTGGTACGCGCTGGCGGGGGAGAACCCCGACCTGGTCGTGCTGGCCGAGACCGTCGAAGAGATCCGCCGTGCCAAGGACGACGGGCGGGTCGCGGTGCTGCTGGGCTTCCAGAACAGCTCGCCGTTCGGTGACGACTACCGGATGGTCGAGGTCTTCCACCGGCTCGGAGTGCGGGTCGCGCAGCTCACCTACAACATCCAGAACCTGGTCGGTGGCGCCTGCTACGACCCGGAGGACTCGGGGCTGACCAGGTTCGGCGGCTACGTGATCGACGAAATGAACCGGGTCGGGATGCTGGTGGACCTGTCCCACGTCGGCAACCGGACCTCGCGGGACGCGATCGAGAAGTCGGCGGCCCCGGTGGCCATCACGCACGCGAACCCGACCTGGTTCCTCGACCACCCGCGCAACAAGCCCGCCGAGGTGATCAGGGCGCTGGCCGCGCGAGGCGGGGTGATCGGCTGCTGCCTCTACCCGAACGTCCTCGGTGGCGAAACGACGACGCGCGCGGAATTCTGCCGGATGGTCGCCGCGCTGGCAGGCGAGATCGGCCCGGAGCACGTCGCGATCGGCAGCGACTGCACCTGCAACTGGTCGCCGGACTTCGTCGGCTGGCTGCGCAACGGGCGCTGGCGGCCGCCGTCGGCGAACCCGGTCCGTCCCGAGTGGCCGAAGTGGCCGTCCTGGTTCTCCGGCCCGGCCGACTTCCCCGCGATCACCGAGGGCCTGCTGGAAGCCGGGCTCGACGAAGCGGCCATGAAGCTGGTGCTCGGCGAGAACTGGCTGCGGCTGTTCGGCGAGGTCTTCGACGGCGTGACGGCATGACGGTGCCTGAAGTGTCCGAAGTGGACGATCCGGCGCGCACGGCGGTCCGGCGTGCCGCGCGCGAGGTCCGCGAGGTCGCGTTCCGCGCGCTGGTCGCGACCGGGGTGTCCGGTGGGGAGGCGGCCGCCGCAGCGGAAGCCGTGCTGTGGGCGGAAGGCGCCGACGGCTCCGGAATCGCCGCGCTGCTGGCCGAACTCGGACGCCCGCGCCTGCCGTCGTTCCTGGATCGGGACGGCGAACCGGTGGTCGTCAGTGGTGACGGGCCCCTGCTGCTCGGGCCGCACGTCGTGGATCTCGCCGTGGCACTCGGGCGTCCGGTGTCCGCCCCGCGATTGGCACTGACCGCCGTGCTGGAGTCGTTCGCGCGCACCGCGGCGGTGCACTCCGGCGTCGCGCTCCGCCTGACGTCCGAAGACCGCTGCTCCCTCGTCACCTCCGGCGGCCGCGTGTTCCGTGTGGACGGTCGCGCCGCCGGACTGCTCGCCGTCCGGTTGCCAGCCGACCCGGAAATTCCCGCCGGGAGCACCGAGATCGGCTGCCCCGCGCTGCCGGACGGGCTGCGGGTCGCTGCCGGACCGTGGGCCGCCGCGTACGCCGCGTCCAGACGATTCCTCGTTCCCGAAGGGTGACCACCGCCATGCCGACTTTGCTTCCCCACCAGCACGACACGCCCTACGCCGCCGCCGCGGTGCACGACGGCGTGGTCTGGACCTGCGGCCAGGTACCGGTGAAACCGGACGGCAGCACCCCAGCCGATCTCGGCGACCAGGTGCGGGTCGCGCTCGACAACCTCGAACGCGTCCTGCACGACGCAGGCGCCTCACTGGCGACCCTGCTCAAGCTCACCGTGTACCTCGCCGATCTCGACGAGTTCGACGCGTACAACAGCGCTTATCTGGCAAGGCTTTCCGCGGTCCCGCTGCCACCGAGGACCACCGTCGAGGTGGCGCGCTTCCGCGGTGCCAAACGGATCGAGATCGACGCCGTGGCCGCGATCCGGCCGAACTGACCGGCGTTTCCCCCGCTTTCCCATTCCACTAAGGACGGCAGCAGATGAATGCCGATACGGTTCAGGGCACCACTATGTCCTCATTGGACGGCGCACGGCTGAACGCCTTCCACGTCAAGCTCGCGGCCTTCTCCTCCGGCGGGCCGTTCCTCGACGGGTACATCCTCAGCATCATCGGCATCGCACTGGTGCAGATCGAGCCGAAGTGGGGCATGAGCACCCTCTGGTCCGGCCTCATCGGCGCGTCGGCGCTGGTCGGCGTCTTCCTCGGCGGCGCCGTGTTCGGGGCGGTGACCGACCGGATCGGCCGCAAGCTGATGTACACCATCGACCTGATCGCGATCATCGTCTGCTCGGTGCTGCAGTTCTTCGTCACCAACGAGGTCGAGCTGTTCGTGCTGCGGCTGATCATCGGCGTCGCGGTCGGCGCCGACTACCCGATCGCCACCGCGCTGGTCGCCGAGTTCGCGCCGAAGTCCTGGCGGGCCAGGCTGGTCGGCGGGCTCAACGCGATGTGGTTCGTCGGTGCCACGGTCGCCGCCTTCGTCGGGTACGCGCTGCTGCAGGTGGACGACGGGTGGAAGTGGATGCTGCTGTCCTCGGCGGTGCCCGCCGTGCTGATCGTGATCGCCCGCGCCAGCATCCCCGAATCACCGCGCTGGCTGATGAGCAAGGGACGCCGCGAAGAGGCGCTCGCCATCCTGAAGTCCACCATCGGCGAGGACGCGACCTTGGACGACCTGCCGGAGGAGGAGAAGACGGGCACGATTTCCGCGGTGCTCCGCGGGGGTTATCTCCGGCGGGTCGTGTTCATCTCGGCGTTCTGGACCGCGACCGTGGTCACCCTGTTCGCCATCTATTCCTTCGGCCCGCAGATCCTCGCCCTGTTTTCACTGGACAAGGGGGACCAGGCCAATCTCGGCTACGGCCTGATCAACGTGTTCTTCCTCGTCGGCAACATCGTCGCGCTGCTGCTCGTCGACCGGATGGGGCGGCGGCCGATCCTGATCGGCGGCTTCCTGTTCTCGGCGCTCGGTTTGCTCTACCTCGCGCTGAAACCGGATTCGGCGCTCTGGATGATCGCGCTCGCCTTCGCCGTGTACGCCGTCTTCAACGGCGGACCGTCCATTCTGGAATGGATCTACCCGAACGAGCTGTTCCCGACCGAGATCAGGGCGACCGCGGTCGGGCTGTGCACCGGGATCAGCCGCATCGGCGCCGCGATCGGGACCTTCGCGACCCCCTGGGCGCTGACCACGCTCGGCCTGTCCGCCACCATGTACATCGCGGCCGGGATCGCGCTCGCCGGTGCCGTGGTCAGCCTGTTCATGGCACCGGAGACGAAGGGCAAGTCCCTGCACGAAGCCGCCTCGCTGGGACACTGACCTGGCCGCGGATCGTCGGGAGTTCCGCGCTCCCCGAAGGGGGCTTTCGGGGGCCTGGACGCCCCCGAAAGCCCCCTTCGGGGCATGAGCATGCCGTGCTCCCGGGCGTCAGCTTCCCGTGACGGCCGTGGTGAGTAGCTGCGGCGAGCGGCGGATCTGGTCCTCGGTGTAGCGCTCGGCCACCCACTGCTTGCGCGCGAACAGCCGTGTCTGGTCGTTGTGGTGCGGCGAGGTGGGATCGGTGGACTGCGAATACGTGAGCAGGGTCGCCGTCCGCGGGCCGGCCGCGGTCAGCTCGGTCGCCAGCACGAAGCTCGACCCGAAGGTCACCGGCGAGTAGCGGCCGTTCTCGCCGAGGGGTTCCGCGCGGCCGACGACGTTGTAGCACCCTTCCGCGCCGGTGCAGCCCGGAACCGGCACCGCGGGGCCGCCGACCGTGGTTTGCTGCGCGGCGGAAAGCGGGGCGTCGAGCGGTACGCCGAGGCCGGTCATCCGCTGTACCGCCGCGGCGAGTGCCTGGCGCACGACCGTGCTGCCCTGGTTCAGTGTGTTCGGCGTGGTCGCCGGGTGCCGCGCGTCGAACGGCACGGTCCACAGGTCGGCCGCCCGGCTCGCGCCGGTCCAGAACTCCCGCCACAGCACGGCACCACGGCTGTCCGGATCACCGCGCAGGTCCCAGCCGGCGAGCACGGTGCAGGCCTCGCGGACGTCCACCGCCTTGCCGTCGGCGGTGGTGAGCCGCGGGTTCGCCCGGCACAGCGCCACCACCGCGTCCCGTGCCTGTTCGGCGCTGTAGTTCCGGTCGCCGTAGAAGAGCTGTTGCATGCTCGTCCGGTCGAACTTCGCCGGTCCGAGCCCGTCTGTCCCGGTCAGCCGGTCGGAGATCTGCTGCAGCCCGAGCCGCGTCCTCAGCGAACGCGGGGTGCCGGTGTCGCCGTAGATCCGCGGGTAGCGCAACGGCTGCGCGGGGTTCGTCAGCCAGTCGCTGTCATTGCTGTTGGTGGTGTAGTCGTCGCGGGTCAGCGCCGGTGCCGCGCGCGGGCCGAAGATCCCCGGTTCGATCGCGTCGGGGTCGGAGCCCCAGCCACAGCTGGACTTCGAGCCGTTGAGCACGACCTGGGCCGGGTACTGGGCCTTCCCCAGCGGCGAGTCGACGCACCGGGCGGCGAGTTCGTCGGTCACGTGCGGCACCACGGAAGCATCGGTCGTGTAGGAGACCCCGGTCGAATCGGCCGCGATCGTGTTCACGAACGGGATGCCCTGGTACCGGTCCTGCGCGGCGCGGAGCTGCGCCACGGTGTCCGCCTGGTTCATCGCGAGCCATTCGTTGAGCGAGCGCATGTTGTCCGCGTTGACGCCCTTGATCGCGAGCGCCATCTCGGAGGTCCAGTTCGACGCGAGAAGCGGGCCGTACCGCGACGAGTAGAGCGTGCGGGTCTCCGTGGCCCCGCCACCGACGGGGACGGTGATCTGCTTGCGCGTCATCGCTTCCGGCTTGCCGTCCACGAGGTAGGACGTCGGGTCACCGGGTTTGAGCGCCAGCTGGAACAGGGTGAACCGCTGCGCCGTGGAGACGGTGTGCGACCAGGCGAGGTGCTGCGTGTGCCCGATCTCGACGAGCGGGCTGCCGTACAGGCTCGCGCCGCTGACGTCCATTTTGCCCGGAATCGTGAGGTGCACGTGGTAGAACCGGTCCGCGCCGACCCAGGGGAAGTGCGGGTTGCCAAGAAGTACGCCGCCGCCGGATTTCGTGCCGGCGCGGCCGACGGCGATCGCGTTGCTGCCCGCCGGCGGGGGCGGCGGTGCGTCCAGTGCGGCGGCCCCGCCCGGCGCGGCGTTCGCGATCAACGGCTTCACCGCGTCCGTGCCGCCGAACTGGTTGATCCCGTACAGGAGCCGGTACAGGTCGAGTTCGGTGATCGGCCGCACCCACGGCTTCGCACGGCAGGCCGGATCGGTCAGGTGCGCCACGCCGGTGTCGCGCAGGAAGCGGTTCACCCCGGCGACGTAACCGCTGACCAGCTGCCTGGCCTCGTGCGTTGGCCCCAGCGGTGCGGGCTGCGCGACGAGCTGTTCGATCCGGCGGTCGTCCGCGGTCGCGCGGTAGTACACGTCGCTGTCGAGGTTCGAAACCGGTCGCGGGGCCAGCGCGTCCCCGGAATCGGCGGCCGGGCCGAAGACCGCCGATCGGCCGCCGGAAGCGGTGAGCACGTTGTTCTCCAGCGCGCACAGGTTGTCCTGTGCGAACGCGTGGCCGTAGCCGTAGCCGAGTCCGCCGAAATCGGCTGCGAGCACGTGGGGAATCCCGTACTCGGTCCGCCGCACGACCGCCGAGTACTGCCCGTTCTGCGTCGCTCCGGCAGCGGGTGGCGCGGTCACCAGCCCCGCCACCGCCAGCACAACCAATGCGAAACTGCGCATGTCCGTCCTTTCACTCCGTCCAGCGAAGCGTCTCGCCGGGCACGTCGGCCGGGGCGGTACCTCCGCCCACCCCTGAAGTCTGCTCCACGACCAGGGCAGCGGTGGCCGGATCCCCGCCGTGCCGGTGAAGAATGGTCTTCTCGGCACCGAAATCGTTTCGATCAGGCAAAGTACGACACCACCCCGAGCCTGGTCGTAGCACGCGGCGGGTGGATTGATCGGATGTCTTGCCGTCCTCGTCGCGGCCGGGCAGGCGCCGGGCCGCGCCCGTCGCGACCCCTGCCGTCGAATGCCTGTTTTGGACGTGCTGGGTCCGGGTACCGGGCGAATTGATTTCCTGTGGATGATGCGGCAAGCGTTCGTGACGATTCGGGTGAAGTCGCGGTGAGGCGTAGAGGCACGCGCATATAGATAGGTATCCGCACTTTTTACCCTGCATGACCGAGTGACCTCGAGGTGTAATTCTGAATGCATTCAAGGCAGGTCAGGCGCGTTCCGGTGCTAATGGGTTTCCGGTGATGTGATGCGGGACACCGCTCGAATTCGGCCCCTCATCCCAAAGTAGGGGTTCACCGCGGAAGGTCGTATGCCAACCTGTACCGGTTGTCCGTAACCGCACCAGAAAGGCAGTGATCGTGGCGCTGAACCACCGCGCCGGTCACGCAGAACGGACGTTCCTCGGTCACCCCAGGGGACTGTCCACACTGTTCATGACCGAGATGTGGGAACGCTTCTCCTACTACGGGATGAAGGCGATTCTCCTCTATTACATGTACTACGAGGCGGTAAACGGCGGCCTCGGCTTGGACAAGTCGCTGGCGAAGAGCCTGGTATCGGTTTACGGTGCGGCGCTGTACATGTCCGGTATCGCGGGTGGCTGGCTTTCGGACCGGCTGCTCGGCGCCCGCCGTTCGATCGCGGGCGGCGCGGTGCTCATCATGTTCGCCCACATCACCTTGGCGATGCCCGGTGGCGGTGCGACCGCGCTCTACCTTTCGATGATCCTTCTCGTGCTGGGCACGGGCATGTTGAAGCCGAACATCACGAAGGGCGTGGGTGATCTATACGAAAAGGGGGATACGCGGCGAGATGCCGGATTCACCCTGTTCGTCATGGGTGTGCAGATCGGCGCCTTCCTCGCCCCGATCATCGTCGGCAACGTCCTCGCCAGGCCCAGCCAGGACGACCCGACCGGTAACCACTTCCACCTCGGTTTCGGCGCCGCGGCGATCGGGATGGCACTTGGCCTCGCCCAGTACCTGCTGCGGGCGAAGAAGACGATGGGCGACGCGGGCACGCACATCCCGAACCCGATCGAACCGGAGAGCCGGGTGCGGGTCTTCGGCACCGCGCTGGGCGGGCTCGCGGTGCTGGCGCTGGTCGTCGTCGTGCTGGCGCTGACCGGGACGCTCAGCGCGGAAGGGGTCGTCAACGCGATCAGCATCGTGTCGCTCGTGCTGCCGCTGGTCTACTTCGCCGTGATGCTGAAGAGCAGCAAGGTCACCGCGCAGGAACGCGGGCAGGTCGTCGCCTACATCCCGCTGTTCCTCGCGATGGTCGTGTTCTGGTTCATCGAGGAGCAGCAGGCCGGGGTGATGGCGCAGTACGCCGACCAGCAGACCGCGCTGGACGCCTGGGGCTTCCACATCGACCCGACGCTCGTGCAGACGGTGAACCCGGTGATGATGCTGGTGTTCTCCCCGGTGGTGGCGGTGCTGTGGACGAAGCTGCGCCGCCAGCCGAGCACGCCGCAGAAGTTCTCCGTCGGGCTGGTCCTCACCGGGCTCGGGTTCGCGATCCTGTTCCTGCCGTGGCTCCTCCACGGTGCCGACGCCAAGATCGATCCGATCTGGCCGCTGCTGAGCCTCGCCACGATCGCGGTCGGCGAACTGTTCGTCAACCCGGTCAGCCTCTCGGCGACGACGCAGCTCGCGCCCGCCGCGTTCGCGGCGCAGGTCGTCGGATTGAACTACGCCGCCAACGCCGCGGGCCAGGGGCTCATCGCGCAGGCGTCGAAGGGGTACGACGCGGCCAGCTCGGGACCGTACTTCGGGATCTTCGGCGTGATCGCGATGCTCGTCGGCGTCGGGCTGTGGTTCTACGCGCCGGTCATCCAGCGCCGGATGGCCGGGAAGAGCTGATTCCGCCGCGCCAGGCCCGGAACTCTCCTGGTTCCGGGCCTGGCGTTCGTTCGCTTGGAGTAGCCGCCTTCCCCCGGGCGTGGCTGGTCGGACAGGTTTCCGACAGAAGACCGGACAAATCGGGGTCATCTCGGCGCATCGCTCGCAAACTGATGCCGGTAGTGGGTGTTTTTCCGGCATTTGGAGGGTTCCGATGCGCCGAAGAATGACTCTGAGCTTGGGGAGCGCGGCCGTGCTCGCCGCGAGCTTGGCCGTGGCCGTGACCGCGGCTCCCGCCGTTGCCTCACCTGGCCTGCTCGCGGCGATGCAACGAGATTTCGGGCTCACCGCACAACAGGCCGAAACCCGCGTCGGCCAAGAACTCGCGGCATCCCGCCTGATGCCGGTCGCGCGGGAAGCGGCGGGCGCGGCGTTCGGCGGGGCGTGGTTCGATCCCGCACTGGGCAAGCTGGTCGTCGGCGTGACCGACCTGGCCGCGGCGGCCCCGGTCCGCCAGACGGGCGCGGTGACCGTTCCCGCCGGGATCAGCGCAGCCGCGCTGGACGCGGCGAAGGCGGCGGTCGACGCCGCTGCGAAGGCGAAACCCGCACCGGCCGCGGTGAGCGGCTGGCGGACGGACCCGCGCAGCGGCAGCCTCGTCGTCACGCTCCAGCCGGGAGCGCACGGCGACGACGTCGACGCCTTTCTCGATACCGCAAGGCGTGCGGGCCCGGTGACACTGGCCGAGGCGCCTCGCCCGCGCACGGTTTCGGCCGGCACGGTCGGCGGGGATCCCTACTACATCAACGGAAACACGCGCTGCTCCATCGGGTTCTCGGTGCAGGGCGGCTTCGTCAGCGCCGGGCACTGCGGGGGCGCGGGCAGCTCCGTCGTCGGCTGGGACGGCTCGGCGATGGGCCACTTCGCCGGATCTTCCTTCCCCGGCAACGACTATTCGTTCATCCGCATCGAGAACGGCTGGTGGACGGCGCCGGTGGTGCTCGGCTGGGGCACGGTCAGCGACGCGCTCGTCCGCGGTTCGTGGGTCGCGCCGGCGGGCACCTCGGTGTGCCGATCCGGCTCCACCACGCACTGGCACTGCGGAACGGTGCTGGGGCTGAACGAAACCATCAACTACGAGCAGGGCGCGGTGTACGAGGCGACCCGCACGAACGTGTGCGCGGAACCCGGTGACTCCGGTGGCTCCTTCATCACCGGCGACCAGGCGCAGGGAGTCACCTCGGGTGGCTGGGGCAACTGCGGCTCCGGCGGTGAAACCTGGTTCCAGCCGGTCAACGAGATCCTCGGGGTCTACGGGGTGTCGCTCGTGACCGCATGAGGCCTGGCGCGGACCCCGGACCGGCGATCCGCTCCGGGGTTCCCGCCGGGCCGGGAAAACCAGTGCTTGGTGAGCTCCTCCGCGACGTCCACGGCGATCTCGATGGCGCGCGTCGCGAGCGGGGAGTGCGTGCGCCCTGCTTGCCACAAAAGGAAAATCTCGCGTGGTGGCAGTGCGGGGCGCAGTTCGTGGAGGCGGAGTGCGTCATCGGTGACGCCGTGGAGCGCGAGCCGGGGCAGTACCGCCGACCCCAGCCCGGCCCGCACCATCGACAGCACGGCTTCGTTGCCCACCGTGCGGAACACGATCCGCGGCCGGACCCCGGCGTCGGCGAACGCCTGCTCCACCCGGACCTGATCGCAGATCCGCGGGTGCGCCACCATGGGCGCGCCGTCGAGCAGGTCCAGCCGCACCGGGCCGTCCGGGAAGGCGTCGCGTCCGGACACCAGCAGGTAGGGATCGTCGATCAGCTTGTGGTGCGCCACGTCGTCGTCGCCGGGGCCGTCGAAGAACATCAGGTCGAGATCGCGCACCTGCGGCTGGTCGGTCTCTTCCTCGAACAGCCTGATGTCGCAGCCGGGGTGCTCGTCCCGAAGCTGCCGCACGACCCGCGGCAGGATCACGTTGGACACGCTCTGGAAGGTGCCGATGTCGACCCGCCCGTCACCTGCCTTGAACCGTTCGACGGCCGCCGCTGCCGCCTCCGCCTTCGCCAGCAACTGACGCCCGTGCGCCAGCACCACCGCGCCGAGCGGGGTGATCCGCACCGGCTTCGGCCCGCCCGGCCGATCGAAGACCGCGCCGCCGACCGCTCTCTCCAGCGCCGCGATCTGCTGGCTCACGGTCGACTGGGTGTACCCGAGCCGGGCCGCGGCGCGGCCGAACGACCCCTCGTCGGCGACGGCGGCCATGGCGGTGAGATGCCGTAGTTCCAGGTCTGCCACCACGTCAGCGTACATCGTCATCCACGATCGACTTGAGCACAATTTATCGCTTTTCGCGATTTCACTGCGGTTCTAGCGTTGTTGCCATGACCAACAACCTGAGCAACGGCGAGCGACTCTCGCGGATCAACGGCGTCGAACTCGGTGTGGAAACCTTCGGAAACCCCGCCCACCCGGCGATCCTGCTCATCGACGGCGCGGCCGCTTCGATGCTGTGGTGGGAAGCCGGGCTGTGCGCGCGGATCGCGGCCGCGGGCCGGTTCGTGATCCGGTACGACAACCGGGACACCGGCCGGTCCACCAGCTACCCGCCGGGGCACCCCGGCTACTCGATGACCGATCTCGCCGAGGACGCGGTCGGCGTCCTGGACGCCTTGGGCATCGAGCGGGCCCATGTCGTCGGCCGGTCGATGGGCGGTGGGATGGCGGTCATCGTCGGCGTCGATCATCCGGACCGGGTCGCGTCTCTGACGTTCGTCAGCGCCTCCGCCGGGATCGGTGCTCTCCCGCCGTCGGAGGAACCGGTCGGGGAGACGCCCGCCGGACCCGATCTCACCGAGCTGGCCGCGCTCGTGGACTACAGCGTCGCGGCGGCGAAGGCCGAATCGGGCGGCTCGCCCCATTTCGACGAAGCCGCCATCCGCGCGCTGATCAAGCAGGACGTGGAGCGGGCGAGGAACTTCGCGTCGACGCTCGTCAACCACTTCGCCATGGAATTCACCAGCCCGGTCCGCGGCGGCTACCGCGACATCGGCGTGCCCACCCTGGTGGTGCACGGCGATCGCGACCCGCTCGTCCCGCTCTCCCACGGCGAGGCTCTCAGCGCCGAGATCCCCGGTGCCGAGCTGCTGGTCCTGCCCGGGGTCGGGCACGCCGTGCTGCCGGAACCGGTGTGGGACGTGTTCGTGCCGGCGCTGGCCGGGCACACCGCGGGCGACCGGCGATGACCGGACCGCGTTCAGCGCTCTGGCTGCCGCCCTTCGACCACCTCGCCGATCCCGCGGTGGTCGCGCGGCTGGCCGCCGAGGCGGAGGAGGCCGGCTGGGACGGGGTGTTCGTCTGGGACCACGTGTGCTGGCGGGCACCGGTGCGGCAGGTGGCCGACCCGTGGATCACCCTGGCCGCGATGGCCACCGCGACCGAACGGCTGCGGCTCGGCCCGATGGTCACCCCGCTCGCCCGGCGCCGTCCGGTCAAGGTCGCCAGGGAAACCGCCACCCTCGACCGGCTCAGCGGCGGCAGGCTCACCCTCGGCGCCGGTCTCGGCAGCGACCGGTTCGGCCACGAGCTGTCCAGGACCGGCGAGCAGCTCGACGACCGGCTGCGCGGCCGGATGCTCGACGAGTCGCTGGAGATCCTCACCGCCGCCTGGTCCGGCGAGCCCGTGCACCACCGGGGCGAGCACTACAGCGTCGACGGCGTCCAGTTCCTTCCCCGGCCGGTTCAGCGGCCAGGCGTCCCGGTGTGGGCCGCGGGATTCCCCGGCAAGCTCGAACCGCTGCGCCGGGCCGCCCGGTACGACGGTTTCTTCCCCGTCAACCTCGGACACCCGGACCAGCTCGCCGAAATCGTCGCCACCGTCACCGAACTCCGCCGGGATGCCACGGCGCCGTACGACATCGCCGTCGCACTCCCGCCCGGCACCGACCTGGCGCCCTATGCCGAGGCAGGCGCCACCTGGTGGCTGGCGGAACTCCCGCCGGAATCCACTGTGGACGAAGTGCGCGGCGTGCTCCGCGACGGCCCGGTTTCCTGAGCCACCGCACTAGAACCGGCGTTTGGCCTCGGTGGCGGCCGGGCTGGTGGTGAGCTTCTCCAGCAGTCCGATGAGGACGGTCTGCTCGCGCTCGGTCAACGCACTGGTCCACGCCCGTTCGCGCGCGTTGTGCGCGGCGTAAGCGTCGGCGATCGCCCGGTGGCCCGCTTCGGTGAGGTCGAGAACCACCGCCCTGCCGTCGTGCTCTGCCTGCTGCCGCGAGGTCAGGCCGTCCCGTTCGAGCGTGCGGACCAGGGCCGACACGGCCGCCCTGCTCATCCCGGAAAGCTGGGCGACCCGCTTGGCTTCCAGCGGCCCGGCGAGCCACAGCACGAACAGCACGCGGAAACCGCCCCAGCTCCAGCCGCGCGGCCGGTGCACGGTGGACTCCCAGTCGTAGACCAGTGCGCTCGACAGCCGGTGCAGGGTCAGGCCGAGCCGCATCGAGACCGGGTCGACCTCCGGCAACTCCGCCGTCGTCTTGGCGACCGCGTAGTCCACGAAGGTCAGGTACTCGAGGTCCCTCGACTCGGCAGGCTCGGCGCTCATGGCCGAAAGACTAGCTTCCGTTCCGGCGGGGAGCCGGGTTACGCTCAGCGGTGCCCGGATAATCAAAGCTTTGATCAAAAGGGGTGTGCATCGTGGCACAGAAGGCCTTCGCGTCCTCCGCCGATCTCGGTCAGAAGGAACAGACCCTCGAAGTGCTCGCGGACGGGGTGTACGCGCTCACCGCGGAAGGCGATCCGAACGTCGGGGCCATCGAGGGCGAGGACTTCCTGGTCTGCTTCGAGGCGCTGGCCACCCCGGTGGCCGCGCGGGAGTGGCTGGCGAGGCTGCGGGAGCACACCGACAAGCCGGTGCGGTACCTGGTGCTGTCCCACTACCACGCGGTGCGCGTGCTGGGAGCCTCCGCGTTCGACGCCGAGGTGATCGTGGCCCACGAGAACACGCGCGCACTCGTCGCCGAGCGCGGCAAGGAGGACTGGGAGAGCGAGTTCGGCCGGATGCCGCGGCTGGCCAAGAACGCGGCCTCGGTACCGGGGCTGACCTGGCCGACGCTCACCTTCTCCGACCGGCTCACCATCGACCTCGGTGGCGACCGCGGCGACCTCGTGCTCCGGTACTGCGGCCGGGGGCACACCGAAGGCGACATCGTGGCCTGGCTGCCCCGCCAGAAGGTCCTCTTCGCGGGCGACCTGGTGGAAGCCGAGGCGGCGCTCTACACCGGGGACGCGTTCCACCGCGACTGGTCTTCGTCCACTTTGGACCGCGTGCGGGAGTTCGGCGCGGAGGCGCTGATCGGTGGCCGCGGCGCGGTGAGCAAGGGCCGTGACGCCGTGGACGCGGCGATCGCGCAGACCCGCCACTTCCTCGAGGTGATGATCCGCGAGGTGGGTGCCGCGCGGCAGGCCGGTGGCACGCTCAAGGACGCGTTCGAGCGCACCCGTGCCGCGCTGGTCGGCCAGTACGGCTCCTGGCCGATCTTCGAGCACTGCCTGCCCTTCGACGTTTCCCGGCTGTGGGACGAGCTGTCCGGGATCGAGCGGCCGGTGATCTGGACGGCCGAGCGGGACCGGGAGGTCTGGAACCAGCTGCAGGACTGACGATGTCCGCGACCGCATCCGGCCACGGGGTGGCCGTGCTGGGCAACGGGCCGGTCGGCCAGACCACCGCGCTGCTGCTGGCGAAGCGGGGCGTCCCGGTGGTGCTGGTGGACGAGCGCGCCGGACGCGATCTCGTCGGGTCGAAGGCGATCTGCCAGCAGCGCGACGTCCTCGACGTGTGGGAGGCCGTCGGCGCGGGCA
Source organism: Amycolatopsis minnesotensis (assembly GCF_039529815.1). NCBI lineage: Bacteria > Bacillati > Actinomycetota > Actinomycetes > Pseudonocardiales > Pseudonocardiaceae > Amycolatopsis > Amycolatopsis minnesotensis. The sequence goes on along the minus strand of NZ_BAAANN010000005.1, from coordinate 139,489 downwards.
GGCGCATCGCGGAGGAAGGGGTCACCTGGACCACCTCCCGCACGTTCCACCGCGCCGAGGAGCTGTTCGCCCAGCGCATCGCCGATCCGGGGCGCTCGGCGTTCCCGCCGTTCGTCAACCTTTCCCAGGCGAGGACGGAGGAGATCCTCGACGAGCGGATCGCCGCCGAACCGCTGATCGACGTGCGGTGGGGCCACCGCGTCACCGGGATCGAGCAGGACGCCGGTGGTGTCGCGGTGCGGTTCGACGGCAGGCCAGAGGTGCGCGCGGGCTACGCCGTCGCGTGCACCGGCGCCCGCGGCGGCGACGTGCGCCGGATGCTCGGGGTGGATTTCGGCGGGCACTCGTTCGACGACCGGTTCCTGATCTGCGACATCCGTGCCGATCTGGCGGGCTGGGCGAACGAGCGGCGGTTCTACTTCGACCCGCCGTGGAACCCCGGCCGCCAGGTGCTCATCCACCCGTGCCCCGGTTCGACCTTCCGCATCGACTGGCAGGTCCCCGGTGACTACGACCTCGCCGCCGAGGAGTCGGGTGGGGCGCTCGACGCCCGTGTCCGCGCGATCATCGGCGACCGGCCGTACGAGATCGTGTGGAAATCGGTGTACCGGTTCCAGGCTCGGATCGCGGACCGGATGCGGGTCGGCCGCGTGCTGCTCGCCGGGGACTGCGCGCACCTGGTGGCGCCGTTCGGCGCGCGGGGGTTGAACTCCGGGGTCGGCGACGCGGAGAACGCGGCGTGGAAGCTCGCCTTCGTCATGGCAGGCTGGGCGGGGGAGAACCTGCTGGAGAGCTACCACGAAGAGCGGCACGCGGCCGCCGTGGAAAACCTGGACGTCACCACCGAGACGATGAACTTCCTGGTGCCCCAACGGGAGGAGCACCGGCTCCGGCGCCTTTCGGTGCTGTCCGCCGCGGCGGCCGATCCCGCGGCGCGGGCGCGGGTGGACTCGGGACGGCTCGCGGAGCCGTTCTGGTACGACGGCTCGTCGCTGACCACCCCCGACGCCGAGCGGCCGTTCGCCGGGCGCCCACCGCGCGGCGCGGTTCCCGTTGCCGGGCCCGGCATCCTGGTGCCCGACGCGCCGGTGTCGTGCGGCCGGTTCCGCGAGGTCGCCCGCGAGGGCCTGCTGGTGCTCGCCGCGCCCGGTGCGGACCTCGAGGTCGTCAGGTCGGCGGCGAAGGCTGTCGCGGCGCCGGTCCGGTCGCTCGAACTGTCCGAAGTGGACGATACAGGGGTGCTCGCGGAGGCACTGGGGGCGAAACCGGGGGAGCTGTGGGTGATCCGCCCCGACGCCTACGCCGCCGCCGTGCTGCGGGCGCCCTGCCACGCCGATCTGGCCGGCGCGCTGCGGCGGGCGCTCGGCGGGGCTTACGCCTCGGGAGCCTTGTCTTGATCGGCCTCCCAGTCCAGGAACGCGTCGACGGTGGCGGTGCGGTGCGAACGGGCGCGGTGCTCGATCCACTCCGCGCCGGCACCGGTCCGGATCAGGTCGAGGAGCTGGTCGTGTTCGGCGACCGAGGAGCTGGCGCGCCCCGGCACGAAGGAGAAGGTCGAGTCCCGGATCACCGCCAGCGAGGACCAGCCGCGCCGGACCACCTCGACCAGCCGCGGGTTCGGGCACCGGGCGTAGAGCACCTCGTGGAACTCGTGGTTGAGCAGGGTGAAGGCGGGTGGATCGAGCTTGTCGAGCGAAGCGCGCATCCGGTCGTTGAGCTTCGCCGCTGCCACCAGGTCGGCCTTGGTCAGGTACGGCGCCGCGAGCGCGGTGGCGGCGCCTTCGACGATCGCCAGCATCTGCATCGTCTGCTGGTACTCCACCGGGTCGATCGCCGCCACCGTGGCGCCGACGTTCCGCTGGAAGTGCACGTACCCTTCGGCCTGCAGCAGCCGGATGGCTTCGCGGACCGGTACCGGGCTGACCTTGAACTCCTTGGCGAGCGAGCCGAGCACCAGCCGGTGTCCCGCGGCGTAGGTGCCGTCGGCGATGCGCGACCGGATCGCCTCGTAGGTGCGCTGGACCTTGTTCTGGCCCTCGGCGCCCGCACCCTCCACAGTGGACATCGTCAGCCTCCGTTCGGATGGTTAACCATATACGATCAACGGTATCGTCGACTGGTTCCGTTCGCGGGTGGTGCAAAACGATCAAGAAATTCGCCGCCGCAAGGTATTTCCGCAAGATCATGAATGGCAGGGCCTTGCCGCGTGCACACTGATTATATACGATCCTCATTCGCTTGGCCGGATGGCACGACTTGGGAGTCGCGATGACGCGGTGGACCGGGAGCATCGACAGGGAGCATCGCCGGGTGGTGCTGGCCGCGATGGTCGGCACGACCATCGAGTGGTACGACTTCTTCATCTACGCGATCTGCGCCGGGCTGGTCTTCGCGACGCAGTTCTTCACCGCGCTGGGGAAGGACGCGTTGATCCTTTCGTTCGCGACGATCGGGATCAGCTTCTTCTTCCGCCCGATCGGCGCCATCGTCGCCGGGCACCTCGGCGACCGGCTCGGCAGGCGCGCGATGCTGATCCTCACCCTGCTGCTGATGGGGATCTCGACGGTGCTGATCGGCCTGGTGCCCACGACCGGCTCGATCGGTATCGCCGCGCCGATCATCCTGGTCGTGCTCCGCATCCTGCAAGGCCTTTCGGCAGGCGGGGAATGGGGTGGCGCGGCGCTGCTCGCCGTCGAGCACGCGCCGGCGGACCGTCGTGGTCTCTACGGCGCGTTCCCGCAGATCGGTGTCCCGATCGGACTGCTGCTGGCCAACGGCGTGCTGGCACTGGTGACCGCGCTGACCACCCCGGAGCAGTTCCTCGCCTGGGGGTGGCGCATCCCGTTCCTGCTCAGCGTCGTGCTGATCGTGGCGGGGTTCATGATCCGCACCAGGGTCGCGGAAAGCCCGGTGTTCGAGGAGGTCCGCCGTACCAGGGCGAGGTCGAGCATCCCGCTCGTCCCGCTGTTCCGGCACCACTGGCGGCTGGTCGTCGTCGGCGCGCTCGTGTTCGCGGCGAACAACGCCGTCGGGTACATGACCACCGGCGGCTACGTGCAGTCGTACGCGGTCAAGTCGTTGCACCTGGACCGTTCGACGGTGCTGATCGCGGTGATGGTCTCCGCGGTGGCGTGGCTGGTCAGCACCCTGGCGGGCGGCTGGCTCGCCGACCGGATCGGGCGCCTCCGCGTCTACCGGATCGGCTTCGTCGTCCAGCTCCTGTGGATGTTCCCCTTCTTCGCGCTCGTCGACACCGGGAACATCGCGCTGCTGCACCTCGCGCTGATCCTGTTCGCCGTCGGGCTCGGGTTCACCTACGGCCCGCAGGCGGCGCTCTACGCGGAGATGTACCCGACGAGCGTGCGCTACAGCGGCGCGGCGATCTCCTACGCGATCGGGGCGGTGCTCGGCGGCGCGTTCGCCCCGACCATCGCCGAAGCGCTGCAGACGAGCACCGGAACCGTCTACGCCGTCGGCGCCTACCTCGCGGTGGTCACCGTGATCGGCCTGGTCGCCAGCTACTTCGTCGAAGACCGTCCCGGCCAGCCGCTCAGCGCCACGAGCGACGTCCGCGCCGACGACGCACGCACGGTCTGAGCACGGCAACGGATCGGAGGTACCGCGATGACCACACCCGCCAGACGCCCCGGCGAGACCTGGCTGGAGGCGGCCGCCCGCGAAGCGCACGCCACGATCGGCAGGCTGCACGCCGAGGCCTACGCCGACCTGGTCAGAACCGCGGAGCGGTACGCGGGCGAGATGACGCGGCGGCAGGTTCCGCCGTCGCAGCCGCCCCGCACGGCAAGGAGACGGTGACGACGGCGCTACGGGTCGACGAGCGCCTGCGCGCGGGCGAGCACCTTCTTCGGCCAGCGGCCCTCGGCCGCGGACACCACCTCGCACAGCACCGTCGCGAGCTTCGGCCCGGTGTCCGTGCGCACCGTGCGCGGGCGGGTCCGGCTCCGGCCGGCCGACGGTGAGCCGGAGCGGCGCACGGCCAGCGGCCGGACGGCGGCGACGTCGGCGGGGAAGGCCTTGTCCGTGGCGCCCCCTGCCAGGTCGACGTCCCGCTGCAGGTCCTTGACGATCCGGACCAGGATGGCGAGCCGTTCCCCGCTGATGCGCTCCTCCAGCGCACCGGGCCGCGCCAGTACGAGGTGCACGTTGACCGCCGGCCCCTTGGCGACCACGGTTTCGAACAGCTCCCACGCCGTCACCCTGGCCGCCACGGCCGCGATCGATCGGATGTCGAGCACCGCGCACACCGGCCGGACGCCGTCGTGCGCGGTCTCCGGGGTGAGGGCTTCGCGCATCTTGACGGCCTGCGCCGCCTTGACGACGAGCGCTTCCGGGGTGAGGTAGTGCGCGGCCGCGCGAAGTTCGGGGAACTCGCCGCTGAGCCACACCAACGGGTCTTCGCCGACGTCACCGAGGAGTGCGTGGCCGAAGCCGTTTGTGCCGTGCATCGCGTTGTCCTTTCCCGGGCGCACCCGGTGGTGATCTTCGCCGGACGGGTGGGGGTACCCGCGTTCGTCGCGGACCTACCAGGCTATCGAGATACGTCGTGGCCGCGTCCGAGGTTGCCGCTCTTCGGCCTGAACTGCGAGACCTTCGACCCGTTCGGCCCTACCCGGCCCGGGGTCAAGATCAACCGTGACGGCGTTACCGACGGGTTCTAAGGTGGGCGCCATGGGTTGTGCCGATGGCGGTCAGGTGGCACGGCGGCGGGGCACCGTCGCCGGCAAGTGGGTCCTGATGGACGTCCGCCTGCAGGTGCTCTCGATCGGCGACCTGCTCTACACCGGCCAGTCGCCGAAGGGCCTGCTGACCTCGGTCGACCGGACGGTGCTGCTGCCGCAGATCATGACGGCCGCCCGGACCAGGGCCGGTCAGGAGCTGGTGACCGACCTCGGCAAGAACGGCCGCTTCGACGTCGAAGCGCTCCCGCTGCTCGATCCGGCCGACGGCACGGTGACCGCGGTCCACGCGTGCTACGTGCCATCGGGTGAGCCGATGCCGCCGCGCCCTGGTGTCGGCGCGTGGCAGTGGCGGGTCGATCTCACCGACCGCCGGTCGGTCACCGCGATCTGGTCGCCGGAGGTGTTCGACCTGTTCGGCCTCGACCGGCCGCCGGCGGCCGCCGCGGAGTACCCCGACGGCAACCGCCTGCCCGGTTCGTACTTCTTCCACGAACTCGTCGACGACGCGTGGTCGAGCACGGTGCACCAGGCGATCAGCGAAGGCGTCAGCGCGACCACCGACAAGCTGTTCTTCCGCGACTACCGGATCCGCGACCGCGCGAGCGGCGTGGACAAGAACATGCGGATGGTCGCCCGCCGCCTGCTCGCCGACCCCTACGCCGGTGCCACGGTCGCCGTCGCGCGCGGCTGCACCATGGAGGTCAACACCACCGAGCACGCCTACAACCAGCACGGCGCGGAACCGACCGCGGCGGCCCTGTTCTCGCTGAGCCGCGACGCGCTCGCCGTCGTGAACACCGACTTCTTCCATATCTGGCAAGCGAACCGCCAGCTCGACGGGCTCGGCATCCACATCCCGTCGGACCGGCGGCTGCAGGACATGTGCCACCCCGACGACCTCGCCGCACTCCTGCGGATGCTGACCCGCGCCGCGGGATGCCCCGGCGCCGTGGTGCCCCCGATCGAAGCGCGCTTCGTCGAAGACGGCACCGGATACCGGACGCTCGAAGTCACCGGCATCGGCATCCCCGGCGCGCAGGACGGGACGAAGGACGTCGCCTGCCGGTTCACCCCGGCCCGGTAATGATCAGGTCCCGGCCTGCGAGGTGACGACTTTCGACGAGTAGGGCGATGAGCCGTGGATTCACCAGGTACTCGCCGCTTGACCACTTGCGATGCACCGCCGTCATCCGTCACGCGTTCCAGCCGCTACACGGTCGTCCCGGTTGCGGTTTCGCGAGAGGTGATCCGGTTCGCGCGACCGACCGCGCGGCCCACCGCGTTGCGCACCACGAGGCCGGTTCGGGTGCTGGGCACCATGAGTCTGGAGAGCGGGCCGACGCGTCGCTGCCGCGGTCGCACTTCGCGGCGGAGCCGCGACTCGTAGGTGGCGAAGGCGCGGGCGTGATCACCGTGGTGGGAGGCGAGTTCTTCGGCGAGGGCATGCGCTCCCGCCATCGCCATGCTGGACCCGTCACCCAGCAGGGCTGTGGCCGCCGCCGCGTCCCCGAGCAGTACGACCCGTCCGCGGGACCACGAGGGCATCCGGACCGTCGTCAGCGGGTCGAAGAACGGGGCCGGGTGGTCGAGGTACGCCGCCACGAGTTCCGGCGCCCGCCACCGCACGCCGGCGTACGCGTCGGCCACGGTTTGCTTGTGGAGAGCGATGTTTCCGCGGTCGTGGAGCGCGGGCCGTGCGGCCCGGAAGGTGAAGATCGCGAGCGGCGTGGTACGCGAGGGGTGGACGACCAGCATCCGGTTCGGCACGGTCAGCATCGTCAGCTCGCTCGGGTCGCCGACGGCGTCGGGTTCCAGCGGGACGGTCGCGCCGTAGAGACCCAGGTCGCTCACGAACTGCCGCTCGGGCCCGAACACCAGACGCCGCAGGGTGGAGTGCATCCCATCGGTCCCGGCCACCAGGTCGAAACGCCGTGGCGCGGACCGTCGAAAGGTGACGTCGACCCCGCCTTCGTCCTGATCGAGTGCGGTGACCGTGTCGTCGAACACGAACTCGGCATCGTCCCGCGCCGACCGGTGGAGTACCTCGGACAGGTCGGCCCGGGTCACCTCGACCGTCGGCGCCCCTCCCGAGGAGGAGGGGAGCCGCAGGACTCGTTTGCCGGCCGGGTCGAGCAGGGTCAGCGATCGATTGCGAGTGGCGAGCTCGCGCAGCGGCGGAAGGATGCCCATCCGCTCGGCGACCGGTATCGCGGGCCCCTTCACGACGATCGCGCTGCCGCCGGAGCGTAGCTGCCGGGCATGCTCGACGACGGTCGGCCGGTATCCATTCCGGGCGAGCCAGTACGCGAGCGCGGGCCCGGCGATTCCGGCACCGACTATCAGCACCTCGGGCTTCTTCATGACCAGACCTTTCAAAACATCGACGGCCACGCCCCCGGCCGTCAAGGTACGACTGATTTCGTACCTGAGTACAACACGCCACTAAGGTACGATGCAAGACGTACCTGAAGGAGGTGCCCGTGGCCGGAACGAACCTGGTCGGTCCAGCGGTCGATGCGCTCGAACTGGGCGTGGTGCTTCGCGCTCTCGCTGACGAGCACCGTCGTTCGGTGATGACGGAGCTGGCCGCCGACCGCACCGACAGCGAGCGAGGCTGTAACTCGTTCGCTCTCCCGATCTCGAAGCAGACCCAGACCCACCACTTCCGGGTCCTGCGCGAAGCGGGCCTCATCGACGAGATCGACTACGGCAACCGCAAGGGCATCCGCCTACGACGCGCGGACGTCGAGAGCAGGTTTCCCGGACTGCTCGCACTCCTGGAAGCCGAACACCAGGACGGTACCGCTCCTCGCTGAACAGGGCTCCTCGTCTCGCGGCCGGTGCCGTCGGTGATGGCGGCGCGCGGAATGATGCGCCAGGTGGTTCGCGAGCTGCCGGGGCCGCCCCGGAGGCTTGGTCCCCGAAGGGCGCCTTCGGGGACAACGCCCAGTGATCCCAGAGCAAGCCAAGCCGAAGCACCCGGAAAGTCCGTTGTGGACAAAGGCCCGCGGGTGGCTGGCCCGATCGGCCACCCGCGGGCGGGGCTCAGGACCGGGCAAGCGCTTTCGCGGCTTCGTCGGCCATGGCCTCTTCCCCGGTGGCGTTGGGGTGGATCAGGCTGAGGCCGTTGGCGCCGAAGAGGGGCTCTACCCAGCGGGTGTCGCCCTTCTGGCACGCGTCGTGCCCGGTGGACACCTTGCTGACGTCGACGTAGAGCGCGCCGGTCTGCGAGGCCGCCTGTTGCACGCTGTCGTTGAGCAGCTGCTGGATGCCGTGCAGATAGGGCACGTCACCGGTGGCGATCGGGAGCAGGGGGAAGCATCCGCCCGTGGGCGGCAGGATTTGCAGGTACCCCGAAATCGCTACGCGGGCGTTGGGAGCCTTGGCTTTCACCGCCTTCAGCGCGCGTGTGATGTTCGGGTAGACCTTGGTCCTGATGGTGTTGGCGAAATTGTCGCCGAAGAGGGTCTTGCAGGGGCTGCCCTGGCCGAGGGTGGGGATCGCGGTCAGCGCGCAGGCCGCGGCGGCGCCGGCGAAGGTGTTTTCGTCGTTGCCGCCGATGGTCAGGGTGACCAGGTCCGTTTTCTCGGACAGCGCGTTCAGCTGCGGCGGGGTCCACGGGTACTGCGCGTTTTCGAAGTGGCTGGTGGTCGCGCCGCCGCAGGACACGTCGGTGAGGGTGTACCCCTCGCTCGCCGCCAGGTCGTGCCCCCAGTTCCTGCTGGACTGCGCGCACAGCGGGCTGATGCCGGGCGCCAGCGGCAGGATTCCGCTCCCCGCGCTGTAGCTGTCGCCCATGTTGACGTAGCTGAGCCCGGTGTCCGCGGTGGCCGGGGTCGCCGCGCAGGCAAGCGCGGCGACCCCGGCGATGCAGGCGAGGCGTGCTGATCGGTGCATGTGTCCTCCACGGCGCTGTGTTCGGCGATGCCCCATACCTACCGGTCGGTAGGGTGGTCACATCCTGTCGCACTGCGGACACGGACCGCTAGAGGAAAGCCGTACCGAAATCTCACCAAGGACGTTGTGACGAACTCCAAACAACGCACGCCTCCGTCCTCTTCGGACGGAGTCACGACTCGGCGAGCAGTTCCCTGACCCGCGGGATGACCTGCTCCCCGTACAGCCGGATCGACTCCATGCGCTGCTCGTGCGGGAGCGCGCCCGCGCCGTACTTGAGCTGGAACCGGGACAGGCCGAGCGTGCGCACCGCCCACGCGATCTTCCGCGCGACGGTTTCCGGCGAGCCGACGAACAACGCGCCGCGCGGCCCCGCCATCGCGTCGTAGTCGGCACGGGACATCGGGCCCCAGCCGCGCTCGGCGCCGATCTTCGCGAACGCCGCCTGGTGGTGCGGAAAATGCTGTGCCACCGCGAGTTCGTCGGTCGCGGCGATGTGCCCGGGGCTGTGCATGGAGATCGGCAGTTCCTCGTGGCCCGATTCCGCCAGCGCGCGCCGGTACAGTTCGGCCAGCGGCGCGAACCGCTCCGGCGACCCGCCGATCACGGCCATCACCAGCGGCAGGCCGTACGCGGCCGCCCTGACCACCGACTGCGGTGTGCCGCCGACGCCGACCCACGCGGGCAGCCTGCCCGACTCGGTGAGCGGGAAGGCCTGCGCGCCGTCGAGCGCGGGGCGCACGGTGCCGTTCCAGCTCACCGGCTTCTCGTGCTGCAGGTGCGTGAACAGGTCCAGCTTCTCGGCGAACAGCACTTCGTAGTCGGCCAGCGAATGGCCGAACAGCGGGAACGATTCGGTGAAGGAACCGCGGCCGAGGGTGACCTCCGCGCGGCCGCCGGACAGGGCGTCCAGCGTGGCGAACCGCTCGTACACCCGCACCGGGTCGTCCGAGCTGAGCACCGTCACCGCGGTGCCGAGGCGGATCCGCTCGGTCTGCCCCGCGATCGACGCCAGCACGACGTCGGGCGAGGACACCGCCATCTCCGCGCGGTGGTGCTCGCCGACACCGAAGTAGCCCACGCCGGCCCGGTCGGCCAGCACTCCCTCCGCGACGACCTGCCGGATCGCCTCGGCCTGGCTCACCGGTTGCCCGTTCGGGCCGTTTTCCACGTCGCCGAAGGTGTCCAGGCCGAACGTCGGCTCCTGCCGCGTGCCCAGGATCTCGTAGCCCATGTCCACTCCCTCAAGGTAGTTGAACGCTCAAACACCTGTCACGGCGGGGGTATTCCGCCGGGGCGAACCGGACGTTCAGCCGACGTTTCGGACGGGTTTCCGCGCTTTGGCGTTTGCCTAGTGGTCGAAGCCGTAGTGTTCCTCGCGTGCTTTGTGGCGGACCTCGCGTCAGGCGGCGGCAGGGTCGTGTTGAAGGACACGTGGCCCTGGTCGCCTTTTGTGGGGTCTCCACAACTCAACGGTCCCGGCATGCGCGGGCCGGGACATTGGTGTACCGAGCGGTAATCGAGCAAGGTGTAGTCAGGTGCAGGCGACGTTCCGGGACCCGGACGTCGCCTGTTGTGCGTAGGGATTTGGGAGGCTCAGCCGGTGTTCAGTCGTGTCGCCATCGTGAACCGCGGAGAGGCCGCGATGCGGCTCATCCACGCTGTCCGGGATCTTTCGGCGGAAACCGGGACGCGGATCGAGACGGTCGCCCTCTACACCGACGCGGACCGTGACGCGACCTTCGTCCGTGAAGCGGACATCGCGTACCTGCTCGGCCCGGCCTCGGCCCGCCCGTACCTCGACCTCGCCGTGCTGGAGCGGGCGCTGGTGGAGACCGGCGCCGACGCCGCGTGGGTCGGCTGGGGCTTCGTCGCGGAAGACCCGGCGTTCGCCGAGCTGTGCGAGAAGACCGGCGTCACCTTCGTCGGGCCGAGTGCCGAGGCGATGCGCAAGCTCGGCGACAAGATCGGCGCGAAGCTGATCGCCGAAGAGGTCGGGGTGCCGGTCGCGCCGTGGAGCCGCGGCGAGGTCGGCACGCTCGAAGACGCGTTGAGCGCGGGCGACCGGATCGGCTACCCGCTGATGCTCAAGGCGACCGCGGGCGGTGGCGGGCGCGGCATCCGGATGGTCGCCTCGGCCGACGACCTGACCGAGGCATACGAGCGCACCAGCCAGGAAGCGTTGCGCGCCTTCGGCTCCGGCGTGGTTTTCCTGGAGCGCCTTGTCACCGGCGCCCGGCACGTCGAGGTCCAGGTGATCTCCGACGGCGAGACGGCGTGGGCGCTGGGTGTGCGCGACTGCTCGGTGCAGCGGCGCAACCAGAAGATCATCGAAGAATCCGCCTCCCCGGTGCTCGGCCCCGAGCAGACCGCCGAGCTGAAGACATCCGCCGAGCGGCTCGCGGTGGCGGTCGGCTACCGCGGTGCCTGCACCGTCGAGTTCCTGTACCACCCGGGTGAGAAGCTGTTCGCCTTCCTCGAAGTCAACACCCGGCTGCAGGTCGAGCACCCGATCACCGAGATCACCACCGGCACCGACCTGGTCAAGCTGCAGCTGCACGTGGCAGAGGGCGGCAAGCTCGAAGGCGCGCAACCGGCCGAGAGCGGTCACGCCGTCGAAGCGCGGCTCAACGCCGAAGACCCGGACCGCGACTTCGCCCCCGCACCCGGCCGCATCGCGCGGCTCGTCCTGCCCGCGGGGCCCGGCATCCGCGTCGACACCGGCGTCAGCGAGGGCGACCGCATCCCGGCCGACTTCGACTCGATGATCGCGAAGATCATCGCCTACGGCCGCGACCGCGACGAGGCGCTGGCCAGGCTGCGCCGCGCGATGGCCGAAACCACCGTCATCATCGAGGGCGGCGCGACCAACAAGAGCTTCGTGCTCGACCTGCTCGACCAGCCCGAGGTGATCGACGCCAGCGCCGACACCGGCTGGATCGACCGCGTGCGCGCCGAGGGCCGCCTGGTCAGCCACCGGCATTCCGCGATCGCGCTGGCCGCGGCCGCGATCGAGGCCTACCAGGACGAGGAAGAGGCCAGCCGCCAGCGCCTGCTCGCCACCGCGCACGGCGGGCGCCCGCAGGTGCAGCACGAAAGCGGCCGCCCGCTCGACCTCAAGCTCCGCGGCGTCGGTTACCGCGTGAGCGTGGCGCGCGCCGGGCAGAAGCTGTTCCGCGTAGGCGTTTCGCACGGCTCGGACACGCACCACGCCGAGGTCGAGGTCGAGCGGTTCGACGCGCACAGCGGTCAGATCGTGGTCAACGGGCACCGCTTCCGGCTGATCTCCGCCACGCACGGCCCGACTCACCTGGTCGAGGTCGACGGCGTCACGCACCGGATCAGCCGCGACGAAGGCGGCGTCGTCCGCTCGCCCGCGCCCGCGCTGGTGGTCGCGACGCCGCTGGCCGTCGGTGACGAGGTCGAATCGGGCGCGCCGATCCTGGTGCTGGAGAGCATGAAGATGGAAACGGTGCTGCGCGCGCCGTTCCGAGCCAAGGTGCGCGAGTGCCCGGTGTCGGTGGGCAGCCAGGTCGAGACCGCCGCGCCGCTGATGCGCCTGGAGCCCCTCGCCGACGACGAGGACGCCGAGGCCGAGAACGCGACTGGCGCGGAGACCGTCGAGATCGACCTCCCCGTGCCCGCCGAACGGTCCGAAGCGTCCGCGGCCGAGCGGGTCGAGCGGTGCCTGCAGGATCTGCGCAGCCTGCTGCTGGGCTTCGACGTCGCCCCGGAGGACCGCAAGCGCGTGCTGTCCGGGTACCTCGCCGCGCGCGCCGAACTGGGCGGCAGGCCGCTGCCGGGCGAGCTGGACCTGCTGACGGTGTTCGCCGACCTGTCGGAGCTGAGCCGCAACAAGCCGGCCGGCGAGCTCGAGGGCGAGCCGGGCAGCGCGGTGCACAGCCCGCGCGAGTACTTCCACAGCTACCTGCAGAGCCTCGACGTCGAGCGCGCCGGTGTCACCGAAGGGTTCCAGGCCAGGCTGAAGCAGGTGCTCGCGCACTACGGCGTCACCGATCTCGACCGCACGCCGGAGCTGGAGGCCGCGGTCTTCCGGATCTTCCTCGCCCACCAGCGGATGTCGGCCGACGTCGCGGTGGTCTCGGAGCTGCTGCGGGAGTGGCTGGCGAGCATGCCGCCGCTGGAGTCGCTGCGGGAGCGCGCGGGGCTCACGCTGGAGCACCTGGTCGCGGCGACGCAGGTGCGTTTCCCCGCCGTATCCGATCTCGCGCGCGGCGTGGTGTTCGCGTGGTTCGGCCAGCCGCTGCTGCGCCGCAACCGCGCCCGTGTCTACGCCGACATCCGCAAGCACCTCCGCCACCTCGACGCGAACCCGGAGGCGCCGGACCGCGCCGAGCGCGTCGCCGAGATGGTGCGCAGCACCGAACCGCTGGTGCGGCTGCTCGGCCAGCGGCTCGTCCGCGCCGACCTGGACAACACGATCATGCTGGAGGTGCTGACCCGGCGGTACTACGGGAACAAGGGGCTCACCGACGTCCGCACCGCCGACGTCGCGGGCTGCCGGTTCGTGGTCGCCGAGCGCGGCGGCTCGTGCCTGGTTTCCGCCGCCGTCAGCTTCGACGCGCTGGGCAGCGCGCTGAACGGGCTCGCCGAGCTGAGCGGGCAGGACGGCATCGACACCATCGACGCCGACATCTACCTCGCCTGGGAGAAGCAGCCGGAGGACTCGGCCGCGATGGCCGCCGCGCTCCACGAGGTCATCGGCACCCGGGCGCTGCCGAGCCAGGTCCGGCGGCTGACAGCCACCGTCGCGGGCCGCGGCGGCGCGGTCATGCACCACCACTTCACGTTCCGCCCCGACGAGACGTCGAAGATGGCAGAGGACCGGCTGATCCGCGGCCTCCACCCCTACATCGCGCAGCGGATGCAGCTCGAACGGCTGCGCAAGTTCGACCTGACCCGGCTGCCGTCCTCGGACGAGGAGGTCTACCTCTTCCGCTGCGTGGCAAGGGAAAACCAGGCCGACGACCGGCTCGTCGCGTTCGCGCAGGTGCGCGACCTGACCGAGCTGCGCGAGCACGACGGCAGGCTGGTCGCGCTGCCGACGGCCGAGGACACCATCGCCGCCTGCCTCGACTCGATCCGCCGCGAGCAGTCGCGGCGGCCGTCGAAGAAGCGCTTCAGCACCAACCGGATCGTGGTCTACGTCTGGCCGCCGAGCGACATCACCCGCGAGGAGCTGGAGATGATCGCCGGGCGCGTGCTGCCGACGACCGCGGGCGCCGGGCTGGAGGAGATCCGGTTCATCGCGCGGCAGCGGAACTCCGAGACCGGTGAGCTGACCAAGATCGCCGTGCGCGTCTCCTTCGACGCCACCGGCGGCACGGAGCTGACGGTCGGTGAGCCGACGGCGGAGCCGGTCGAGCCGATCGACGACTACCGGCAGAAGGTGCTGCGCGCCAGCAGCCGCAACACAGTCTACCCCTACGAGCTGACCGGCCTGCTCGGTGACTTCGCCGAGCACGACCTCGACGAGCAAGGCGTGCTCGTGCCGGTCGACCGGCCGAAGGGGAAGAACTCCGCGGCGATCGTGGCCGGGGTCGTCACGACCCCGACCGAACGGCACCCCGAAGGCGTCACGCGCGTGGTGCTGCTCGGCGACCCGACGAAGTCGCTCGGCGCGCTCTCGGAGCCGGAATGCTCGCGGGTGATCGCCGCGCTCGACCTGGCCGAGCGGATGCGGGTCCCGCTGGAGTGGTTCGCGCTGTCCTCCGGCGCGCGGATCTCGATGTCGTCCGGCACCGAGAACATGGACTGGGTGGCCGCCGCGCTGAAGCGGATCGTCACGTTCACCCAGGACGGCGGCGAGATCAACATCGTGGTCGCCGGCATCAACGTCGGCGCGCAGCCGTACTGGAACGCCGAGGCCACAATGCTCATGCACACCAAGGGAATCCTGGTGATGACCCCGGATTCGACGATGGTGCTGACCGGCAAGCAGGCGCTGGACTTCTCCGGCGGTGTGTCGGCGGAGGACAACTTCGGCATCGGCGGCTACGACCGCGTGATGGGCCCGAACGGCCAGGCGCAGTACTGGGCGCCGAACCTGCCCGCCGCCCGTGACGTGCTGATGGCGCACTACGACCACACCTACGTCGTGCCCGGCGAGTCGGCGCCGCGGAAGGCCGGCACGAACGACCCGGTGGACCGCGACGTCTCGCCGTTCCCGCACGCCGTCGTCGGCAGCGACTTCTCGACCGTCGGCGAGATCTTCTCCGCCGAGCACAACCCGGACCGCAAGAAGCCGTTCGACATCCGCACGGTGATGCGCGCACTGTCCGATCAGGACTACCCGGTGCTGGAGCGCTGGGCGGGCATGGCCGACGCGGACACTTCGGCGGTGCAGGACGTCCACATCGGAGGGTGGCCGGTCTGCCTCGTCGGGATCGAGTCGCGTTCGGTGCCGCGGCGCGGCTTCCCGCCCACCGACGGGCCGGACACCTACACCGCGGGCACCCTGTTCCCGCGCTCGTCCAAGAAGACCGCGCGGGCGATCAGCTCGGCGTCGGGAAACCGGCCGTTGGTGGTGCTGGCGAACCTGTCCGGGTTCGACGGCTCGCCGGAGTCGCTGCGCAAGCTCCAGCTCGAGTACGGCGCCGAAATCGGCAGGGCGATCGTCAACTTCGACGGCCCCATCGTGTTCTGCGTGATCTCCCGGTACCACGGCGGCGCGTTCGTGGTGTTCTCCAAGGCGCTCAACCCGAACATGACCGTGCTGGCGCTCGAAGGCTCGTTCGCCTCGGTGCTCGGCGGCGCGCCGGCGGCGGCCGTGGTGTTCGCGGGTGACGTGAACAACCGCACCGCGACCGACCCGAGGGTGACCGAGCTCGAAACGCTGGCTTCGGCCGCGAGCGGCGCCGAGCGGGCCGCTTTGCACGCCCAGCTCGCCGAAACGCAGGCGAGCGTCCGCGCGGAGAAGCTCGGCGAGGTCGCCGCGGAGTTCGACAAGGTGCACAGCATCCAGCGCGCGGTCGAGGTCGGTTCGGTCGACGCGATCATTTCCGCGGCGGAGCTGCGGCCGCGGATCATCGAGGCGATCGAGCACGGCATGAAGCACTGATCCCGCAACGCGACGTGGTCACCTCGACCTCACCACGTGTCGAAAAAGTGCCTTCTTGGCGGATCGATCAAGGCTGCTTACGGTTCAGCCATGAATCGTTTCGTCATCACCGGCGCCCGCGTCTTCGACGGTGAGGACCTGCTCGGGGTTGTCGACGTCGAGGTCGCGGGCGAACGGATCGCGAGCGTCGCGGGCCGCCGTCCCGAAGGGGTCGAACTGGTCGATGGCACCGGTGCCACGCTGGTGCCCGGCCTGATCGACGCGCACACGCACACCGACGCGGAGTCGCTCCGCCATGCGCTGCGGTTCGGGATCACCACCGAGTTCGACATGCTCTCGATCCCGGAGCGGATGATCCCGCTGCGCCGTACGGCCGCCGAGTCGAGCGACCTCGCGGACGTGCGCTCGCCGTCGATCGGGCTCACTCCCGCGGACGGGCACCCGCACCAGCTCCGGAAGGGGGAGGGGGACCCCGCCTGGCCGACGGCCACGCGGGTGGAGGAGATCCCGGCGTTCGTCGAGGCGAGGATCGTCGAGGGCGCCGACTACCTCAAGGTGCTGGTCGAGGACGGCCACCTGTTCGGCTCGTCCTTGCCCAGCCTCGCTCCCGAGTTGGTCGCCGCGACCGTCCGCGAGGGCCACGCCCGCGGCAAAATGGTGCTGGCGCACGCGATGACCGTCGAGACGGCGAACCAGGTCGTCGACGCGGGCGTCGACGGGCTCACGCATCTCTTCTTCGACCGGCCGCACACCGGCGAGCTGATCGAGAAGATCGCCGCCGGTACCTTCGTGATTCCCACGCTGACGGTGATCGCGTCGATCACCGGTGCGGGTGCCGGCGCCGAACTCGCCGAGGATCCGCGCGTCCACTCGAAGCTGGCACCGGCCTGGCTGGAGAACCTGTCCGGCGCGATGGCGACGAGTCCACGCGAAAACTTCGACCACGCACTCGAAGCGCTCGCGGCACTGCACCGCGCGGGCGTCGACGTTCTCGCGGGCACGGATGCCGCGCATCTCGGCGCACCGGGAACGGCCCACGGCGCCAGCCTACACGACGAACTGCGCCTCCTGGTGCTGGCCGGCCTCACGCCGACGGAGGCCTTGCGCGCAGCGACCTCCGTACCGGCACGGAGGTTCGGCCTCGATGACCGCGGCCGTATCAAGCCGGGGCTCCGGGCCGATCTCGTGCTGATCGCCGGTGATCCGACCACCGCCATCGGTGACACACTCTCCGTCCAGCGCGTATGGCGGGGCGGGACACCGGCGCCGATGCCCACCGCGATCTGAATCGCCGGGCACCGTCGTCTCGCCCAGGAAGGCACTCCTAGTGCATCGATCGCATTATCCTCATTGTGCAAAAATGAGGGGCTGCAATTATGGGATAAAAGCGAAGAATTTCCATTGCTGTCGGCGCTGATCGTGGTGCCCGCCGCGTGGTCGGCGTTCGTGCGGGCCGCACGTTGCGCGATGCGATAACCCCTCCGGGATCATCGGCGAGCGGCGGTGGCACTCCTGTGCTTTCCTGGGCGCGACGCAACCAGGACAGGAGGGCCGCCGTTTGTTCACCGCGGTGATAGCGCTGGGCATCACGTCGGGGTCGATCCGCCGCGTGAGCGTCCCAGATGGACGGATCACGACCGTTTTCGACCGTGCGGGCGCCTTTCCCGACGGCGTGGTCCTGCTCGACGGCGTCGTCTGCTGGACGACGATGGGCGTGCCGACGAGAGCGGCCGCGACGACGGGCGAGTCCGGTTTGGACTACTCGCGCCCCAACGGCGGGTTGCACGCGGTGGGCCTCGATGGCGCGGACGCGCGCGACGTGGTGCCCTCCGGTTCGATCACGACCGGGAAGCAACTCGCCTCCGACGGCTCCGGGACCCTGTACTGGAGCGACCGCGAAGGCTGCCGGGTGAGCCGCGTCCACGTCGACGGGAGCGGGTTGACCGATCTCGTGGTGAACACCCGCGACTCATCGTGGCTGCGGGAGTGCGTCGGAGTCGCCGTTGATGCCGGGTACTTGTACTGGACGCAGAAGGGACCCGCGAAGGGCGGGCGTGGCCGGATCTTCCGCGCCGGGCTGGAGATTCCCGCAGGGGAGAGTGCCGAACGCCGCTCGGACGTCGAACTGCTGTGGGACGGTTTGCCGGAGCCGATCGACCTCGAAATCCGCGACGGCTGGCTGTACTGGACCGACCGCGGCGCCGAACCGGACGGGAACACGCTCAACCGCGCTCCGGTTCCGGCGCCGGGGGAGAAGGGCGCCGCACCGCAGATCCTCGCGGGCGGTTTCCGCGAGGCCATCGGGCTCGCCGTGGACGACGACGTCGTCTACGTGTCCGACCTCGGCGGCCGGATCCGCGCGGTGCCCCTCGACGGCGGCGAACCCCGGATGTTCGCCGACCTGCACGAACCGGTTTCGGGTATCGCCGGAATCCGAGGATGACCACAGTGGACGGAGACGGGATGTACGCGCACACGTTCGAGGGCATCCGGGACCGGCCGGTCGCGGTGTTCGGGGCCGGCACGCTCGGCCGCCGCATCGCGCTGATGTTCGCCAGCCGCGGCGGGACCGTGCGGATCTACGACCCGAGCGCCGAGCAGGTCGCCGCCGCCACCGAGTACGTGACGCGGACGCTTCCGGAGGTGGCAGGCGAGGGCGGTGCGGGCAATGCGGTGGGCGCGGAGTCGGTCGCCGAGGCCCTCGAATCCGCTTGGCTCGCCGTCGAAGCGGTGCCGGAGCGGCTGGACATCAAGATCCCGCTGTGGGGTGAGATCGACCGGGCCGCCCCGGCCGACACCCTCTTCACCACCAATTCCTCCTCCTACCCGTCGCGGGTGATGGCCGAGCACGTGCGGGATCCCGCGCGCCTGTGCAACATGCACTTCTACATGCCGCCGGGCTCGAACGCGGTCGACCTGATGTCCGACGGCGCCACCAGCAGGGAGGTGCTCGACACCCTGCTGGCCGTGCTCCCCGAGTTCGACGTTCACCCGTTCGAAGCGCGCAAGGAAAGCGTCGGGTTCATCTTCAACCGCGTTTGGGCCGCCATCAAACGGGAATCGCTCGCCGTGGTCGCCGAAGGCGTGGCGCGGCCGGAGGACGTGGACGGCATGTTCAAGATCAACTGGAAGATGCCGGTCGGGCCGTTCCGGATGATGGACCAGGTCGGGCTCGACGTCGTACTCGACATCGAGAACCACTACGCCGAAGAAAACCCCGCACTGCCCGCTGGGCCGCGCGAACTGCTCCACGAATACGTCGATGCGGGCAAGCTTGGTGTCAAGACTGGTGAAGGGTTCTATCGCTACTAGTGGTCTGTTGTGGTTGGTTCTCGTGTTGGGCTGCGGTCTACCGATGGCTTTGGACGGGAGAGAGGTGTGGGCTTTCGTTGCTGGGTGGCGGTTGGGTTGTGGTCCGGTTCTATCGCGGGTGCTGATTTCGTGGCTTTTGTGCTGTGTCCGTGGGTGGTTATCGGTCTGGCAGGGTGGATCGGTGACCACGGCACCATGATCGCCGCATCGCACCCGTGGCACGCCAGCCTCCACGAGAGCCCGGACCGTTCCCGCGCCCAGCGCCCGCCACTGCCTCGTCGTACTCAATCTTTCCCACAACCGCCCATGCCAACCCCGCCAAGCCACGACCAACGGAGCCTATTTTGTTGGTATAGCGACGCTTCTTGTCTGTCCATTGTGGACTTGATGGGTTCGGTTCACTCGATCGTGTGTTCGATTCCGGGGTGTGGTCGCGGTAGAATGGTGGGGTGTCGGAGACTTCTTCTCTTGTGGCGCAGCGGGAGCTGTGGCAGTGCAGCGCGCGTGAGGCCGCTGGGCTGTTGCAGGAGAAGTTCGTGGCCTTGTGGCGGTTGGAGTCGCAGCTCTGCCGCATCATCGCGCACCTGGACAACGGTGGCGCCCGCGAACTCGGGTACACGGGTGTGACCGGGTTGGTGGCCGATATCGCGCGCAGTTCCGGTCCTGGGGTGAAGAAGTTGGTCAAGCGAGCCCTGGTCACGAATCCGAGTCATGGTGTGGGTGGTGTGGAGATTCCGGCCGCGGCGCCGGTGGTGGGGGAGGCGGTGCGGGAGGGGGAGATCTCGCCGGAGCATGTGGACGGGATCGTGCGGGTGCTGGAGAAGATCCCGGCCACGGTTTCGGTGGAGGATCGGGAGTTCGCTGAGCGGTCCCTGGTGGAGTTGGCGCGTCATGCGGGTATCGGGGAGATCGGCACACTGGGCAAGGAAATCCTCGGCCGTCTCGACCCCGACGGCACCGAACCTCGTGATAGTCCCGAGGCGAAGCGTGCCCTGAATATTCATCAGCGCAAGGATGGTTCGGCGAAGTTCGACGGCTACCTCGACCCGATCTCCGCCGCCAAAACCCTCGCCCTGCTCGACCCGCTCGCCCAGACCCAGCCGGATGACCCTTCCGACAATCCGCTGCTGCGGGGGCGGGTGGAGCGGTATGGGGACGCGTTCATGGAGATGGTCAATCTCGCCGCGAGTCACCCGGAGTCTCCGAACCGCAGTGGTGGGCGTGCGGATCTGATCGTGACGATCCCCTTGGCTGACTTGAAGAGGGAGCTGGGCGCGGCGTGTCTGGATATGGTCACCGACATCACCGCCAGCGAGGCCCGCATCCTGGCGTGTGACTGCAAGGTCATTCCGGCCATCCTTGATGGTGCGGGGCAGCCGTTGGAGATGGGGCGGGCGAGGCGCCTGGTGACCGAGGCGATGCGGCTCATGCTTGCCATCCGTGATCGCGGGTGCTGCTTTCCCGGGTGTTCGCGCAGGCCGCGTCATTGCGAGGCGCATCACGTGCTGCCCTGGTACGCCGGAGGCGCCACTGACCTGGGTAATCTCACGCTGCTGTGTTCCCGGCATCATCGCCTGCTGCACACCAGTGACTGGACACTCCGCATGGTCAACGGTCAACCCGAGTTCACTCCACCGGCGTTCGTCGATCCGTGGCGAAGACCCCGGACGAACCGTCCCACCGCTCAACCCCGCGCCGCCTGAGGGCCGATGCCGCCACCGGCGGCCACTACGTCCACCGCGGACCGAGCGACAAAACCCCGGTCCTTCAGCCACCCCCGGCGAAGGACAACACAAACACGCCCACCATCCGAACCACGGATGCCGAATTGTCCAGCGGCACCGCCACCAGCCGCGAACCATCACGCGACCGGCCGGTCGCGGACCGCAGGACTAGCCGGGTGCGGCAGCGAGGGTGACTACCTTGATCCGTGGCGGAGCCCCAGAACCAACTGCCACATCCCGCCGCTCAATCCCGAGTTGCCTGACATCCCGCCGCTCTTTAGTGGTCCGTGTCCAGGGTGGAGACTGGTCGGTCGTGCGCGGTCCGCAGAGCCAGTCGGGTGCGGCAGCGAGGGTGACTACCCTGATCCCTGGCAGAGCCCCAGAACCACCCGCCACACCGCTTAACCCCGGGCTGCCTGACCATCCCGTCGCTCTTTAGCGGCTCGGTGGTCCGTGTCCAAGATGGATTCGCTGAACAGACCCTGGTTCTTTGGCTATTCCCCCGGCGAAGAGCGGCACGAACACGCCCGCCATCCGAACTCGGCGGTGCCGAACCGCTCTGCGCCAGCCGCGAACCACCGCACGACCGGCCGATCACGTGCCGGTCGCAGCGCCAGTCGGGTACGGCAGCGAAGGTGACCACCTTGTCCGTTCCGTGGGGAACTGTCGCTGGTGACCAACGACGCGACCTGCACCGAGGAGCGGCAGTTTCACCCGGCGCGCCGAAGGCGTGCCTGAAACCTTCACCGTGCCCACCAAACACACCGAACACGCGAGCACCACGAACCCGGCGATACCGGCGTTCGTCGCGCCAAGGGGCCGAATCGGTCAACCGAGACCGTCCGCACCACCGTTTTCGGATCCGGCAACCCCGCACCTGCTCAGCGGGCTTCCCGGCCGCCCGCGCACATTCCGTGCCACAGCAGGTCGGCGAGCTTCTCGGTTTCGCTTCGCCAGTCGCCGGTCGGGTCGAGGTACAGCAGGCCGCCCAGGGCGCGCAGGACGGTTTCCGGGGCGAGGCCCGCGCGGACGGTCCCGGCTTCGACGTTGGCTGCCAACAGGGTGGCGACGGCGCCGACCATGGATTCGTAGGCGTCGGCGGGTAGCTTGCCCTGCGCCACCGTCGCGACGCGCAGCGCGTTGGCGAGGCCCCGCTTGGTCATCATGTAGTGCGCGAGGTGATCGGTCGTCCACACCAGGAAGGCGCGGTCCGGGGCGTAGCGCTCCAGCAGGTGCGGCACGACCTCGACCAGGTGCCGCACCTCGCGGTCGTAGACGGCCAGGATGAGCGCTTCCGGGGTGGGGAAGTGCCGGTACACCGTGCCGACCCCGACTTCGGCGGTCTTCGCGACGGCGTTGAACGAGACTTCGCCCGTCTCGGCGAGCGAATCCGCGGCCGCGGTGAGGATGCGCTCGTGGTTACGCCGCGTGTCCGCGCGCCGGGGGTTGACCGATCCCGTCGTCATCGTCCCTCCTCACGCCTGCGTCCCGTCCATCGTGGAATGTAGTGCAAGACCCCGCAGAACCTGGAGTAACTCCGGGGTGAGAACTTTCATTGCGAACCGGATTGTAATCCGCTAGCCTCGGACACACGGTGAAGCGGATGAATATCCGGTTGCTCGCCGTGACGATCCCCGACGCACTGCCACCACCACCGCCATGCCGTCACGCTCCCTTCGTGGGCGATCTGGGAAAGAGATCCCGTTGGACATCTCGCTCGAAATCAATGGCAGGCCCGCGCGCCTGAGCGTCGACCCCGGCGTGACGCTGCTCGACGCGCTGCGAGAGCGCCTCGCCATCACCGGTCCGAAGAAGGGCTGCGACCGTGGCCAGTGCGGCGCCTGCACCGTGCACGTCGGTGGCAGGCCGGTGCTGTCCTGCCTCACGCTCGCCGCGACCGTCAAGCAGGAGGTGACCACGGTCGAAGGACTGTCCACTGAGGACGAGCTGCACCCCGTCCAGCAGGCGTTCGTCGACTGCGACGCCCTGCAGTGCGGGTTCTGCACCTCGGGCCAGGTGATGTCCGCCGTCGCGGCGGTCGAGCAGGGCGTCGAGGACGTCCGCGAGTTCATGTCCGGCAACCTCTGCCGGTGCGCCGCCTACCCGAACATCGTCGCGGCGATCGAACAGGCCGCCACCGAGAAGGCGGGGAGGGTCGATGCGTCCCTTTGAGCTGACCGCGCCCACGACCGTCGAAGCCGCGGTCGCCGCGCCCGGCACCTTCCTGGCCGGCGGGACCACCCTCGTCGACCTGATGAAGCTCGACGTGCTTACGCCGTCGCAGGTGCAGGACATCAACGGGCTGCCGCTGCACGGTATCGACACCGCCGACGGGCTGCGCTTCGGCGCGCTGGAGCGGATGAGCGACATCGCGGCGCACCCCGGCGTCTACCCTGCGATCTCCCGCGCCCTGCTCCTGAGCGCGTCCCAGCAGTTGCGGAACATGGCCAGCATCGGTGGAAACCTGTTGCAGCGCAACAGGTGCACCTACTTCCGGGACGTCGCAACACCCTGCAACAAGCGGGAGCCGGGGAGCGGCTGCCCCGCCATTTCGGGCGCCAACCGGATGCACGCCGTGCTCGGCACGAGCGGCTCGTGCGTGGCGACCCACGCCAGTGACGTCGCCGTCGCGCTGGTCGCGCTCGACGCCGAGGTCCGGCTGGTCGGTGACGACGGGAGCCGCGTCGTGAAGCTGGCCGACTTCTACCGCCTGCCGGGGGACACCCCCGAGGTGGAGAACGACCTGCGCCCCGGCGAGCTGATCACCGAGGTCGTGGTCCCGAGGCTGGACTTCGCGGCGCGCTCGACCTACGTCAAGGTGCGGGACAGGCAGTCCTACGAGTTCGCGCTGTGCTCGGCCGCGGTCGCGCTCGACATCCAGGACTCGCGGGTCGTCGACGCGCGGGTCGCGGTGGGCGGGGTGGCCACCGTGCCGTGGCGGCTCCCCGTGGTCGAAACGGCCCTGCGCGGCGCGCCCGCGACGCTCGATTCGTTCGAGTCTGCCGCGGCGCTGGCCGTCGAAGGAGCGAAGCCGTTGTCCGGTAACGGTTTCAAGACCGCACTGCTCAAGCGGACCATCGTCCGCGCACTGCTCGAACTGACCGAGGGGAGCCGCTGATGATCACCCGGCTGGACGCGCCGCAGAAGGTCACCGGCCAGGCCGCGTACGGGGCGGATCACCACTTCCCCGGCATGGCCTACGGCTACGTCGTGCTCAGCACGATCGCCCACGGCGAGATCGAGGCCGTCGACACCAGGGCGGCGACGAGCGCACCCGGCGTGCTCGGCGTGTACTCGCCGTTCGACCCGCTGGAACTGCGCACGCCGAGCTTGCCGATATTCGGTGAGACCTGGGTTCCCTTGCAGGACAAGGAAGTCACCTACTACGGCCAGCCGATCGGCTTCGTGGTGGCGGAGACCTTCGAGCAGGCCCGCGACGCGGCGATGCTCGTCGAGGTCTCCTACCGCGAGCTACCGGCGCTCACCTCGCTGGAGGAGGGGCTCGCCTCGGCCGAAGACGCGCCGTCGGCGAGGGACGGCTCACCGTCGACCCTCGAAATCCTCGCCGACGACGTCGAGTCCTTTGAGGACGCGTTGGCCGCGAGCCCGGTCGTCGTCGAGGCGACCTACACCACGGCCACCCAGAACCACGCCGCGATGGAGCCGCATTCCGCGGTCGCCGTGTGGGAAGACGGCACCATGACCGTCTACAGTGGAAACCAGGGGGCGAACCTCCAGGCGGCCGAGCTGGCAGGTGCGCTGGAGCTGGCCCCGGAGGCCGTGCACGCGGTGAACCCGTTCGTCGGCGGCGCGTTCGGCGGCAAGGGCAGGACCTCCGCGCCCGCGTTCCTGGCGGCGGCCGCGTCGAGGGCGCTCGGCAGGCCGGTGAAGGCCGCGCTCACCAGGGAGCAGGTGTTCACCGCGACCGCGGGGCGTGCCGCGACGGTCCAGAAGATGACGCTCGGGGCCGAACCGGACGGCACGCTCGTCGCGCTGCGCCATGATTCCTGGTGCAGCACCGACACGGAGCGGTCGTTCGTCGAACCGACCTCGCACGGCACCTCGCGCGAGTGGTACGCCACCCGGAACCTGGCGCTCAGCCAGAAGATGGTGCCGCTGAACATCCCGCCGACCACGTTCATGCGCGCGCCGGGCGAGGCGCCGGGGTCGTTCGCGCTGGAGAGCGCGATGGACGAGCTGGCGGTGGCGCTGGGCATGGACCCGATCGACCTGCGCCTGCGGAACAACTCGACCGCACCGCCCGGCAAGGACCTGCAGTGGTCGAGCAAGCACCTCGACGAGTGCTTCCGCGTCGGCGCGGAACGGTTCGGCTGGGCGCACCGCTCGCCGGACGGGCACACCGACGGCGACTGGCTCGTGGGTCTCGGCACGGCCACCGCGATGTTCCCCGCACTGCGCTTCCCGGCCACCGTTGGCGTCACCCTGCTGGCGGACGAAACGGCCGAGGTCGCGACGAGCGGAGCGGACCCCGGAACCGGCCTGCTGACCGTGCTTTCGCTGGTGGGCGGTGAATCGCTGGACATCTCGCCGGAGCGGATCACCCCGAAGCTCGGTGACTCGGCGCTCCCGCCAGGTGGCATGTCGGGCGGTTCGACCGCCACCGCGAGCGCGGGCACCGCGATCATGATCGCCGCCGCCAAGGTGATCGACGACCTGCTGGCCGCGGCGTCCGCGCCCGGCGCGCCGTTCGACGGCGAGGAAGTCACCTACGCCGACGGCCGCGTGCACGGCGACCGCGAATCGATGACCTACGGCGAGGTGCTGCGGGCACTGGGCCGTCCGTCGATTTCCGCGAACGGCTCGTCCGCGCCGGGCGAGGAGCTGACCAAGCATTCGTTCAGCTCGTTCGGGGCCCAGTTCTGCGAGGTCCGCGTGCACAGGTGGACGCGCGAAGCCCGCGTCTCCCGCATGCTCGGCGTGTTCGACGCCGGCCGGGTCATCAACGAGAAGGCCGCCCGCAGCCAGCTCATGGGCGGCATGATCTGGGGCGTTTCGGCGGCCCTGCACGAGGGACTGGAGATCGAGGCGAACGGCAGGCTCGCCAACGGCGACTTCGCGGGCTACCTGCTCCCGGTGAACGCGGACATCCCCGAGGTCGACGTCCACTTCGTCCAGTACCCGGACACCCTGCACAACGCCGTCGGCGCCAAGGGGCTCGGCGAGATCGGCACCGTCGGCATGGCGGCGGCCGTGGCCAACGCCGTCTACAACGCCACCGGCATCCGGGTGCGGGACATCCCGATCACGATCGAGGCCCTGCTGGACTGACGAAGCGCCCCGAAGGTCGCCTTCGGGGCGCTATTTCCCTTGCTACTCCCTGGTTTCGGCCGCGGCCAGGTCGGCGAGTCGTTGGGCGGTGGCGAAGTGCGGGGTGAGGCGGGTCTTGGTCATGGCGAAGGAAGTGCCGGTGGCGGCGTCGGCGCAGACGTAGCTGCCGCCGCCACCGACCCAGCCGAAGGTGGCGGATGCCTCGTCCGGCCGAGTGCCGATGCGGCCGAGCGGATAGCCGAGGGCCAGCCGCGCGGGGTTGCCGAAGACCTGGTCGGTGCCCTCGAAAGCCACCGCCGTCACCTCGGCGAGCTGGTGTTGATCGAGGAGACGGCCGTCGAGGACCGCGGCCTGCACGGCGGCGATTCCCCGCGCGGTGAAGGTGCCGACCGACGGGATGTCCGCCTGCAGGATCTCGTGGCTGTTGCCCATGGCCGCGGTCGGGTGCCGTTCCCACGGCGCGAGGATGCCGTCGTCCTCGGGTGGGGCGACCGGCGGCGTGGCGTCTTCGAGCCGTGCCAGCCGGGCCAGCTCGGTCCGGGGCACACCGAAGTACAGGTCACCTTCGAGGCCGAGGGGCGCGGCGACCCACTCGTGCAAGAGCTGCCGCATCGGTTTGCCGGTGGCCCGGCGCGCGATCTCGCCGACGAGGAAGCCAAAGGTGAACGAGTGGTACCCCGTTTTGCTCCCTGGCCGCCACCGGGGTTCGGCGTCGGCGATCGCGGCGCAGACCCGTGACCAGTCGGCCAGGTCGGCGGGGCCGATGCCGCGAGGCATCGCGGGCACACCCGCCGAGTGCGTGAGCACGTGCCGGAGGGTCGTGGCCGCCTTGCCGCGGGCACCGAACTCCGGCCACAGCTCGGCCACCGGCGTGTCGTATCCGACGGCACCGGTCCGGACGAGCAGGTGCGCGATCAGCGAGGTCATGACCTTGCCTGCCGAGAAGCTGAAGACCGGGGTCTCCGGGGTCATCCCGCGCCCGGTGCGGCTGTCGGCGACACCGGCGACGGCGTCGGCGACGAGGGCGCCGCGGTGGTGCACGGCAACCTGCAAACCGGTTTCGGCTCCGGCGCCGACGAGTTCGCCGAGCACGGCTTGGACCTTGTGCTGCAACGTGGACGCCGTCGTCACCGGCTCGGCCACGTGTAGCGGGTCTGGCTGGCCGTCGGCAGCTTGCCGAAGGCGAATCCGACGGCAGGCGCGACCCGGTACAGCCTGATGCCGCCGTCGATGACGGCTTGGCCCAGCCCGTACCAGGTCCCTTCGGGGCTGGTCAGGTGCGCGCCGTACTTCCGCTCGAAGTCCGCGACGGCCCGTACGCGTTCGGAACGCTCGTCCACCACGGACGCGACGCCCTCGAGCACGACGTCCACACCGGTCAAGGCGTTCGTGCCCGTCGTCAGCACGCAGCGGGGATTGGGCCCGAGGTTCTGCGCCTTCCGCTCCTGGGCACCCGTGGTGAAGCACAGGCCGTCCAAGGTCCAAGCCG
This sequence comes from Amycolatopsis minnesotensis, assembly GCF_039529815.1. NCBI lineage: Bacteria > Bacillati > Actinomycetota > Actinomycetes > Pseudonocardiales > Pseudonocardiaceae > Amycolatopsis > Amycolatopsis minnesotensis. The sequence goes on along the minus strand of NZ_BAAANN010000005.1, from coordinate 111,997 downwards.
CCAGCAACGGCGTCACGTGCGGTCGCCCGTCGGGCCGCACGGTGGAAAGCCAGAACACCTCCGCCTCGCCGAGGATCGCCAACGCCGATGCCCACGGAGTCGCTTGTGCTTCGGGAGACGAGAACGGTCCCAGCGCGGTGTCCGGTTCGTGGTCTGCCATGTCGCTCCTCGGGTCACTGGGGTGTGCTCGGCCGTCCGGGCACACCCTCCGGTGGATGCTATGTCCCTCGGTGTGACCTGAACTCGAAGCGAAACTCATCGGTCCGCGCGGAAAGTGCGGCTAACGGCTCAGTTCGTCGGCGCGCCCGGATTCCAGCCGCGACCACTGGGCCGTCGGACGCCCGCCGGTGCGGAGCAGCTCGCCGTCGACCGGCCACGGTTGCGGCCAGCCCGCGGGGGAGTCCTCCCAGCTTTCCTGCCTGCCGTGCACGGTCAGGTCCAGCAGCCCGTAGGTCGGTGCCATCACCTCGACCGCCCGGCCGCTGGTCGAATAGGTTTCGAACACCCTTTCCCCGTGCCGCAGGTAGCACGCCAGCATGAACGGGTACCGATCGGCGAACAGCGCGTCGGCGGAACCCCGCATCGAGTACCAGGGCACGTCCCAGCCCATGAAGTCGCGATAGCGGACGCTTTCGTCGTAGGGGCCGTGGCAGAGCGTCGCGTAGGTGACGTCGCGGGAGTGCAGATAGGACAGTTCGCGGACCTGTCCGTTGTAGAACGTGCAGCCCTCGCACTGGGCCGCGGCGGGATGATCGGCGTGCCACATGTGGAAGTACGCGATCAGCTTGCTGCGGCCCTCGAACACGTCCAGCAGCGTGACCGGCCCGTGCGGTCCGGTCAGCGCGGTGGCCGGGTCCACCTCCACCATCGGCAGCCGCCTGCGTGCCGCCGCGATCGCGTCCCCTTCGCGGGTGTGCGCCTTTTCCCTGGCCAGCAGCTCGTCCCGGCGGGACTGCCAGGTGGCGCGGTCGACCACGGCAGGCAGCGCGGTTCGTTCGTGCTCGGGAAGACCCATGACACCCTCCACTAAGTAGCAACCGATTGATTGCCACATTATGGCAACTGAATGGTTGCGTCAACTGGTCCGCGCTTTCATCGAGGCTTCATCGACGGCCGCTACCGTCGCGCCGCCAGCTGGGGACGCACAGTGAGGAGAAGACGTGACGACCAGATTCGGTGCGCGGCGACGACGATGGGTCACGGCGTTCGCCCTGTCCTTCGCCGCCGCCGCCGGTTTGACCATCGGGCCCGCGCCGTCGGCGCACGCCGCGCAACCGTGCGGCCCGGTCATGTTCGTGGTTCCGGGGTACACCGACGGCGGCGCGGAGGGGATGCTCAACGCCACCACCGCGCCCGAGGGCGCCAACCCGGTGCGCATTCCCTACCCGAACGCGCAGCCCGACGTGAACCTGTGGAGCAACGTCGACATCGGGGTCGCCAATCTCCGGACCGCGCTCTACAACCTGTACGTCACTTCCGGGTGCGACCTGAACACGAGGGTGATCATCGCCGGGTTCAGCGAAGGTGCCCTCATCGCGGGGAACGTGCTGGAGACCGAGCCACCGGACCGGAACATCCAGGGCATCCTGCTCGCGGACGGGCGGCGGCAGAAGGAGGAGTCGAACTGGCCGGGTGACCCCGGTGGCGTGAACGGCTACCTGCCCTTCCCCGGGCCGGGTGGCGGTTTCCGCCCGCTCGGCTCCTTCCGCTATCCCACGCTGAGCCTCTGCAACGGCCCCAACTCGCCGAACGGGGCGGACCCGGTCTGCTTCGGCGGCCAGAACCTGCAGGGGTACTTCTCCGTGCACCCCTTCTACAACTTCGACCTGGCGCACGAACTCGGCGTCCACGGCGCTGGCCCCTACCCCAACAACCTGAGGAACCGGGTCATTCCTTAGCGGGCGGCCCGTGTCCCGGTGCACTTTTCTCGGTGACCGGGACACGGGCCGTTCCCTTCGGCGGCAAGGGGTTGGTGCTTTCGGTGTAGCCGGGGCGATCGGATCACCCGGTCTTCTGGCGGAATGCCAGTGCCTTTCCTGCCGCGCGGGCCGATCGGGCAATTGTGCGGGACGTCCGGGCGATTCGATAGGGGTTATCGACTTTCCCGAAAAGCTCTATCTTTGCGGGGACACCACTTGTCTCTTGGGGAGGGGCTATCCCCGCGCTGCCCGCTGTGCTGGAAAGCCGTACGCCGACAACTCCGGTACCGGTGCGCGCCCGCGTCCGCCGGAGGTGGCTGACGGCGGTCGCCTGCTGCGCCGGTGCGCTCACCATTCTCGGTGCGCTCGCGCTGCCGGTGGCTCCGGTCGAGGTGAACGACCCGTCGGTCAGCTGGCCGCTCGTGGCCACCGCGCCCGAGTCCACGCTCCTTTCGCTCGAGGCGGGGAAGCCGCTCGACCTGAAGGCCGCGTTCTCCTGCCGTGCGGTCGATGCGGCCGCCGCCACCGAAGCCGATCGCGCTTCCCGCGTCGTACTCGCCACCACCGATCCGGACCAGCCCGAGCGCGCCGAGGGGCTGCGGATCACCGCCGAGAACGGCATGCTCACCGCGTTCCTCGGTACCACGGTGCTGTTCCGGGACCGGGTCCCGGCGAGTTCGTGCCGGTACGAGATCGGCGCGGTGGACGGCCACCTCGTCTACACCAGGGACGGGCAGCGGCTGGGCACTTCGGCGATGCCCGACGTCGACGCGCTCGTCACGTCGATCACCGCCCTGCCCGGTCCCGATCTCGACGTCACGGTGCGGGTCGACGACCGGTTCGCGAACTCGCCGGCACCGCTGAAGCTCGTGCTGCTCGGGATGGTCGCGATCAGCGCCGTCACCGCCGCGGCCTGTCTGCTCGCGCTGCACCGGCGGAAGAATCCCCGCCGGAAACGCCGCTTCCGGATCGGCACCCCCGACGTGCTCGTGGGTGCCGCGCTGGTCGCGTGGCTGTTCCTCGCGCCGAGGACGAGTGACGACGGCTGGATGTACGCCATGGCCGAGAATCACCAACACGCGGGTTATTTCGGCAACTACTACATGTACCACAACAATTCCTACGTCCCGTTCACCTGGCTGTTGCGGCTCTATTCGTGGTGGCTGGAACTCGGCAACGCCCCGGTGCTGCTCCGCGCGCCGTCGCTGCTGTTCGGGATCGTCACCTGGCTCGCGGTGCGCGGTGCGGTCGCCGAGGTGGCGCGCGGACGGCGGATGTTCGTCCCCGCGCTGCTGTTCCTCGCCTGGTGGCTGCCGTTCGGGCTCGGGACCCGGCAGGAGGCGTCGGTCGCGGCGTGCCTGACGGTCACCGTCGCCGCCGTGCTCGCCGCGAGGCGTCGTCAGCGCGTGGCGTACCTCGGTCTCGCCGTCGGTGCGGCCTCGCTCGGGTTGATCGCGCACACCGCGGGCGTGCTCGTGGTGCTGCCACTGGCACTCGGCGCGGGTGCGGCGGTGAAGCTGGTCCGGCGCACCGCCCGATCGGGCGCGGTCGCGGCCGCCACGGTGGTGTGCGTGCTGTCCTGCGCCGCCGTCTCCGCGTTCGCCGGATTCGCCGACGGGACGCTCGCCGACTTCCTCCGCGGCAGTTCGTCCTTCGGCGGCGGGCTCGAAACCGGGCCACCGGATCCGCTGCACGACGAGTTCGACCGCTACCGGTCCCTGCTCGGCGGCAACTCGCTCGGCAACTTCGCCCTGCGCACACCGGTGTTGTTGCTGCTGCTCGTCCTCCCGTTCTTCGTCGTGCTGTGCGTGCGCGCCCGACGCAGGCGGCGGCCGCTGCCGTGGGCGCTGTGGCTCACCGGCTGGACCTGCGCGCTCGGCCTCGGCCTCCTCGTGCTCACGCCGTCCAAGTGGACCTGGCACTTCGGCGCGTTCGCCGGCGTGGCGACGATCTTCCTGACCTGGTCCGCACTCGCCGGGCCGGGCCTGGTGCGGCGGCTGGTCGGCGACGGCCGGTGGACGGCGGTGCTCGGGACGCTGCTGTTGACCGGCGCCGCTGGCTGGGTCCTGCTTTCCGGTGCGGGCCGCAACGTCTGGGCCGACGACGTGCTGCCCGGCGTTCCCCTTGCCGGGCAACCGCTTCTGCCCGGCACGGTGTCCATTGTGGTCACAGGGCTCGTCGTCGCGGGTGCGTTCTTGCTGCGAAGACGTCGCGGCGCCTTCGCGCCGATGTCCGCCGCGACCCTCGTCGTCGCGTGCTTCCTGGTGGCGGAACTGGGTTTCCTCGTCGGCGGTTTCGGCGTCGCGACCGCGCGCACCTGGCACACCTGGTCGCCTTGGGCCGACGCGGTGCGCGACCCGCTCGCCGCCCAGTGCGGCGAGGCGCGGGTGCTGCGGGTCGCCGACCCGGATTCCGCCCGCCCGGTCGAAGTGGCTTCCGGCGCCCCCGTGACGGACGGGTTCGAGCGGAACGTCTGGTATTCGGCCAGCCCGCCGGAGCCGGGACCCGCCACCGCCGAGGTCTACGGCAACGTGCCCGATGAGTCCGGTCGCCCGGCGCGGTTCACCTCACCCTGGCTGAAGCTGCCGTCCGGCCTGTCCGCGAGGAACCAGCTCATGACCACCGTGAGCGGTCAGACCGGCGACGGCAACAGCCTGACCGCCGAGTTCGCGACGGCGTCCGGCGAAGTGGTCGCCACCACCGAGTTCAGCGCCGCCGAGGACGACATCGGCTGGCGTGACGTGTCGATCAGCCGTGGCGAGAACCTGCCACCGGGCGCGGTCGCCTTCCGGCTGACCGCCGAGGTGACCCGGAACTGGCTCTCGTTCGCGATGCCCACCGCGCGGCAGGTCGTCCCGGTCGGCAGTGCCCTGCCCCGCGACGGCAGGACCCTCGTCGACTGGCAGCTCACCTGGCTCTACCCCTGCCAGGGGCAGCCGGTGCTCGCGGACGGCATCGTGTCGCCGGTGTCGTACGCCGTCGGTTTCGGGTTCGGCCCCGACGAGAGCGAGCACGCCGCCACCTCCGGCGGCACGTGGACGCCGGGAGTCGGCGGGCTGCTCGGCCCGCAGCTCCGCTCCTCGACGATCACCCGGCTGTACACCGTGCTCGACACCGACCCGGGCACTCCGATGAGGACGGTCTACCGGTTCACGAGACCGTACGCGGACAACGCCTACCGCCTGCGGCGCGGCACCACGACGGCACCGGGCTGGTGAGCTACTTAGCGGGTGTGGCTCTGGTCAGCGCGGCGCGGCGGCGGGCCAGGTCGGTGAGCACGACCGGCTCGGTGCGGTCGATCGCGATGAGCGGGTAGGCGTGCGTGGTGGTGCGGGTGTAGCGGTGTAGGTCGGCGAAACCGCGATGTGCTCGGTGCCGATCGGCGCAGGCGAGGAAGATCGCGGCCCGTTCGGCGGGATCCGGGTCGACATCGCTCTCGGGTCCTTTAAGGTCGGTTGAACCCGAGAGCACAGAGGACCTCATGAACCAGTATCGAAGACGCCACTCCGCCCTTGCCGTGACCGCGCTCGCCCTCGCACTCGCGGGGTGCTCGGCCGACGCGGAACCCCAGCCCCCGAACGGCAGGCAGAGCGCGACGGTGCCGCTGACCAGCGCCCCGCCCTCGGCGCCGGTGACCACCACCCCGGACAAGCCGTACCTGACCACCAGCCCGGCACTGGAGCTCACCGACGCCACGACGAAGCCGGGCACCAAGCTCAAGTTCGGCGAGCAGGCGGTGGTCCCGTTCAACAGCACGTACGCGAAGGGCCTGCTCGGGATCTCCGTGACCGTCGACGTGGTGAAGGCCGCCGACGCGGACATCGACAACCTCAAGCTCAAGGACGAGGACAAGAAGCAGCTACGCGGCAAGATGTTCTTCTTCGTCCACAAAGTACTGACCAATGTGGACGGCGTGAACCTCGCGGAGGTGCAGGCGCCGTCGTTGTGGGCGACCACGAAGAGCGGTGGTTTCCCCGGCACCGTCTTCGGCATCGGCGCCAAGACCGACGTGCCTGGCTGCACCGACAACGACTTCGCGCCGAAGGACTTCTCGGTCAAGGGCGCGAAGTACGAGACCTGCGACCTCATGTTCGGGGTGGCCGCCGACCCGGTCGTCTCGGTCGCGTACTCGAAGAGCCCGTACGAGGACAAGCCGTCCCGGAACGTGACCTGGCGCAGGTAACCGCGGTCAGGCGCCGGGGTCGTGGTGCTGAAGGCGGCGGCGCTGATCGTCGTGCGCACCGAACGCCCCCACCGGTTGCCATGACGACGTGGGGGCTGGACGCGGCGGGCCGCGAGTCCGTCGCCCAGCTTCTCGACGACCCGTCGCCCTCGGTCGCGCGAGCTGCCGCGAAACGCGCTCCGCGACGAGCTCGCCTGACCGGCTTTACTGGCAGGCTTCGCAGTCCGGGTCGTCGATGCGGCAGGCCGCGCCGTCGGTGAGTTCGAAGTCGAAGTCGTCGAGTGCGGGCACCAGCTCGGGCTGCGCCGTCTCGGTCGGGGTGGCGGACATGTCTCTCCTCTGTGGACGATGGCGGGCTCCGTACCGGGTTCAGCGCGCGGCGGCCGCGATCATTCCCGGATGTGGCCTGGCACACAGCGCGCCGCCGCCTTCGGCCGGTAGGTGGCGCCGCGGGCGCAGGCCTTCGCCACGGTCAGTTCTCGGCGGAACCGCGGTCGCGGCGGACCACGGCGAGCGCGGGGACCAGCACGACGGCGGCGAGCACGAAGGTCGCGGGGTAGCCGATCGGGGCGACGAGAAGGCCTGCGCCGAGCGCGCCACCCGCCATGCCGAGGTCGTAGGCGGCGTTCCAGATCGCGCTCACCGCGCCTTCGCCACCGGCGGGCACCCGGGCGTACATCAGCACCAGCGTCGCGTTCTGCAGCACGCCGAACCCGGCCCCGAACACCAGCGCCCCGCCGATGACCATGGACGGCGAACCGGTGACGGCGAGGGTGGCCATGCCCGCGACGGCCACCACCAGGCCGGGCCCGATCAGCCGGGCGGGGCCCCACTTGTCGCCGAGCCGTCCGGCGACGAGACGGGAAAGCGTGGACGCGGCGGGCTGGGCGAGCAGCGCCGCGGCGGCGACCCACGACGGCTGGCCGGTGAGCGCGAGCGGGAGGAACGTGACGAACACGCCGATCGCCACGGAAGCGGCCGCGAAGACCGTCGCCGGGCGGGTGAGTACCGGGTTGCGGAGCGCGGCGAGCACGCCGTGGCGGCCATCGGGTCCGGCCGTGGCGGCGCGGCGCGGCAGGCCGGAAATGGACAGCAGGGCGAGCAGGGTGGCCGCCGCCGTCACCGCGAACACCGGCGCGTACCCCCAGTGCGCCGCCGCCCAGACACCGGCGGGCAACGCGAGGAGACCGGGCACCCCGCCGACCAGCCCGACGAGCGCGAGCCCTTCGCCACGCCGGTCGGCCGGGATCAGCGCGGCCGTGACTGCGCCGCCCGCGACCACCGCGATGGCGAACCCGGCGCCGCGGACCACGCTGACCCCGACGATCATCCAAGCGCTGTCGCAGAACGTCAGCAGCGCGGTCGGCGCGCCGAGCAGGACGAGCCCGACGGCCAGCGCCCACCGGTAGCCGATCCTGGTGATGAGCCGGGGCGTCACCAGTTCGCACGCCACGGTGGCCAGCAGCAGGGCGACCGTCGCGAGACCGGCGCCGCTTTCCGAACCGGTCTCCTTCGCGAACATCGGCACCACCGACAGGGGCAGGTAGAAGCCGATCGACGAACCGATGATCGACACGAAGCGCAGCAGCAGCGCGCGGGAGAGCAGCTTGGTGCGCGGCGTTTCGAGAACCGCGGGCTGGGGGAGGGCGTCGCAAGTCATGGGAATGACGCTAGAAGCGAACCGGATCACGGGTAAGGTCCAGTTCCATGCCTGTGGAGTGGGCCGGTTCGGGTCCGGAGCTGTTCGTCACGATCGACCGGACCAGTGGTGCCGGGCTGCGCTCGCAGCTCGAAGACCAGTTGCGCGACGCCATCCGAAGTGGCCGCCTCGGCGAAAACGAGCGCCTGCCGTCCTCACGCGAACTGTCCCGCGCGCTCGGCCTGTCCCGTGGCCTCGTCCAGGACTGCTACGCGCAGCTACAGGCGGAGGGGTACCTGACCAGCCGTGCCGGATCGGCCACGCGGGTGGCCGCCACCGCGACCGTCCGCACCGGCGCGTCGCCGCCGCGCCCGGTTCGCGAAACGCCGCCGCGGCTCGCGGTCGCCGACTTCCGGTCCGGTGTCCCCGATCTGGGCCTGGCGCCGAGGGAGGACTGGGCGTGGGCCATCAAGGAGGTCTGCCGTACGAGCCCGAACTCCGCGTTCGACTACGGGGACGCGGTCGGCGAGCGGCGGCTGCGCGAGGTCCTCGCGGGCTACCTCGGGCGCGTGCGGGCGGTCGCGGCCACCGCGGACGGGATCATCGTCTGCGCCGGGATGGCGCAGGCACTGGGACTGGTCGTGCGGGCACTGGCCGCCGACGGCATCGACGCGCTCGCCTTCGAGGACCCCGGACCCGGCGGCTCGATGACCGAACTGGCGGCCGCCTCCGGGATGGGCGCGATCCCGGTCGAGGTCGATGAAGACGGTCTCGACGTCGGCGCGCTCGACCGCAGCGGGGCGCGCGCCGTGCTCGTGACGCCCGCGCACCAATGGCCCACCGGCGTGGTGCTCGCCGGGCACCGGCGGCAGGAGCTGATCGCGTGGGCGCGCGAACGCGACGGCGTCATCATCGAGGACGACTACGACGCCGAGTTCCGCTACGACCGCGATCCGGTCGGCTCGCTGCAGGGACTCGCGCCCGACCGGGTCGTCTCGCTGGGCACGGTCAGCAAGTCGCTCGCGCCGACCCTGCGGCTGGGCTGGCTGGTCGCGCCGGACCGGCTGCTGCCCGCGCTGGCCCGAGGGAAGCTCCTCGCCGACCGCAGCAGCCCCGGCCTCGACCAGCTCGCACTGGCCACGCTCGTCGAATCCGGGCGCTACGACCGGCATCTGCGGCGTGCCCGCGCCGAGTACGCGGCGCGGCGCCAGGCACTGCTCGCCGCACTGGCCGAGCACGTTCCCGGTCTGCGCGTCACCGGTCTCGCGGCGGGTTTCCACGCCGTGCTGCACCTGCCGGAATGCGCCGACGAGGACCAGCTGATCGAGGAGGCGCGCCGTCGCGGAGTCGGGCTCTACGGCATGGCGAAAATGCGCCGCACGCCGGGAAAGTTCGCCCCCCGGCTCGTGCTCGGCTTCGGCAACACTCCGGTCCGCGCGATCGAAGCGGGTATCGCCACCGTCGCCGATCTGCTTCGCGGCTGAGCCGGGCCTTCGGTGCACCGGCCATGCCCTGAAGGACGCTCCTGTAGAGGCCAAGGTTGGGCCCGCTGCGCATTCCCCGAAGGTGGCCTTCGGGGAATCTGACGCCGCGAAGGGCACCTTCAGGGAATGCGCTGGGGTTTCGCGGCTCGCGCCTCGTTCTTGTTCTCGCGCTCTTGCCCCGAAAGAGGCCTCAGGGACGTGCATGTCGCGGATGTGGCCGTCGTGGAGGCTGCTCTCGGTTCCGGGGTGGAGCCCTGAAGGTGCCCTTGAGGGAATCTGACGCCGCGAAGGGCACCTTCAGGGCATCAGCATCACCATGCCGCGCATCGCGAGGGGCGAGATCGCGGCGTCAGATGCCCCGAAGGTGCCCTTCGGGGACCGAGCCCCGGGTGGCTCCACGCCCCGCCACCCATCTCACCGGAATCGACGCGCGCATCATCACGGTGACTTTCGGGGACTTAGATTCCCCAAGGAACCCCTCGCGCGGGAGGCCGTACCCCGAAGGTGGCCTTCGGGGACCCAGACGCCCCGAAGGTCACCTTCACGGCATGGGAATCGCCACGCGGAGCGAACTGACCGTCCCGTGTGGACAGTCCGGCCCGGAAGGTGGCGCGGTAGCTGTGCGGGCTCGCGCCGACGACGCGCTTGTACCGGTCACGGAGGGCAGTAGGCGAGCCGGATCCCACCGGGGCGGCTACTGGTAGGACGCCGTCATGAGCTGGTTGACCAGGCCCACGGCCATCGCCACCCGGCCTGCCTGGCAGGTGATGTTCACCGGCTTCCCGTCCTTGGGGCCCATGCTGAGCTGGAAGACGTGCCCGCCGCCGTAGTCGAGGCTGAGCGTGCACTTGGCCGGTTCCTGCTCCATGCGGAGCGGGTACGAGCCGAGCTTCGAGTTCGTCGCCTTCGCGCCGGGCACCGGCGGCACGCCGTCGAGGGTGGTGCTCTTGGTCAGCTTCGCGCTCGCGGTGGTGGTGGCGCCGTCGAGCGTGCAGGTGCTGCCGAGCGGGTCGGTGCCCTCCTTGGCGCTGTCGGACTCGACGCCGAGGTAGACGGCGCCGGCCTTGGCGAGATCGCAGGCGGTCTTGCCCTCGAACGCCTTCGCGGGCACCTCCTGGACCGCGCCGCTCGCGGGGGTGCCGCCCGCGAGGGGCACGTACTTCTTGGCGACGACCTCCATGGCCTTCTTCGCGAGTTCGCAGTGCTGCTTCTGGTCGCCGCCCTTGTCCTTGGTCGAGATGTCGACCGCGGGAACCGCGACCGACCGGCTCGCCAGCAGCGCGCTGCACCCGGTGTGCTTGGAGTAGGTGAACGCGTACACGCGGCCGGGCACGCCAGCGAACTGGGCCGGTTCGAGCACCCCGGTTTCCTGGCTGATGCGGTCGTACGGCCCGGTCGCGCGCACCTGGATGATCGTGTTGCCGTCGCCGAGCAGGAACTGGCAGCCCGACGTGTTGTCCTTGAAGTCGGTGACCCCGCCGCCGAGCGCGCCGATCTCCTGGACGACGTCCTTCTGCCACGCGCAGCGGTTCTCGCCGATCGGCAGCGGGAGCGGCTGGTCCCAGTCCGCGGTGTCGTAACCGGATCCGTCGGCGGGGGCGGTGTACTCCGAACTGGTCTCACCGGGCGCGGCGGCCTGCTGCCCGCCGTCGTCCTTGTCGCCGAGCGTCAGCACCAGCGTCACCGCGGTCGCGGCGATGACGACCACGACGGCCGCGGCGATCGCGATGACCGGGCCGCGCCGCCGCCGTGGTGGCGGCGGTTGCGGCGGGAACTGCGGCTGCCGCTGGTACGGGTGGGGCTGCTGCTGCCACTGCTGGTGCCCAGGGTGCGGTTGCTGCCACTGCGGCTGCCCCTGCTGCTGCGGGCCGTGGGGCCACGGCTGTCCCTGGTGTCCCGGCCAGTTCGGGTTGGTCATGCTGGTGCTCCCCGGATCGCGCGTGAGGGCAAGATCGTAACTCCGCGGCCTGGCTGGCATCGTCCGGTGTGGATGGACGGATCAAGGTTTCTTCAAGGTGGTCCGCGTACGGTACGGCCGGTACCGGCGGTGACGATCATGGAGGACGGGCGACGTGCGGCGAGATCAGGGCAGCTGGTGGTGGCCGCGGGTGGTCGCGGTGGTCTTCTTCGCGCTGCTCTCGGGATATCTGGTCGTGCAGGGGACCGGCTTCCTGCCCGATCCGGCTGGCGACAAGGCCGTCACCTGCGACGGCAAGGTGATGGGCCCCGGCGATCGCTGCCACGTGGTGTCCGGTTCGGGCAGTTCGGTCCGCACCTACGAGGAGCTGCGGGACAGCGCGGAGGAGGGCAGCCCCGTTTTCATGTTCGTCCTTTTCGGACTGGGCGTGGTGTCGGCCGCGGCCGCGGCGTGGCAGGCGCGGAGGATCTGGCGCGCGCGGCCGGTCCGCACCGGTCCCGGCCTTCGCGCGCAGTGGTCGGAGAACCGCGAGGGCCGTCAACGGCAGCGGGAGGCGGACGCCAGGCTGCGCGCCACGACGGCGATCGTGGGCGGCGTCAACCCGTCGCTCGACTGGCCGTCGGAACTCGTCCTCGGCCGGTATTCGGCGCGGAGCGGGAAACTGGGCGTGGTCGGCGTCGTCCGCATCGACGATCCCGACGAGGTGGAAGGGCTCGCCGGGCTGTTCAGCGCGGCCGGCGACGAGCACCCGTGGCGGCCGTCGCGGACCGGCGCCGGGCAGGGCGGCCGTCTCGATCGGCGGTTCCGGGTCGACTGCACCGCGGTGGCACCCGAGGTCGTCGCCGGGATCAGGGTCGACCCCGGCTCGGTGAGCGAACGAGGTCGCTGGCAGCGCGTGGAGTTCGTCCATCTCCGGCACGACCTGGCTCCGGCGGACGTGCCGGCGGGGCACCAGCTCTCGACGGCGGATTCCGTTCCCGATTGAGCAGGTGCCGTGGCCGAGAGATACCGCGGGTCAGTACGCCGACCGCGATCGACGCCACCGCCAGCACGGCGAACCCCCATGGCGGCAGCAGGGTCTTCCCGTCGGGATGCGAGCTCAGCACGAGCCACGCCGACAAGCCCGCGGCGGCGGCGACACGGGAGGCGGGCCAGGGGGCCGCCGCACCGAGCACCAGTGGCCAGGTGAAGTACCAGGGCAGCGAGACCGGGGTGAGCAGCGCGGTGGCCAGCAGCGCCGCCGCCGCGCACCGGACCGCCGTGGCGCCACCGGTTCTGGCACGCCACCACAGCCACGCGACGAGCCCGGCGAGCGCGATCCAGCCTGCCAGCCGGAATCCCGCGAGCAGCTCAGCGGGGCCGGTGCCGCTGAGCAGACCGGCGAGCCTGCCGAGCGCGGTCGGCACGGACAGCAGTGGATCGAGGATCGCGTTTCCGCCCATCGTGCGGATCCACCCGAGATCGACGCCGGCGACCACGGTGCACAGTCCGAACGCGACGGTCACAGTGGACAGTCCGAGCGCCACCGCGCGGCCGAAGGCGCGCCACGCCGGACCTCCTTCCCTGACCAGGTCCGCCGCCACCACCCAGACCAGGAACGGCAGCGCCACCGCCGCGGTCGCCTTCACCGCCGCGGCCATCGCCACCAGCGCGAAGCCCCGCACCGGGGCGCGGTCGAGCACCAGCGCCGTCCCCGCGGCCAGCAGCCCGGCCATCAACAGGTCGTTGTGACCACCGGACACCAGGTACAGCAGCACCAACGGGTTCGCCACCCCGATCCACAGCGCGCACTCCGGCCGCGCGCCGAGGTGGCGGCACAGTGCGGGCAGCGCGCGGCACAGCAAGGCGAGCCCGGTGACCAGCACCAGTCTGGCCAGCAGGGTGGCCGGCACGAGAGCGCCGCCGGTCGCGGCCACCACGCTCTTCATGAGCAGTACGAACAACGGGCCGTACGGTGACGGCATCGCCTGCCACTGCCCGCTCGCGTTGTCGATCACCGGGCCGGACAGGTCGGCGGGGGCGGTCGTGTAGGGATCGAATCCCGCGTGCGCGACCACGCCCTGCGCGAGGTAGTGGTAGAGATCGGTGCTGAACAACGGCGGGGCCAGCAGCAACGGCGCGGACCACGCCCATATCGCCCGCACCACGTCCCGCCGGCAAACCCTGCCCGCTCGTGTGGACTGTCCTAACCGGACCCAAGCCAGCAGCAACATGGCCAGGCCGAGGTAGAGCACGGCGGTGGCGGCCATTCTCCCGTGCCCGTAGCGCCACACGGCCAGCGGTGTTCCGGACAACACGGGATCGTGCAGCAGGGTCGCGCCCGCCCCGAACGCACCGAGGGCGGCCAGCACGGACCCGACCGCGCCGACCAGGGTGTTCCTTCCGGCCCAAGACATGCGGCCTGTTTACGGAGCGCGCGGTCGCCGCCCGTTAAGGTCGGCCTTTATCCGGCCTTTATCGGGCCGGTGACGACAATGGGCCCGACAGGTCGGGATGTCCGGGAAAACAATGCTGGAGCCTGATGCGAATTCTGGTAGCCGAGGACGAAGAGCTGCTCGCCGACTCCGTCGCCGAAGGGCTGCGGCACCTGGGAATGGCGGTGGACGTCTGCTACGACGGCGACGCCGCGCTCGAACGCGTCGCGGTCAACCGGTACGACGTGGTGGTCCTCGACCGCGACCTGCCGCTGGTGCACGGCGACGAGGTCTGCCGGAAGGTCGCCGCCGACGGCGGGGAGACCCGGGTGATCATGCTGACCGCCGCGGCCGGGATCCGGGACCGCGTGGACGGGCTCGGCCTCGGGGCGGACGACTACCTGACCAAGCCCTTCGCCTTCGCCGAACTGGTCGCCAGGGTGCACGCGCTGGCAAGGCGCGCGCTTCCCGCGCTGCCACCGACGCTCGACCGGGCGGGCGTGCGGCTTGACCCGCCCAGGCGGTTCGCCTCGCGCGACGGTAGACCGCTGGCGTTGTCGCCCAAGGAATTCGCCGTGCTCGAGGTGCTGATGCGCGCCGAGGGACGGGTCGTCAGCACGGAAGAACTGCTGGAGAAGGCATGGGACGAACACGCCGATCCGTTCACGAACACGGTGCGGGTGACGGTGATGACGCTGCGGCGCAAGCTCGGCGAACCGGCGGTGATCTTCACCGTGCCCGGCGCTGGCTACCGTCTCGGTACCTGAGGCGGTCTCTCGCTTCGCTGCACGGCAGGGTCGAACTGGCGGTCCTCGGCGGCGTGGTGTGCGGCCTGGCACTGGCCGTCCCGGTCGTCGAAGCACTCCAGGCGGTTCTCGGCACGTTCGTCTACCGCGACTTCTGCCCGCGGGGGGTCAGCTGCGCGCACGCCAGCCCGCCCATGTTCCTGCGGCTGGCGGCGCTGATCGCGCTGGCCGTGGTGCTCTGGTGGGCGCGGCGGTTCGTGCGGCGGTGGGTGCTGCGGCCGTTGCCCGATCTCACCACGACCATCAACCAGCTCGGGCCGCAGAACCTGGGCCAGCGCATGCGCCCGGAGGACCTGGAGGGGCCGCTGCGGAGTCTCGCGGTCGCGGTCAACGGGCTGATGGACCGGGTGGCACTCGCCTTCGACGGGCAGCGCCGGTTCGCCGCGAACGCTTCGCACGAGCTGCGCACCCCGCTCGCGGTGCAGCGGACCCTGCTCGAAGTCGCGGTGGTCACCGGTGACGGCAAGGACGCGGAGGTCAACCGGCTCGCCGCGCAGCTGCTGGCCGTCAACGAACGCAACGAACGGCTGATCGAGGGCCTGCTGGTCCTCGCCGAGGCCGATCGCGGCCTGCCCGGCACGGTGCCGGTGCGCCTGGACGAGCTGGTCGACTCCGTGCTGACCGCGCACGCCGAACGGCTCGCCGAGCACGATCTCATCCTGCGCCGGAATCTGGCCGCCAGGACGGTGCCCGCCGATCCGGTGCTGCTGGAACGGCTGATCGGCAACCTGGTGCTCAACGCGATCAAGTACAACGAGCCGGGCGGCTGGGTCGAGGTGGTGGTCGCCGACGAGCCCGCGCTGCTGGTGCGCAACTCCGGCCAGCGGGTGCCCGCCGAGTCGGTCGCGGCGCTGTTCCAGCCGTTCCGGCGGCTCACGGCGGACCGCATGAGCCACCGCGACGGCGTCGGCCTCGGCCTGTCCATCGTGCGTTCGATCGCGGCGGCGCACGACGGCACGGTCTCGGCTACCCCCGGTCGCGAAGGGGGTTTGCGGGTGGAGGTCGGGCTGCCACGCGCCGATCCCGGGTAGCCGGCCCAGCTCGCGGGCGGCCCGGTTGCCTGCCCCGCTGCGTTCCGGGTTCGTCGAGTCCGCAGTGGCCGGAGGTGGCCGGTTCAGTGGCCGGAGGTGGCCGGTTCGGTCCGCCGACGGCGCCACCAGGTCTGACCGCGGCGGACACGGCCTTGTCCGACCACCTCGGCTACGAGGCGTTCGCGGCGGGGTACGTGACCGCGATGCGGGTGAGCTTGCTCGTTTCCGCGGCCGTGCTGGCGGTCGCCGCGCTGTGCTGCCCCCTGCTCAAGGGACGTGCCCGCTATCGTCACTTGTGACATATGGCATTGAAGTGTCACAATGTGCTCCGGATGCCGGAGAACCGACAAGGGGACGATCCCGCATGAAGAACTCGATCGCACGCCGGGCCGCCGTCGTGGTGTGCACCGCGGCGGCCGTGGTGTGTTCCGTCGCCGTGCCGGCATCGGCGGCCGGTGCGCCGAGCGCCAAGGACCTGATGTTCGAGTACAGCCTCGACGACTTCCTCAAGGTCAGCGCGAGCAAACCGGGTCCGTACAACTGGAACACCGACAAGTGCTCGGTCCCGAAGGAAGTGAAGATCGGCCCGTACAGCGGAAAGCAGATCGTCGACGCGTGGTTCACCGACCAGTGCGTCCGGCACGACTTCGGCTACCGCAACAACCACCGGATCCCGGTCGGCAAGGGGACCGGCTGGGCGGACCGGTCGGCCCTGCGGGCGGCGATCGACAAGAAGCTGCACAGCGACATGGACGACCGTTGCGGCAGGTACTCGCACTTCAACCCGCTCCGCCAGCCGTGCTTCGGCGCGTCGGACGTGGTGTACCAGGCCGTCCGGCGGTTCGGGGGCGGCGCCTTCAAGTGACCCGGGGGAGTCCGAAAAGGACAGTCGCCCGTGCGGGAACCCGCGTTCCCGCACGGGCGGCTGCCCGTCTCAGCTCCCGGTGAACTCCGCGGCGTGCTCGGCAGCCCACTGCGCGAAGGTCGTCGGCTGCCGCCCGGTGATCTCCTCGACCGCGGTGGACGCGACGCCCGGTGTCTCGGCGGTCGTGGCCAGCACCCGGCGCACGTACCAGCCCGCGTTGTCGCCAAGGCTGGGAGTGAGCGCCTCGACGGCTTCTTCTTGGCTCACTTCGATGAACGGGATCTCCCTGCCGAGCGCTCGGCCGAGCAGGCGGAGCAGTTCGCCGCGGCTCAGCGCTTCCGGCCCGGCGAGCGGGTAAGCCCGGCCCGCCTGCTCGTCGATCGGCGAGGTCAGTGCCGTCGCCGCCACCGCCGCGATGTCGGCCATCGCGATCGGCGCACTCGTGGCGCCGGGATAGGGTTCCCGCACGGCGCCGGTTTCCTTGATCTGCTTCGCCCAGAACGCCGTGTTCTCCATGAAGTCGGCCGGCCACAGGTGCGTCCACGTGAGCCCGCTCGCTTCGACCGCGGTGGTGACCTTGCCCCACCAGCCCTCCGGCTCGCCGGAGAGGTCCACGACGTGGCGCACCCCGGCGGCACGGGCCAGTGCCAGCACCTCGGTGACCGTGTCCGGTGTCGGCGCCAGGTACATCCGGTCGACACCCTCGAACGCGGCGGGCAGTGTGTCAACCCGACGAAGGTATCCTTCGGCCACTTCGACCCCTTCGGGCAGTGCGGCCCTGCCGGGATTGTTCGTCAGCGCGCGGATGTCCCGCGCGCCCAGTGCGAGCAGGTGGTCCACTACCTTCCGGCCGATGTTCGCGGTGGCGCCGGTGACCAGGATCTTCATACGCGTCCTCCCCAGGGGTCGGTCTCCACTGTCCCAGCCCCGCCCGGTGTGGCACCAGGCCGGGGATCGGGTCGCACGGTGCGGGAGGCGAGTGCGCAGCTCCGAATGGAGCCTTTGGGGCACGAGAATTGCCCTGCCGCACATTGTGAAAATTCACCCGTCCGGAACGTGTCCTTCGGGGCCGGGCAAGGGAATCGCACTTTTCACGCCCCGCGGCGCCGGCTTCTGGCACGGTGCCCGTCCGTATCGGCGTAACACCAGGTCGGGGCGTGCACCCGGTTCGTCGGCAGGTCACCAAACCGGCCGGGCACTTTGCGATCTCTTGACCATCCTCGGACGCGCGCGCTATGGTCTAGACCACAATCCCCACCTCACCCGAACCTCACTTCCCGTAGCGGCTCTGCGCCGCTGATCCGGTGTGCCCGGATGCGGGAACCTTGTGACTGAGGAGCTGGTATGAAAACGAACCGTAAGCTCGTCGCGGCGCTTATCGGTGCAGCAGCAGCCCCCGTGATCGTCCTGGTCGGCCCGACCGGTATCGCCAGTGCGCACGGCTACGTCAACTCGCCTGCCAGCAGGCAGGCGCAGTGCGCGAAGGGCGTCGTGCCGTGCGGCCAGATCAAGTACGAGCCGCAGAGCGTCGAGGGCCCGAAGGGCCTGCGCAGCTGCAACGGCGGCCTCGCGCAGTTCGCCGAGCTCAACGACGACAACAAGGGCTGGAAGGCCACTCCCACCGGCACCACGGCGACGTTCACCTGGACGTTCACCGCGCGCCACCGCACCACGAACTACGAGTACTACATCGGCGGCCAGAAGGTCGCCGACATCAGCGGCAACAACCAGCAGCCGCCTGCCACGGTCACGCACCAGGTGAACCTCGGCGGGCACACCGGAAAGCAGAAGGTGCTGGCCATCTGGAACATCGCGGACACCGGGAACGCCTTCTACTCCTGCATCGACCTGCAGGTCGGCTGACCCGTAAGCAGAATCGTCGCCGCCGGAACCCTTGACCTGCCAAGGGTTCCGGCGGCGACGTCTGTCTGCGCGGTTCTCCATCGCGTCCTAAATGGACGGATGACCCGGCGGCGCGGAGGTGTTCGCCCGTTGCACGAGACTGAGGAGTTTATTAGATTGAACTCATGAGTCTAGTTGATGGAGTGTCCACCATCGTGGTGACAGGTGGCACGGACGGCATCGGGAAGGCACTGGCGCTCGATCGGCTCGCCCGCGGTGACCGCGTGGTGGTGATCGGCCGTGACCAGGCGAAGGGCGACGCCGTCCTCGCCGCCGCGGCGGCGCTCGGGGCCGCGGAGCGCGCGCGGTTCGTGCCCGCCGAGCTGAGCCTGGTTTCCGGGACCAGGAGGGCGATCGACGAGATCCGCGCCGAGTTCACCGAGGTGGACGCGCTGGTGCTGTGCGCGCGCCACTACCGCTCGTCTCGCGCGGTGACCGCCGAAGGGTTCGAGCACACCTTCGCGCTGTACTACCTGAGCCGGTTCGTGCTGAGCCACGAAATGCTCGACCTGCTGGGTGCGGCCGACCGGCCGGTGATCGTCAATGTCGCCGGGCCGGGCAGCGGGACCGGGGCGATCCGCTGGGACGGCCTCGGCACCGAGCCGCACTTCGAGGCGTCCCGCGTGCTCACGCAGGGCGGTCAGCTCAACGACCTGCTCGGGGTCGGGTTCGCGCGGCGGCGGACGGCGCCGAAGGTGCGCTATGCGCTGGTGCACCCCGGCGTGGTGAACACGGGTTTCTCGGGGGAGTACGACGCTGGAACCGCCGCGGCGATCGAGGCGATGCGCGCGCACGCGAAACCGGTAGCGGAAGCGATCGAGCCGATCCTCGCCATCCTGGCCGAGCCGCGCGGGGAGCCGCTGACGGCCATTACGCCGGACGGGAAGCTCGACGTACGGGGACCGGCGTTCGACGAGGACGCGGCCGCGCGGCTGTTCGCCGAGACGACCCGCCTGCTTGGCGGCGTGGCCAGCGCGGAGCCGGGTGTGTCGCGGGCACGGCTGCGCCGGGTGCTCGATTCCCCGGTGTTCGGCACGGTCGCCACGCTCCAGCCGGACGGCAGGCCGCACCAGTCCGTGGTGTGGGTGGACCGCGACGGCGACGACGTGCTGTTCTTCGTCGCCGAGGGCAGCCGCAAGGAGCGCAACCTCCGCCGCGACCCGAGGGTCAGCGTGCTGGTCAGCCCGTCCGACGCGCCGTACACCTACGCCGCGATCCACGGCACCGCGACGATGCGCGCGGACGGCACCGAAGAACTGCGCGACCGGCTCGCGGTGAAGTACACCGGAATGTCCTATCGCGACCACAACCCGGAGGCCGCGGCCCGCCACGGCGCGGTGCCGATCGTGACGGTGCGGGTCCACCCGGACAGCGTGGTCGGCCGGTTGTGAAGCTCGCGTGTGGACGGTCCTAACAGGAGCCTGGAACCATCGAACCGTCCAAAATGTCTTGCCTGCGAAGATGGCGCACCGCGAACCCGGCGATGGCGCCGGTACGGTGAAAGCCAGTCGTAGCAGCGGGTTCGCGACCCGCGCGGGCGCGAGACCACGGAACGAGTCGGCGCACCTCCCGACGGTGAACGTGTGTCGTCCCACGGGAGGGCGCCGGCTCGTACCGCGGGAGGAGCAGACCGGTCGGGGTGACGGATGCGCGGCCGCCCCGCCGGATTTACCGTCTTGGGCATGTCGATCATCAGTGAGTTCCTCCGCCACCCCTTTCGCACCGGCGCGATCGCCCCGAGTTCGCCGAGGCTGGCGGAGGCCATGACCACCGGCATCGGGCTGGAGCGGGCGCGCACCGTCGTCGAACTCGGGCCGGGCACTGGTGTTTTCACCGACGCCGTGCTGCGCAGGCTGGCTCCCGGCGCCAGGCTCGTCGCGGTCGAGGTCAACCCGAGGCTCGCCGCCGATCTCCGCGCCCGGTACGCGGGTCTGCCGGTGACCGTCGTCGAAGGCTCCGCGGAAGTGCTGGCGGACCACGTCGACGGCCCCATCGACGCGGTGGTGTCCGGTCTGCCGTGGACCGCGATGCCCGGGCACCTGCAACGCCGGGTCCTCGGCCAGATCACCAGCGTGCTGCGCGCCGAGGGCAGGTTCACCACCTTCGCCTACTCGCACACCGCGTGGACCCCGCCCGCGCGCCGGTTCGCCGCGTCGTTGCGCGCGAGCTTCGGGGTGCTCGAACGCGGCCCGCTGGTGTGGCCGAACCTCCCGCCCGCGTTCGCCTACCGCGCGGCGCTGCCGGTCGCGGCGACCGGCGGACCCCGTGGCCGATCTGCCGCCCTGGCTCACTGAGCCGCCGCCGAGCCCGGCCAAAGATCCATAATGGACGGTGCGGAGGCGGCTCCGTTCGGGCATCATCGCGGGATGGACGAGGAGACGGCGCTGCGGCCGGTGCGCGAGGACGATCTGGACGTACTGGAAAGCCTGACCGAGGATCAGGGCGCCGCGGGGGAGTACGGGTGGTTCGGCTGGTGGGACCTGGGGCGGTTCCGGCGGCGGTGGGCGGAAAACCGCATGCTCGGCGAGGACGGGGGCATGCTGATGGTGGTCGCGGGCGACGAGCGGCTCGGCTTCGTGTCGTGGTGGCGGCGGACGTCCGGCCCGAGATCGCACTGCTGGAACATGGGGATCGCGCTGCTCCCCGCAGCCCGTGGCAGGGGGCACGGCACGCGTGCGCACCTGCTGACCGCGCGCTACCTGTTCGCGCACACCACGCTGCACCGCGTCGAGGCCTGTACCGACGTCGCCAACGTGGCCGAGCGGAAGGCGCTGGAAAAGGCCGGCTTCCTGCGCGAAGGTGTCACGCGTGGTGCCATCTGGCGTGACGGCGAGTGGCGGGACGACGTGGTCTACGGCCTGCTGCGGACCGATCCCCTGCCCTGACCGGGATCACCCGCAAGCCCGCCCTTACGGGCAGTTCCCCTTTGGAGGGGCTGCTTCAACGGCGGGTGGTACGGCTCCGGGGCGGGCAGCCGCAGCAGGCGCCCGAGCCTGCCGGGGCCGGTCGAGCGCAGTGCCACGACGGCCTCGGGTTCGTGGCGCGCGGCGTTGGCGAGGATGCCCACCAGCAGCATGGTGACGACCAGCGAGGTCCCGCCGTAGGAGACCAGTGGCAGCGTCACACCGGTCACCGGCAGCAGGCCGACGACGTAACCGATGTTGATGGCGGCCTGGACGGTGAGGAACACGGTCGAGGTGCCCGCGACCATCCGGATCCACGGGTCGAGGTTGCGGGTGGCGATGCGGAGCCCGACGATCGCCAGCCCGCCGAACAGGGCGAGGACCACGACGCAGCCGAGGAAGCCGAGTTCCTCCCCGATGAGCGCGAAGATGAAGTCGTTGTGCACGTTGGGCAGGTACTGCCACTTCGACTGCCCGGAACCGAGACCGACGCCGAACAGGCCGCCGTCGGCGAGCGCGTACTGCGCCTGCGTCGCCTGGTAGGAGCTGCCCGCGCCGTCGGGATCCGGTGACAGGAAGGACAGCACGCGCGCGAGCCGGTACTCCGCGGTCAGTGCCAGCGTCAGCATGCCGGCACCACCGGCGAGGAAGACCACCACGAAGAGCCGCTTCGGGGCACCGGCGAACCACAGCAGCGCCAGCACGACCACACCGAGCGTGATCGTGCCGCTGAGGTTGGGCTGGGCCATCACGAGCGCGACCAGCACCAGCGCGGTGGGGACGACCGGGACCAGCAGGTGCCGCCAGTGGTGCAGCACGTCGGCCTTGAGCACCAGGATGTGCGCGCCCCACAGGGTGAGCGCGACCTTGGCCAGCTCGACGGGCTGCACCGAGAACGGGCCGAGCGAAAACCACCGCTGCGCGCCGTCCGCGCTGGCGCCCAGCGGGGTGAGCACCAGTACCAGCGCGCCGAGGCACACCAGCATCGCCGACGGTGAAAGCCGCCTGATCCGCCGGAGCGGGACCCGCAGGCCGATCCAGCACGCCACCGCGCCGATGGCCACGAACATCAGGTGCTTCCGGAACTGCGCGTACACCCCGGATCCGGTCTGCGCGTCGTAGGAGGACACCGCGGACGCGGAGAGCACCATGATCACGCCGAGCACGGTGAGCAGCCCGCAGAGCGCGAGCAGCAGGTGGAACGAGGCCAGCGGCCTGGACAGCCACGCGGTCATCGGTGACCGTCCGGCGGGTCTGCGTCGAGGAGGGGCGGTGACCATGGGGTGACGATAGGCAGGGCTTGCTGAGCGGATGCTGAGTCGATCTTGCGCCGCGAGACCAAAATGGACACCGGGATGGCGGGGAACTTCGGCGTTGATATCCTCGTTACCCTTGGTGGAAGAACTGTCCGTGGGCGTATGGAAACAGGCGATGAACGAGAACTCGCGGGCCGATCTGGTGGTGCGCGGCGCGTCGGCCGAGGTGCTCGGCCAGCGGCTGGAGGAGCCCGTGATCGAGCTGTACCGCCAGCTTTCGCGGTTTCTCCTCGTCTACAAGTTCGCCGTCGAAGAACTGCTGACGAAGCTGCGCATCCTCAGCGAGGAGTTCGACTTCGTGCACCGGCACGACCCGATCGAGCACGTCACCAGCCGGGTCAAGCGGCCGGAGGCGATCACCGCGAAGCTGCGCCGCAAAGGTTTCGACGTGAGCCTCGACACGATCGCTGAGCACCTCGACGACATCGCCGGGGTGCGGGTGATCTGCCCGTTCGTCTCCGACGTGTACCGGGTCGCGGAAATGCTGAGCGGGCAGCACGACGTGGAGTTGTTGCTGAGCAAGGACTACATCGCCGAGCCGAAGGCCAACGGGTATCGCAGTTTGCATCTGATCGTGCGGATTCCGGTGTTTCTGTCTTCTCGGGTCGAGCACGTCAAGGTCGAGGTTCAGCTCCGTACGATCGCGATGGATTTCTGGGCTACCTTGGAGCATAAGCTCTTTTACAAGTACGACGATCAGGTTCCTGCGGATTTCGCGGATGAGCTGGCGTCTACGGCTCGGATCGCCGCGCAGCTTGATGAGCGGATGCAGGCGTTGCATTCTCGGTTGCGTTGACCTTTTTTGGCGGTGCGGTGCGGGTTTACGGCACGCCTGCGGCGGTGGTCGGGACGCTTCGGCCTGTGTGGTGGTCGCGTGGCGTTGGCGGGGCTTGGTGCGCGTGGATTTCGTAAGGCTGCCGGGAAAGTGCTGGTACCGGACGTGTTTCATGCCGGGCTGCGACCGGCCAGCCCAGTTCACCGACCTCGACCACGCAACAGCCCGGTCCGACGGCGGCGGCACCGGCAAAGCCAACCTCCGGCCGATGTGCCGAACCATCACCTGCTACGCAACGAAACCGGGTAAACGTTCGCAACAGGCCACAATGGACAGATCGTGGTCACTGCGCCCAGTGGCCGCACTTGCACCGAGGGGTCTTCCTCGGGTTCAGGACGCGCTGATTCCGCTGACGGCGAAGAACTCCTGGCGGGTGTCACGGTCCTCGCGGAGCAGGCCGTGCAGGGCGGAGGTGACCGTGCGGGCGCCGGAGGCCTGGACGCCGCGCAGTGACATGCACATGTGCTCGGCTTCGATCACGACGCCGACGCCACGGGGTGCCAGGTGTTCCTGCAGCCAGTCCGCGACCTGCTTGGTCAGGCGTTCCTGGACCTGGAGGTCGCGCGCGAAGAGCTCGACGACCCGCGCGAGCTTGGAGAGGCCGAGGATGCGTTCGCCGGGGAGGTAGCCGACGTGCGCGACACCGTGGAACGGCAGCAGGTGGTGCTCGCACAGGGACTGGACGGGGATGCTCTTCGCCACCACGAGTTCGTCGTACGCCTCGTCGTTGGGGAAGGTGGTCAGTTGGAACTCGCGTGGGGTGAGCAGTTCCGCGTAGGAGTTCGCGACCCTGCGCGGGGTGTCGGCCAGGTGCTCGGACGACGGGTCCTTGCCGAGTGCGACCAGGAGGTCCGCGACGGCTCGCCTGGCGGCGGGCAGGTCTACCGTGCCCCGGTCGTGGACCACGCCGAGATGTCGCGCCGGTGGGGCGGCTTCTTCCAGGTTCTCGACACTCATCGGGCGGGTCCTCACGTTCGGGTTCTCAAGAAGCTCGGGCCGACTTTAGAAGTTGTGCACGATTTTCGTCAATCAATGTTTGTTTTAGAGTGGCGGGTATGACAGAACCTCCGGCCGTGTCGGCGGTGGCGGCGCTCGACGAGCCCACCCGCAGGCGGCTCTACGACTACGTGGCGCGGCAGGCGGCGCCGGTGGGGCGGGACGAGGTCGCCGCGGCCACCGGTGTGCCGCGGCCGACGGTGGCGTTCCACCTCGACAAGCTGGTGGGGGAGCGCCTGCTCGAAGTCACCTTCGGGCGCCGCACCGGGCGCAGCGGTCCCGGCGCGGGGCGGCCGGCCAAGCTCTACCGGCGCTCGTCCCGGCAGGTGACGGTGTCGCTGCCGGACCGCCACTACGACCTCGCCGCGCACCTGCTGGCGTCGGCGCTCGAAACGGCGGACGAGTCGGGGCGGGCGCCGCGGTCGGTGCTGGCCGAGCAGGCCGGGGCGCTCGGGCATCGGCTGGGGGAGGCCGCCCTGCGCACCGCGCGAGGCGCCGAAGCCGTCCGGTGCGTACTGGAGGAGCACGGGTTCGAGCCGCGGGCCGAGGACGGCGACGTGGTGCTGGGGAACTGCCCGTTCCACCGGCTGGCGCTGGCGCACACCGAACTCGTGTGCGGGATGACGCTGAGCCTGCTCGAAGGCGTCCTCGACGGTATCGGCGCGCACGGGGTGCGCGCGCGGCTCGCCCCGGCCGCCGGGCAGTGCTGCGTCCGGCTCGAACGCCGCGAGAAGACCGCTTAGGTTCCTGCAGCCGTTGCCGAACCCGGCCGAGCGGGGCATCCGCGTCACCAGCTTGCGCACCCGTTCCAGCACGCCGTCGCCGAGCGTGAAACCGGCCCGGCGCGCCATCAGCACGAACAGTTCGACCAGCTCGTCGTCGCCGTAGTCGACGAAGTTCAGCGTGCTCGGGAACCGGGTCGCGAGTCCCGGTGACCCGATCACGGAAGCCTCACCCTGCGTCCCGGACGCCGGGGCTGGTCCCACAACGGCGGAACCGGTCGTCGAAGTCCACTATGGACCGATGGCAGGGTGGTGCCACTGGTCGCCAAGTGCCTGCCCGAGCGGCCACAATGGGCGGTGCCGGTGAACCAGCCGGCCGGGAGGACGGAGGCAAGTCCTGTGGTTCCGCGTCTGCTCGCCGGTCTCGTCGCGACGGCGTTGCTGGTCACCGGCATCATCGCGCTCGCGAGCACGATCACCGCGGCACCGGACGGCCGCGGTCTCGTCGTCCGCTGCGGCAGTGCCTTCGCCCCGGACGACAGCCAGGCGAACCTGTTCGCGAAAGCCAGGGAACTCGACGCCGAGCTGACCGGCAACCGCCCGGAACTGGGCGGCCCCGGCGCGATCTACGCCTGGGCGTGCGACGACGCGATCGGCATGCGGCGGCTCTGGGCATGGCCGCTGGCCGGTATCGGCGCGCTCGGTCTGGTG
The DNA here is from genome assembly GCF_039529815.1 of Amycolatopsis minnesotensis. NCBI lineage: Bacteria > Bacillati > Actinomycetota > Actinomycetes > Pseudonocardiales > Pseudonocardiaceae > Amycolatopsis > Amycolatopsis minnesotensis. The sequence goes on along the minus strand of NZ_BAAANN010000005.1, from coordinate 86,353 downwards.
GCCGCGGTGGCCGTTCGTCGTCGGAGGTCCGCGGAATAGCGGCTCAGCCGCGCAGCAGCGCCAGCGCGCAGTCCGCGAGCATCGGGCCGAGCGCGGGAAGGGCGTCCGCACCGGGCCCCCGCAGGCACTCGCGGATCCGGTCGTCGATACCCCCGATGGCGAAGCGGAACCATTCGACCGGCGGCTCGGGCCAGGTCCCGCCCCGTGCTTCGCGGCAGGCTTGCCGCAGGAGATCCGCGAACAACCGCAGCATCGCCTCGCGCTGGTCGAGCACCGTCGCCCCCGCGGACAGGGTTTCGATGTGCAGGGCGCGGGCAGCCGCGGGCTCGGCGGCCAGCGCGTCCACATACGCCTGGACCGTTGCGCGAACCAGCGCGCGCCAGTCCTCGTGCGGCGCGGCCGCGGCCGCTTCGAGCTGGCCGATGACGACCTCGGCGGTGATGGTGAACCCGGCCTGGAAGCAGTGCTCCTTAGACGAAAAGTGCTCGTAGAACGTCTTGCGCGACACCCCGGCCCGCTCCACGACGTCCCCGATCGTCGTCGCCGGGTACCCCTTGTTCGCCGCGGCTTCCAGCAGCGCCACGATCAAGCGCCCCCGCTGTGACGCCACCACGTCACCCTTCGTGAGGCGATGGCGCCCGCTGGGCAGCCGTGGCGTGTTGAGATCGCTGAGCGAGGTCACGGTCACCGCCTCAGATTACGCCGCGGGCCCGGTCGCACTCCTTGCGCGACCAATCGAGAAACTCTAGCGTACTTCGTGTACGGCACAGTTTATCGGTTTTCGGCACGCCGGGAGCCGATGACCAGGGAGGTTCGCGCATGGCGCCGCGGTTCGAGGCGGTCATCGTCGGGGCGGGGTTCGGCGGGATGGGGGCCGCGATCCAGCTCAAACGGCTCGGCATCGACGATCTCGTGATCCTCGACCGCGAGGACGACCTCGGCGGGACCTGGCACATAAACCGCTATCCGGGGCTCGCCGTCGACATCGCCTCGGTGACCTACTCGTACTCGTTCGAGCCCAACCCGCACTGGTCGCGGCTGTTCGCGCCCGGCGCCGAACTCAAGGCGTACGCCGAGCACGTCGCGGACAAGTACGACCTCCGCCGCCACATGCGCTTCAACGTCGTCGTCGGGGGTGCCCGGTGGGACGACGAAGCCCAGCAGTGGGAAGTGCGCGTCGAGAACGGGGAGACGATCACCGCGCGCTACCTGGTGACCGCGACCGGCTTCCTTTCACAGCCCAAGATGCCCGACATCCCCGGTATCGAGACCTTCGCGGGCAAGGTCGTCCACACGACGGACTGGGACGACTCCCACGACCTCACCGGGTGCCGGGCGGCGATCATCGGCACCGGCGCGACCGCGGTCCAGCTCGTGCCGAAGGTCGCGAAGAAGGCGGCCGAGCTCACCGTCTACCAGCGCACCCCGATCTGGGTCGCGCCGAAGCCGGACCTGCGGATCCCGCCACCGGTCCGGCGGCTGTTCGCGCGGGTCCCGGCCACCCAGCGCCTCGCCAGGGTGGTCAGCACCAGCCTGCTGGAGATGCTGATGGTGGTCGGTGTGCTGCGCTACCGGCAGGCGCGCGTCACGAACCGGGGCGCGGAACTGCTGGCGCGGGCGCACCTGCGCCGCCAGGTCAAGGATCCCGTCGTACGGCGGAAACTGACCCCCGGTTATTCGTTCGGCTGCAAGCGCCCCACCTTCTCCAACACCTATCTGTCCACATTCAACAGTCCACACGTGCACCTGGAGACCTCGCCGATCGCCCGCGTCGAACCGGATCGGATCGTCACCTCCGACGGCGGGTCGGCCGAGATCGACACCCTGCTGCTCGCGACCGGGTTCGACCTGTGGGACACCAACTTCCCCGCCATCGAGATCATCGGGCGCGAGGGCCGGAACCTCGGGAAGTGGTGGCGGGAAAACAGGTTCCAGGCCTACGAGGGGATTTCCGTCCCGCGGTTCCCGAACCTGCTCTCCCTCAACAGCCCGTACTCCTACAGCGGGCTGTCGTACTTCACCACGATCGAGGCGCAGATGAAGCACATCGACCGGCTCTTCGGCGAACTGCGCCGCCGCGGCGCCACCACGTTCGAGGTGACCGACCGCGCCAACGACGACTTCCTCGACGCGGTCACGGGCCGCCTCGGCGACTCCGTCTTCTACGTCGGCGACTGCTCGTCCGCCCGCAGCTACTACTTCAACCAGCACGGCGAAGCCGCTTTGCTGCGCCCGAATTCCACGCTGGCCACCCATCACCAGGCCACCCACTTCCCGGTGACCGACTACCACTACGCGTAGGCGATGGCTGGTGTTCCCCTGGTGGACGCCTTCGGGGCTTCGCCAGGGCTTCGCCGGCGCCGTTGCCGATGAGTCAGGAGCGGCGTGGGCGTCGTGAGACGAGCACGAGCGTTCCTCCGGCGGCCAGCAGTAGCGCGGCCCAGTACAGCGGGGCGAGGGTGGCACCGGTCGAGGCGAGGTTTCCCGGCCGGAACGCGACCTCGGGCACCAGGTCGGGTCCGGCGGCGCCACCGCCCTGCCCGCCCGAGGCGCCACCGCCCGCGCCCGGCAGGTTCGAACAGCCCGCGCCCAGTGTCACCGTCGCTTCGTCGAGGACGTCCCCGGCCTGGTAGAACCCGGCGAACGCTTCCGAACTCGTCAGCGTCGCCTTGATCGCCGAGACTTCGAGGGTGCCTTCGCCGTCGGTCTTCTTCGCGGTCGCGAGATCCAGGTTCGCCAGCGCGACTCCCGGTTTGCTCACCGGCGGCGAAGGGGAGCCGGTCGTCGTTTTCAGCTCGACGTCGGCGTAGAGCGTGCCCTTGCCGCCCGAGACCACGACCTTCGGGTTCCGCAACACGAGCGTGAAGAAGTGCGACGGGTAGCCGAAGGTGACCGTCCCCCGGAACCCGGCGGTGAACTCGCCGGGCGAGGCGTACTCGGCCGTGCCGAACCCGAACCGGTAGGCGCCCGTCGGGATCCCGGCGGGGTTCGGCCTGCCCTGGACCGCCACCTCGTCGATGCCGGTGATCTCGGCGCCGTCGGCCGCGGTGATCGAGTTCCCGGTCGCGGTGCCGCCGAGCCCGGTGCCGACGTACTGGCGGAAGCTCTTCTTGAAGCCCCACACCAGGTTTCCCTTGCGCACGCTGCCCGGTGTCAGCACACAGGCCGGGTCAGGTCCAGGAGCGGACGGGGCTGGCGTGGTCACCGGTGGGGTGCCGGTGGGCGGGGTGGTGACCGGTGGGCCCGCCTTGCCGGGGAAGACGAGCGAGCCGAGGTCGAGGTCGTCGCCCGCGTGGTAGAAGCCGGCGAACGCGGCGGCACCGGCATCGGTGAACTTCGCCGATTCGAAGTCGACGACCACGTTTTCCTTGTCCTGCCTCGGATTTCCCTTGACCTTGACCGACCCGAAGACCACATCGGACGGTGGCCGGACATCTTTCGGCGCGGTCTTCGTGCCGTAGAACGCGTAGTTCACGGTGCCGGAGATGGTGCCCGTGCCGTCGCCGGCCAGGGTGACCTTCGGGTCCGCGAAGCCGAACGCCCAGATCATGTGCGGTTCCAGTGCGTAGTCGACGCGGCCGCCGAACGCCACTGTCCCCTTCTGACCGTCCCAAGTGGACTTCTGATACGGCCACGCGTACGGGAAGGGCTTGGCGGCGGGCGGGTCCTGGTCGAGCTTGGTGCCGTTCGACGGGGTGATGGTGCCGTGGAACTTTTCGATGTAGCTTCGCCAGCCCTGCTTGAGACCCCAGTGCAGGCCGGCCGAGCCGGTCGGTTCCGGCCCGGGATCGCCGATACCGGCGAACTTCAGCGGTGTCGTGCGGTCCCACGCGCCGTCCGGGGTGTCCCAGCCGAACACGTACACGCTGAACGGCGTGGTCTTCGCGCTGTAGGTGGTGCCGAGCGAGGTGTACTCCGCCTTGACCGTGGCGGTGAACTCCCAGCTCCCATCGGGGTTGAGCCGGATCTGCGTGCCCTTCGGCTCCTTCGTGATCAGCCTGCTCACCTGGAAACCGGTGCCGGTGCGGTCGCGGACGTCGGGCTTGTCCGGGCCGACCCGCAGCCCGAAACCCCTGCCGCCATTGGCCTCGGGGTAGAACCCGGTGCCCTTGACGGTGATCGCGGTGCCGGCGGGATCGAGGTCCGCGCTGGGCGTCACGGTCACCTTCGGGATGAACACCGGCTCCGCGGCCAGCGCGGGCGGAACCGAAAGCCCCACGGCCAGTACCGCCGCGACCAGTGCGGCGCACCGTCTTCTCCAGCGCACGACTACTCCTTTTCCTGGCTGTCAGGGGAAACACCCGCGCGGCGACGGCGCAGCACCAACGGCGTGCCGACAGCGGCGAGCACGACCACGGCCGCGATTCCGATGAGCCACCACACGCCGGTGGAAGATTCGGCCGAAGCGGCGGGCTTGACGTCGGCTGCCGCGGCGTGATCGGCCGTCACCGGCGCGGTCGTCGTGGGCACGGGGGAGGGGGACTGCGACGGCGTCGGCTGCGGCGGCGCGCTGGTCGGAGGCGGCGGCGGAGGCGGGGCGACCGGCGGCGCGGCGGGCGCCGGCTTCGGCTTCGGGACCGCGAACGTCACCGGGGTGAAGGTTTCGTTGGTGGCGTTGACGACTCCGTGCGCGCCGACGGTGATCAGGCCGCACCGCGTCGCAAGGCAGTCCACGTCGACGGCGGCGCCGTTGCGGTCGGTCGCCTTGAACCGGGCGCCCGGCACCACGATCTGTGCTTGCCACGAGCCGTCCGCGGCGATCGTGCCGCCGTTCGCCGAGGACGCGGTGTCGCCGCCCGGGAAGGCGATGAAGCGCTGGAAACCGCGGTTGTCCTTGGCTTCCTTGTCCGGCACGTACCGGTACGTCGCACCGGAAGCGCCGCCCTTGCTCGGCTGCCACCCGCCGTCGGCGACCCAGCCGAACAGGAGGTAGATCCCGCCGAACCCCTTGGGGACCGACTGGAACCCGGAGCCCCGCACGGTGAGCACGGTCGCGTACTGCGGATCGGCGGTGGCGGGGGAAACCGCCACGCGGGCGCCCGCCGCTTCCGCGGGCACCGGCGCCACCATCATCGCGGCGAGCACCGCAACCGCGCTCGCTAGCGTTCTTCGCATCAGCTCTCCTCAGCAGGTCGATGGGGCAGGACGACGGGCTTTCCGGTGCGGGGGTGGGCGAACACCTCGATCGGATGCCGGTAGACCTCGGTCAGCAACGATTCGGTCAGCACTTCGCCGGGTGGCCCGGTGGCGACGACCTCGCCGCGGTCGAGCACCACCACCCGGTCGGCGTGCGCCGCGGCGAGGCCGAGATCGTGCAGGACCACCAGTACGGCGTTCCCGTCCCCGGCCCGCGCGGACGCGATGCGCAGGACGTCCTCGGTGTGCCGCAGGTCGAGCGCCGCGGTCGGCTCGTCGAGCAGCAGCACCCCGGTGTCCTGGGCGAGCACGCGGGAAAGCGCGGCACGCGCCTGTTCACCACCGGACAGCGTGGTGAGGCGGCGTCCGGCGAACTCCGTCATCCCGGTCGCGGCGAGCGCCCGCGCCACCACCTCGTCGTCGCCCGCTTCGGCGTCGGTGCCGGCCCACGGCGCCCTGCCCATCCTGACCACGTCGCCGACGGTGAACGGGAACGACACCGCGTTCTGCTGCGGCAGCACCGCGCGCAGCCGTGCGAGGTCCACAGTGGACCATCGAGGCACCGCTTCGCCCGCTATCCGCGCTTCGCCGCTGTCCGGGGTGAGGTCGCCGGCGAGCACGGCGAGCGCGGTCGACTTCCCTGCCCCGTTCGGCCCCACCAGCGCGAGCACCTCACCGGAACGCACTTCGAACGATACCTTGCGCAGCAAGGACTTTCCCGACACCGCGAAGGACACATCGGACAGTTCGGCGCTCGCGGCCGTCTTCGGGACGGGTCGCGGGGTCCGGCGCGTGAACACCGTCATGCCCAGCCTCCCGACCGGCGCCGGGTGCGCAGCAGGAGCCAGAAGAAGAACGGCCCGCCCACGATCGCGGTGAGGATGCCGATCGGCAGGTCCGCGTAGTCGAACAGGGTGCGCGCCGCGAGATCGGCCGCGCTCAGCAGCAACGCGCCCGCGAGCAGCGAGGCCGGGATCAGGACGCGGTGGCCCGGCCCGACGAGCATCCGGATGCCGTGCGGCACGATCAGCCCGACGAACCCGATGATGCCGGAGTACGACACCGCGGCGGAGACCATCAGGGCGACCGCGACGATCGCGGTGAGCCGGAGCGCTTCGACGTTGACGCCGAGGTGCCGTGCCTGTCGTTCGCCGAGCGCGAGGAGGTCCAGCCTGCGCGAGAGCACGAGGGCGACGACGACCCCGGCGACCGCGAGCGGCAGGAGCGTGACGACGTAGGGCCATCGCGCCGAGGCCAGCGAACCCAGCTGCCAGAACACGATCTGCTCGCGCGCGGCCTGGTCCCCCGCGAACAGGGTGAACGCGATGACAGCGCTCGCCACCGCGTTGACCGCGACCCCGGTGAGGATCAGCGTGACCACTTCGGACCGGCCGCGCGAGCGCGCCAGCGCGTAGACCCCCATCGTGGTGACCAGCCCACCCGCGAAACCCAGTGCGGGCGTGGAGAAGGAGCCGAGGAACGTCGCACCGGACACAATGGACAGACTCGCGCCGACCGCGGCCCCCGAGGAGACGCCGACCACCGCGGGTTCGGCCAGCGGGTTGCCGAACACGCCCTGCATGAGCGCGCCCGCCACGCCGAGCACACCGCCGACGAGCAGCCCGAGCACCACCCGGGGGAACCGGACCTGCCACAGGGTGGATTCGGCGAACGGGTCGGCGAGCGGGGACCCGAGCCCCAGCCGGTGCAGCACCGAACCGGCGACGTCGCCGAGGTCGATGTCGTACTGGCCCATGCCGGCCGAGACGAGGCACACCAGCACGGTTCCCGCAGCGAGCACGGTGAAGAGCGCGGTCACCTTGACCGTGCGGGTCATCCGGTGACCTCGGGCGCGTACAGCACGCGGGCGAGCGCGTCGAGCACACCCGCGGTGCGCGGCCCGAAACCGAGGATCTGGCTGTCGTCCATGTCGACGAACCGCCGGTGCTGCCCGGCGGGGGTCTGCGCGACCCCGGGGACCCGCAGCGCGCCGTCGACGCCGCCGACGGACTCCATGCCCTTGGTCATCATGAGGATGACGTCCGGCTTCGCCTTCGCGAGCGCTTCCGGGTTGACCGGTCGCATGCCCTCGACACCGGCCTCCGTCGCCACGTCGGTGCCGTTGAGCCCGTCGATCAGGGAGTCCGCGCCGGAGCCCTTGCCGAACAGGTAGTAGACCCCGGACTGGCCGCGCAGGTACAGGAACGCGATGCGCAGCCTGCGTGCCGGGTCGGTGGGCGCGAGCCTTGCTATTTCGGCCTTTTTCGCGGTGATCTCGCTGTCGAGGCGCGTTGCGAGCCGGTCACCCGCTTCGGGCGCGCCGAGCGCGGCGGCGACGTCGTGGACGAGCGCGCCGACGTTGCCCATGGTGCGCTTGGCGTCCAGGACCACCACCGGGATCCCGGCGTCGCGCAGTTGCAGCAGGACGTCCCACGGCCCGAGCGTGGTGTCGGTCAGCACGACCGACGGATGCAGCGCGAGGACCGCTTCGGCGTTGAGCTGGTGGCCGTTCCTGGTGACCAGCGGCAGTTTCCGCGCCGACGGGAACCCCGTCGAGACGTCCCTGCCGACGACCCGGTCGCCGAGCCCGAGGCTGAAGACCGTCGCGGCCAGCGTGCCTGGCCGGTCGAGGGCGAGGATGCGGCTGGTGTCGCCGATGGTGACCCGCGTGCCCTGGTGGTCGGTGACCGTCACCGGCAAGTGCTGCGCCGGTGCCGGCGCGCCGGTGATGTCCGCGTCGGGGAGCGAGGCCGTGCCCGGCCCGGTCTGCGCCCGCGGATCGGCGAGCGGGGCCAGCTCGGCGAGCGGGCGCCGCGGCCCGCTCGCCGAGTCCCCCGTGGCGGCCCCCGGTCCGGCACATCCCGCGAGCGCCGCCGTCAGCAGCAGCGCGCTCACGGTGGTGCACATCCCCCTTGACAACATTAGGCAAGGCTAACCATATTGATCACGCATAGGTAAGCCTTGCCTAATGCTGTTATCTTGTTGTGACCGAAGGGAATTCCCCGCAATGTCGAACAGATCGACCCTGCTTCGCGCTGCCCTCGTCACCGTCGTCGCGGCCACCGCTGCCACGGCACTCGCCACGCCCGCGCTCGCCGCGCCGGGCGACGCCACCCACAACGGGCTCACCCTGTCCGCCTCCAATGCCACCGGACTCGCTCCGGCGGGGGAGACGATCACCGTGACCGGTGCCGGGTACGACCCGGCGAAGGGCTACTACGTCGCACTCTGCGCCGTGCCGGAGGACTACGGCTACGGCACCAAGCCCAGCCCGTGCGCCGGCGGCGACGGACAGGGCGGCACCAGCGTCGGCCCGTCCGCCTGGGTCACCAACAACCCGATCGGCGGCAGCGCCGCCACCCCGATCGCCGCGAACGGAACCTTCAGCGCGAAGATCAGGATCGCGAAGACCGGCACCGGCCTCGACTGCGCCGACCCCGCGGTGACCTGTGCGATCGTGTCGCGCCGGGACCACTTCGCGGCATCCGACCGCACCGCCGACGTGTTCATCCCGGTTTCCTTCGGCTGACCGGGTTTCCAGGCGCGGCCGCCGCTGTCCTCGCGGCGGTCGCGTCGCCCCGCGAGTCCGAAGTGGACTATCCGGGCTTCGACCTCCACGAGTGTGCCGCCGGGCCGGGATTCCTGGCGACGTCGGTGGTCCAGTACGGGTTTTCGGCGCCGCGCAAGGCATCGGCCCTCTTCCTGTGCCTGCCTTGTTAAGGTACCCGGGTGGAACCCGGCGAGGAAGCACCGCAGGGCGGCGACCCGGTCTGCTGGCTCGACCGCGTGTGCCCCGAGTGCGGCCGGTTCGCCGAGGGAAACTCACCGCGCTGCGAGCGCTGCGGCGCCGAGCTCCCGTCCGACGAGCGCTGATCGGGGCATGGCGGGTAGGGCGATTCAGCGTGCGCGGGCTACTCGGCGTTCGTCCCAGACCGGGTCCGGTGTTTCGCGCACCACGCCGTCCGAGCCGAAGACCAGGTACCGGTCGAACGACTTCGCGAACCAGCGGTCGTGGGTCACCGCGATGACCGTGCCCTCGTAGGCTTCGAGGCCGTCCTGCAGCGCCTCCGCCGATTCGAGGTCGAGGTTGTCGGTCGGCTCGTCCAGCAGCAGCGCCGTGGTACCGCCCAGTTCCAGCAGCAGGATCTGGAAGCGGGCCTGCTGGCCGCCGGACAGCTTGTCGAACCGCTGATCGCCCTGCTGCTCCAGCTCGTACCGGCGCAGCACCGACATCGCGGCGCCACGGTCCCTCGCGTGCTCGGTCCAGAGGATCTCCACCAGCGTCCGCCCGAGCAGCTTCGGATGCGCGTGCGTCTGCGCGAAGTGCCCGGGGACGACGCGCGCGCCGGACTTCCACGCGCCGGTGTGCGCGACGTCCTGCCCGGCGAGCAGGCGCAGGAAATGCGACTTGCCGGAGCCGTTGGACCCGAGCACCGCGACGCGCTCGCCGAAGAAGATCTCCAGCGAGAAGGGTTTCATCAGCCCGGTGAGTTCGAGCCGTTCGCAGGTGAACGCCCGCACCCCGGTCCGGCCGCCCCGCAGCCGCATCCTGATGTCCTGCGGGCGCGGCGGCTGGGGCGGCGGGCCCGCCTCTTCGAACTTGCGCAGCCGCGTCTTCGCCGCCCGGTAGCGCGACGCCATCTCGTCGCTGCGCGCGGCGTACTGCTGCAGGTCGAGTACGAGCCGCTTCAGCTGGGCGTGCTTTTCCGCCCAGCGCCGTTGCAGCTCTTCGTAGCGGGCGAAGCGCTCCCGGCGCGCTTCGTGGTACGTGCCGAAGCCGCCGCCGTGCACCCACGCGTCACTGCCCGCCGGGCCGGGTTCGACGCTGACGATCTTCTCGGCCGCCCGCGCCAGCAGCTCGCGATCGTGCGAGACGAACAGCACGGTTTTGCGCGTCTCCCGCAGCCGTTCCTCCAGCCAGCGCTTGCCCGGTACGTCGAGGAAGTTGTCCGGCTCGTCGAGCAGCAGGACCTCGTCGGGGCCGCGCAGCAGCGCCTCGAGCACCAGCCGCTTCTGCTCGCCGCCGCTCAGCGTCCGCACGAGACGCCATTGCGCTTTCTCGTACGGCACGCCGAGCGCGGCCGTCGTGCAGACGTCCCAGCCCGTCTCCGCCTCGTACCCCCGCACCTCGGCCCAGTCGCTCAACGCCTGCGCGTACCGCATCTGCGCCGGTTCGTCGTCGACCGTCATGATCAGCTCTTCGGCCGCGTCGACCGCCGTGGCCGCATCGCGGATTCGTTGCGGTGCAACGGAAACCAGCAAGTCCCGCACCGTCCGCTCGTCCCGCACCGACCCGACGAACTGCGCCATCACGCCCAGCCCGCCCGAAACGGTCACGGTGCCCCCGTGCGGGCGCAGCTCACCGGCCAGCAGCCGCAGCAACGTCGTCTTCCCGGCACCGTTGGGCCCCACCAGCGCGACGACCGCGCCGTCGCCGACGCGGAACGAGACGTCGCCCAGCAAGACCCGCCCGTCGGGCAGGTCGTAGTCGACGTGCGCGGCTTCCAGATGACCCATGGAGGTGGAGTGTACGGACGAGGTCGCTGTTCGTAACCGGATTTTTCGCGCCGTTGCCGCGTTCGGCGAACCACGGCGCGCCCGTGCGCGTACGGTTCGGATCACTTCACTTGGGGACAGGAGCACCGACATGGACAAGCAGTTCACCGCCGCCTTGCGCAAGAGCCCTGCCAAGGGCGGCTGGACCTACCTGGTCTGGCCGGAGTCGGCGGCCTTCTTCGGCACCCGCGGCCTGGTCAAGGTGCGCGGCACGATCGACGGCGAGGCGTTCGAAAGCTCCTTCATGGCGCTGGGCGACGGCACGCACAAGCTGCCGGTGAAAGCCGACCTCCGCAAGCGCATCGGCAAGGAGGTCGGCGACACGGTCACCGTCGTCCTGCTGGAACGCCTGAACGCCTGACGCGATCTTCATACGAATCCGTGGGTGGGGGTTCGTCGGTGTAGCTGCGCCCGTTGGGTGCGGTGACGGTGAGTACGCCGTCGGCACCGGTGGCGAACTGCCACCCCGGTTCGTCGCGCAGTACGTGGTGGACTCGGCAGAGCGGCCGCATGTTGGCTTTGTCGGTTCGGCCGCCGTCTTTCCAAGCCTGTGCGTGGTCGAGGTCGGTGTACTGGGCGGGCCGGGTGCAGCCGGGCATGCTGCAGGTCCGGTGGGTGACGTGGAGGTACTTCCGCATGGCGCTGGGTGGCCGGTAGTTTTCCCGGCCGAGGTCGACGGGCAGGCCGGTCAGGGGTTCGTCGATGATCCGGTTCCAGACCGAGTCGGCGTCGAACGCGATCGCCCGCGCCATCTCCGGTGAGATGTCACCACACCCCGTCAGCTCGCCCGGATTGTCCCGCAGCCCCAGCAAAGTCCGCAGGTCGATGTGCACGAAGATCTGCGCTTTCGGCTTCCCCGCACACCCGTGACTACCCAGGCAGCGTTCGACCAGCGCATCCAAACGCAATTGATCCATGGTGCGCTTGGCACCTTGCCGCTTCTTCGCCAGCGCGTCCCGGTCACAGGCGGCGTAGAGCGCCTGCGCCCGATCCGACGGCAACTCCGCGAACAGGGTCGACGACCCGTGATCCCCATGCCGGATCTCCAACCGGCGCGCCGCCACTTTCTCCTGACGCCGCCGCTCATACCCTTCAGGATCCACCCGCATCAGCAACGAGTTGACCAACCTCCGCAGTGCGGGCGGATTCCGATTCTCGAACCTCCCCGCCAACAACGAGTCAACCTCAGCAGCCACCCCCTCCGACGCACACGCCGTCGCCTCAAAAACACGGGAGGCCGCATACTCGTCAATGAGCCCTGCTTCCATCGCGGCCAGGGTGCAGGGCAGGTATGAGGTCAACGCGTCAGCGAGCGCCACCTTCCGCTCCGCCGCAGCGTGCGTCACAGCATGCAGCAACCCCACCTGCCCCACGGTGGATCTTCGTGAGGACACTTGCTCCATCTCCGCTATTTCGCGCAGCAGCATTGCCTGCTGATACCGAATAACCCGCAACCGCCGAGCCGCAGAGTCGGAAAGCATACGAACCCGATAAAACTCGTCTTCAGTAGACATGCCACAATTCTACCGCCCCGCAAAACACTTCCCGTCATCCAATCAGGTACACAAAATATCACAGCTTGCCACAACGGGACCACAACAACACGGAAGCCAAACAGCTAACGGGACCGGCAATGCGTCGGGAACGGCACAGCAAGGCGACCAAAGAGATTCGTTCCGTGGGGAACTGTCGCTGGTGACCAACGACGCGACCCGCACCGTGGAGCGACAGTTCCCCACGGCGCGCCGCAGGCGTGCTTGAAACCCTCACCGAGCCCCCGAAACACCCTCACCGAGTCAACAACAAAACAACCAGCCGATCGAGCACATTCCGATCAGCAGCCAAGGAAAAATGGTCAACGCCACGATTATCGTTGAGCGTGAACCGATGATGCCGCATCCCCCTCCAGACGAGCACGGCGTCGTTGGTGAGGTCCTCCTGGTTACCGTCTCCGTCGCGGGTCAGGAACCGCGCAGTGCTCGCGGTCTGCCCCACGGTCAGGTTCGGCAGCCGCGCGCCGACGGTGGTCGTGACGCCGGAGCCCTTTTCCGCGTGCACGTCGACGTCGGGGAACGACCGCGGATCGGCGAACTCGACGAACCCGAGGTAGTGGTCGGCGATCTCACGGGCGACGGGCAGGTGCGCGTCGGCGAAGAGCCCGCGGTAATCGCGCGGGGTGTAGGCGCGGCCGGTGGAGGCGTCTTCGACGACGACCTCGCGGTCGCCGAACACCGCGGGATCGGCGGCGCTGAGGTACGTCGAAGGCGCGGACAGGTACATTTCCGCGCTGCTCCTCGCGTTCTCCTCGTGCACCGGGTACCCGAAGTCCTGCATGTCCAGTCCGGTGAACAGGACCGGGTAGAGCAGGCCCTGGCCGGGGAAGTTGCCCGCGATCGGGGTGAAGCCGTGGACGTACTTCCGCCGCCAGGAGTGGCTGGAGTGGGTGAGCAGGTACTGCGCGTAGATCGGTCCGTTGGAGTGGCCGACGAGCTGGACCGGCCGGTTGCCGTTGGCGAGGTAGGTGTCCTCGACGAGCCGCCGGGTGCGCCGGAGGAAATCGTCCTGATCGGGGGTGAGCCGGGAGTCGTACCCGGCGACGCGGATGTCGTGGTCCCGCCGGTACCCGTTCGCTTCGAGCTTGCGGTACAGCGCTTCGTAATACGGCGCGCTGGTGGTGCGGCCGTAGTCGCGGATCCGGACGTGGACACCGGGCTGCTCGGAGAACCGCGCCGCCATCGGCACCGCGGGGTTCGCGTCGTACCGCAGCGTGCGCAACCGGTCCTGGCAGACCTGGGAGAACGTCGTGCTCGGCCGGTCGTTCTGGTACCAGTCCTCGAAGGAGCCGGAGGCGGGGCAACCCGGTGCGGACGTCTGACCGTCGACGGTCACCGCCAGTTTGGTGAGGTGGAAGGCGGGGAACAGTACGACCGGGGTCCGGCCAGGCGGCGCCGCGACCGCGGTACCCGAGAACACCAGTACGGCGGCCAGCGCCGCGAGCACGATCCGTCGCATCTCCCCACAGTTCCACAAAGATCGGAATCTGCGGCCGAATTCCCCCGTCCGGACGGATCGACCCCGCCGCCCCTCCCGTACCGCGGCCGGGCGAAAATGGCTCGATGGCCGAGTTGATCACCACGCTGCGGGCGATCCGCGCGTTCGACGGCACTCCGGTGCCGCGCGCCGAGATCGAAGCCATCGTCGACGAAGCCAGGTGGACGGGATCGGCGCGGAACCGGCAGCCGTGGCGGTTCGCCGCGGTGACCGACCCCGCCCTGCGCGAGGCGCTCGCCAAGCTCGGGCAGTACGCGCGGCCGCTGGCGAGCGCGCCGACCGCACTACTGCTGCTGTCCGACCCCGGTGCCGGTGCCGACACGGAATTCGACCTCGGCCGGGTGTGCCAGTCGGTCCTGCTCTGCGCGCACGCCCGCGCGCTGGCGACCTGCCCGGTGACGCTGTACCCCGACGACAACGCGCGAGAAGCCGCGCGGCTGGCCGGGTTCCCGCCGCCGTGGCTGGCAAGGCATGCGGTCGCGATCGGGCATCCCGGGCCCGCCGTCGTGGGCCGGTCCGCCGTGCCGACCGGCCGGAAACCCGTCGGCGAGCTGCTCACCCACGTTGGCGGGACAGGCGCCTGATTCACGCGTCCACAGTGGACTTCGTCTTGGCGGAGCGGATCGTCCAGATGAGCAGCGCCGCGCAGACGACCAGCATGAGCGCCTGGGACGCGGTGGCCGCGGTGTCGATCGGGAGCAGGTAGACGCAGGCGATGCGCAGCGCGGCGTCGGCCAGCAACCCGCACCCCCAGACGAGCGTCACCCGGTACCAGCGCGTGCGCATGGCGTCGGTGTTCGCCATCCGATCGAACCCGGTGCGCCCCGACGACGCGGCGAAGCGCTTCGCCGCGTAGTAGGCGATGGGCCTGCCGATCAGGCAACTGCCGAGCATGACCAGGCTCGCGGCGAGGGACACCGCGGCGTCCTTCGCCAGCACGAACCGCGCGTCCCCGGTGACGAAGGTCAGCAGGAGACCGGCGCCGAACAGGACGAGCAGGAACGACGCGAACGGGTCGAGGCGGCGCTGCCGCAGGGCCACCCACCCGACGCGGAGACCCGAGACGACCGTGCCGGACAGCAACGCCGTGTAGGCGCTCGCGCCGAGCAGCTTCGCCGCGAAGTACGCGATCACCGGAAGCCCGATGTCCCAGCACAACATGGCCACCGGTAGCCGGAGCCGATGACCCGCCGCGATGTTTTCCTGTGCCATTTCCTGCTCCTCGTCGTCGCTCCTGTTGACGTGAACGACGCTATGGCGGGAAAGGGCGGAAGTCGTGAGGTCCAGGCTGTATTCCGGGTGGAGAACGGCCTCCACCCGAACGGTCGATTGTGCTTCGACCAGGCGCCGTCCGGCCTACTGCCCGCCCGCGAGTTCGCCGGAGAGCCTGCGGTGCATGGTAGCGCTGGGGGTGTTGAGGCCGACGATCTCGACCGTCTTGCCCCGGCTTTCGTACTTGGTCGTGATCGCGTCGAGCGCGGCTACCGAGGACGCGTCCCAGACGTGCGCCGCGGACAGGTCGACGACCACCTCGCCCGGATCGTTCGCGTAGTCGAACTGGGAGACGAGATCGTTGCTGGACGCGAAGAACAGCGCACCGGTCACGGTGTAGACGACCCGGTCGCCGCCGGGGTCGACGAGCGGGGTGACGGTGACCAGGTGCGCGACGCGCCTGGCGAAGATCACCATCGCGGTGATCGTGCCCGCCACCACGCCGACCGCGAGGTTGTCCGTCGCCACCACGGCGGCCACCGTGATGACCATGACCGAGATTTCGCCTGCGGGCATGCGCTTGAGCGTCGCGGGGGCGATCGAATGCCAGTCGAAGGTGCTGACCGACACGAGCACCATGACCGCCACCAGCGCGGCCATCGGGATCTTGGACACCAGCGGCCCGAACGCGATGCACAGCACCATCAGGAACGCCCCGGCCAGGAACGTGGACAAGCGCGTGCGGGCGCCCGCGGT
The DNA here is from genome assembly GCF_039529815.1 of Amycolatopsis minnesotensis. NCBI lineage: Bacteria > Bacillati > Actinomycetota > Actinomycetes > Pseudonocardiales > Pseudonocardiaceae > Amycolatopsis > Amycolatopsis minnesotensis. Next base: position 70,642 of record NZ_BAAANN010000005.1, on the reverse strand, counting down.
CTTGACGTTGATCATGGTCTGCCCGATCATCGCGCAGCCGCCCATGCCGCCGAAGAAACCGGTGACGATGTTCGCCACGCCCTGGCCGATCGATTCGCGGGTCTTGCCGGACCGGGTGTCGGTGATGTCGTCGACCAGTTTCGCGGTCATCAGCGATTCCATCAGCCCGACCAGCGCGAACGCGAGCGCGTACGGGGCGATCACGCCGAGGGTGTGGAAGGTGAACGGGACGTCCGGCAGGCCGGGCACCGGCAGGGACGACGGCAGCTTCCCCTTGTCGCCGACGGTCGGCACGGCGATCCCGGCGCCGATCGTGAGCGCGGTCAGCGCGACGATCGAGGCGAGCGGCGCCGGGACGACCTTGGTCAGGCGCGGGAAGAACACCATCACCGCGAGCGCGAGCGCCACCAGGGGGTACACCGGCCACGGCACGTCGATCAGGTTCGGGACCTGGGCGAGGAAGATCAGGATCGCCAGCGCGTTGACGAAGCCGACCATCACGCTGCGCGGGACGAACCGCATCAGCCGCGCGACGCCGAGTGCGCCGAGCGCGATCTGGACGAGCCCGCCCAGTATCACCGTCGCGATCAGGTACCCGAAACCGTGTTCGCGGGCCAGCGGGGCGACGACGAGCGCGATGGCGCCCGTTGCCGCCGAGATCATCGCCGGGCGGCCACCCACGACGGAAATGACCACCGCCATGGTGAACGACGCGAACAGGCCGACGCTCGGATCGACCCCGGCGATGATCGAGAACGAGATCGCCTCCGGGATCAGCGCCAGCGCGACGACGAGACCGGCGAGGACCTCGGTGCGCAGGATCTTCGGAGAGGGCAGCGAAAACCGCCCGGCAGTGCGAGAAGACGTCGTCAAGGAACAGCCTGTCGTGCTCGGGGTCGCCTTCGCGTGCTTTGGAAGGCGTGTCATGGGGGTGGTCGCGCCACCATAACCTCACGTCAAGGCGGGGATTGACGAAGATCGACGCGATGTGGCCGGGGCCACGAGACGGGTCAGGTGAGTTCGGCGAGCGCGGTGCGCAGCCCGGACACCACGACGTGCAGGCCGAATTCGAAGCGCGCGTCGAAGGCGACGAACTGTTCGACCGGCATCTTCGCTAGCCGGGGGAAATCGTTGCCGCGCAACGAATTGGCGAGCACCTCGACCTCGTTGCCAGTCGCGCCCTGCTGTTCGAGCACCTCGCCGAGCACGTAGCAGAAAACCGTGGTGCCGGCCCAGATCGCGCTCTCCGCCGGGAAGCCCGCGTCGTGCAGACCTCCCAGCAGTGTTTCGGCGAGCGTGTGGGTGTGCTGCTGGGCCGCGTAGTTGCCGCCGACGATCCTGGCGCCGTCGCGCTGGGTCAGCAGGGTCTTTCGCAGTCCGTGCGCGAAGGCTGTGACGCGTTTCGCCCAGCCGGCGTCCTCGTCGACGGCGATCTCGGCGGGCACCCCGGACAGAATCGTCTCGGCCATCGCGTCGAGCAGGGCCTGCTTGCCGTCGAACAACCGGTAGATCGTCGGGAGCTGCACGTCGAGACTGGTCGCGAGCCGCCGCATCGTCAGCGACTCCAGTCCGCCGGAGTCGACGAGCGCGAGCGCGGCGCGCGCCACGGTCTCCGCCCGCGCCGGGCCGTCGGTCCGCTTGCCCTTGGCTCTCGTTTGCACGTTAACGATGTTACCACTACATTGATTTTCGTAGATGATAACGTTGTTAACAGTTGGAGAGTTGTCATGACGAGTACGGCTCCGGTGCGGCCGGGCGCCAAGATCACCGAGCTCTCGATGGTGGTTCGCCAGTTGCGCTGGGAGGCCGCGGGCGTGGTCTCGGTCGAGCTGTGCGCACCCGACGGCGGCGAACTGCCACCGTGGCGGCCTGGTGCGCACATCGAGCTGGTGCTGCCCACCGGGATCGCGCGGCAGTATTCGCTGTGCGGGACACCGGAAGACCGGTCCTGCTTCCGGATCGGCGTCCTGCGGGAACGGGCGAGCCGGGGCGGTTCGGAATACGTGCACGCGTTCCTGCGGCCGGGGCAGCCGGTGCGCGTGCGCGGACCGCGGGACAACTTCCAGTTCGGCCCGGCCGAGGCGTACCTGTTCGTCGCGGGCGGGATCGGGATCACACCGATCCTGCCGATGGTGCGGCAGGCCGCCGCCGAAGGAGTGCCGTGGCAGCTCCTGTACGGCGGGCGCGGGGCGGCCTCGATGGCCTTCCTCGACGAACTGCGCCACTACCGGGATCAGGTTCGGCTCTACCCCAAGGACCAGGGCGGCCGGATTCCGCTCGGCGACTGGTTCGACCGGCCACGGCCGGGTACGGCGGTTTACGCGTGCGGACCGGAATCACTGCTGACCGCCGTCGAGGAGGCCGCCGCGCACTGGGGGCCCGGCACCGTGCACGGCGAACGGTTCAAGGCGCGCGCGAAACCGGTTCTGCCCAACGCCGAGATCGAAGTGGTGTGCGCCCGATCCGAGCGGACCGTGACCGTGCCCGCCGAGCGCAGTGTGCTGAGCGCGCTCGAAGACGGAGGGTTGCCAGTGGCGGGCTCTTGTCGTGAGGGGATTTGCGGTACGTGCGAAGTCCGCGTGCTCGATGGCGTCCCCGAGCATCGCGACGACATTCTCTCCGAGGACGACCGCGCCGCGGGCGACCGCATGTTCCCGTGCGTCTCGCGGGCGTGCGGTGGCCGGCTCGTGCTCGACGTCTGATCGTTACGGGACAAGGAGAATCGACATGAGTACCGAAACTGTTCCCGCCAGGACGGCCGCCGACGAGTACCGGCCCGTCGACCTGGCGCGGGTGCGGGAGATCATCGGCTTTCCGTCGCCGTTCATCGCCGAGAAGAAGCAGTCCTTCATCGGCGAGTTCGTGGCCAGGTTCATCGCGCACAGCACGTTCTTCTGCGTGGCCACCACCGACGAGTCGGGACGGCTGGACAACAGTCCCAAGGGTGATCCGCCCGGATCGGTGCGGATACTGGACCCGTGGACGCTGGCCGTTCCGGATCGGCCTGGCAACAAGCTCGCCGACACCTTCGAGAACATCAGCCGCAATCCCGCCGTCGGGCTGGTGTTCTTCGTGCCGGGTGTGCGGGAGGCGGTGCGGGTCAACGGGGACGCGTTCCTCTCCGACGACCCCGAGCTGCTGGCCATGCTGGGAGCGGAGGGGAAACCTGCGGTGCTCGCTACCGTGGTGCGGGTGCGGGAGGTGTTTTCCCAGTGCGGGAAGGCGGTTGTCCGGGCGAAACTGTGGGAAGGGGATCGGCGGGGGCTGGCTGAGGCGATGACGTTGGGGGGCGAGACGGCGGCGATGATCGTGGCTGAGAGTGCGGGGAAGATGGCTTCCAGTTTCGGGGGGATGGTGGGGGAGTTGGGGGATCGTCTGGAGCACGAGTATCGGTATGGGTTGTATTGAGGTGGGTCCTCTTCGGGGTGCGGTAGTTCCCCACGGACCGGACACGGTGGTCGGCTTTCGTTCGTAGGGCTTCGGTGGTGGCGGGGAGAAGGGCGGCGCTCGCTGTCGCGTTGAGCTCGTACTTGCCTTGCACGCTGGAGGCGGGCTCATTGACGAGTATTCGGCCTCGCGGGTGTTTGATGCGACCGCGTGTTCGTCTGAGGTGCTGGCTCGTGAGGTGGATTCGTTGCTGGTGGGGCGGTTTGAAGTGCGGAACGCCTCGGCGTTGCGGCGGGTGGTGAACCCGATCATCATGCACCTTGACCCGGCCAGCCCGGTTCACCGACCTCGACCACGCAACAGCCTGGTCCGACGGCGGCGGCACCGGCAAAGCCAGCCTCCGGCCGATGTGCCGCCGCCAGGACCTGCTGCGCAACGAAACCGGGTGGACGTTCGCCACCGGCCACAATGGACAGATCGTGGTCACCACACCCAGCGGGCACAACTACACCGAGGAAGGTCCTATCGCGCGAGCAGGCCGAGGAGGCGTTCCACGGGGAGGGCGGGGGAGTGGTGGCCGTTGCGGCCGGTCATCGGTTCCGCGGCGACCAGCGCGTTCAGGACGGCCTCTTCCACGGATTGCACGACGGCTTCGAAGAGGTCGTCCAGGCGGCTCCACGGGATGAAGCGGAGCTGCTCGTATCCTGGTTCGCCGTCGGGGAAGCCGATGGTGAGCGCGCCGGGGTTTCCGGTGGAGAAGGCCAGGAAGATGTCGCCGGAGAAGTGCGAGCCGGTGGTGCCGGTGCGGGCAAGGCCCAGCGGGACCCGGCGGGCCAGTGCGGAGCACTGCAGGGGCAGCAGTGGGGCGTCGGTGGCGATGGTGACGATCACCGAGCCCGCTGACGGTGGGGTTCGCCAGTCGGTGTTCTCCATCGGGTTGTCGTCGGCCAGCGCTTCGCCGACGGGGACGCCGCAGACGGTGAGTTCCTTGCGGGAGCCGAAGTTGGCTTGGACGAAGGCGCCGACGGTGTACTCGTCGGTGCCGTAGCGGACCAGCCTGGAGGAGGTGCCGCTGCCGCCCTTGAAGGCGTAGCAGTTCATTCCGGTGCCGCCGCCCACCGATCCTTCGGCGATCGGGCCGCCGTGTGCGGCTTCGATGGCCGCGACGGCGTGGGTCGGCTGGACGTGCGGGCCGTTGATGTCGTTGAGGTAGCCGTCCCAGGTTTCGGCGACCACGGGGAGCAGCCATTGTTCCGCGATCGACGGGCTCGCGGCGGTGGCCCAGTCGATCACGCCGCGGTGGCAGGGGCCGACGGCGTGGGTGTTGGTGATCAGCACCGGCAGCCGCAGGGAGCCGGTTTCGCTCAACCAGGCGGTGCCGGTCATCTCGCCGTTGCCGTTGAGGGAGGACCAGCCCGCGGCGCACGGGACCTCGAAGCCCGCGCGGCCGCGGGGCAGGATCGCGGTGACCCCGGTGCGGACGGCGTCGCCTTCGATCAGCGTCGTGTAGCCGACTTCCACACCGGGTACGTCGGTGATGGCATTGCCGGGGCCGGTGCGGCCGGACAGGGGCAGGCCCAGTTCACGTGCGCGGGTCATCCGCCGGTAACTCCTTCCGTGGTGCCTGGAACCGCTTCCAGGTCGACACCGGTCGCGTCCGAGGCGGCGGCCAGCAGCAGCCGTTCGGCCTGCCGCCGGTCGAGGGTCGGCACGGCCTGGGTGAGGTGCAGGCCCATGCCGTCTTCGAGCATCACGAAGGTGCGGGCGAGGGTGGTGGCGTCCCTGGTCAGGGTGAACACCCCGGTCGCGGCACCCGCTTCGAGGACCGAGGCGTACAGCGCGACCTGCCGTTCGCACAGCCGGATGTGCTCGGCGGCGTAGGCGGGGTCGCGGCGCGCGTAGGCACCGAGTTCGTAGAGCAGGACGCAGAGTTCGTCATCGCGTCCGGTGGGCAGGCCGGCGCGGATCATCCCGAGCAGGCGCCGCCGCGGATCGGGCTCGCGCCGGGCGGCCTCCTCGCGGTCGACGCAGAACCGTTCGACGGCGTCGCGCTGCACTTCGCGCAGCAGGTCGGCGAGCGCGGGGAAGTAGTAGAGCACCGAACCCGTCGACATCCCCGCGCGCTCGGCGACGTCGCGGAGGCGGAGGTCGACGACCCCGCGCTGGAACACCACGTCACGGGCGGCGGCGACGAGGTCCGCGCGCTTCTCCCGCGCCCTGCTGGGTCTGGCCATGCTTCGGATTCTCTACACAACGATCAGAAAACGCAACCAGATCAGTCCGTTACCCCCAAAGGTATTGACGTAGGACACAGTTGGTTCTTTGATGTGCAGTCAAATAATCCTCAACGCTGAGGAGGCGCAACCATGGTCGATCGCAAGCCGGCCCAGCCCACGCCGCTACCGGGCGCGGACGACGGGCACCCCCGCCTGAACCGGGGCCTCAAGCTCGTCGGGACCCTGTTCATCACGCTCTCCGCCATCACCCCCGCGTCCTCGGTGTTCATCGTCGCGCCGGGCGTGATCACGCAGGCGGGTACCGGCGCGTTCCTCGCGTTCGTGATCGCCGCCGTCGTGGGCGTCTTCATGGCCTTCGTCTACGCCGAGCTCGGTTCGGCCTACCCGCTCAGCGGGGGCGAGTACGCGATCGTGGCCCGCACCTCGGGCAGGCTGCCCGGTTTCGTGGTGCTCGGCCTGTTCCTGGTCAGCCAGTTGCTGATCATCGCGGTGATCGCGCTGGGGGTAGGCACCTACCTGTCCGTGCTGCTGCCCGGCCTGCACGCGCCGACGGTCGCCGCCGTCACGGTGGTCGTCGCGACGGTGCTCGCCGTCTTCGACATCAAGCTCAACGCCTGGGTCACCGGGATCTTCCTGGCGATCGAGCTGATCGCGCTGGCCGTGGTGAGCGCGCTGGGACTGGTCAACCCGCAGCGGTCGCTGGCCGATCTGGTGGTGCACCCGGTCACCGCGGGGGCGGGCGGCACGGTCGCCGCGGCTTCGTTCGGGGTGGTCGCGGGCGCCAGCGCGGTCGCGTTGTTCGCCTACAACGGCTATGGCGCGGCGGTGTACCTCGGCGAGGAAACCCATGACGCGCACCGCAGCGTGGCCAAGACCGTGCTGTGGGCGCTCGGCATCACCGTGCTGGCGGAACTGGTTCCGGTGACGGCCGTGCTGCTGGGCTCGCCGTCGCTGCCCGACCTGTTCGGCGCGTCGAACATGATGGAGCACTTCATCACCGACCGCGCGGGATCGACGGTCAACGACATCGTCAGCCTCGCCGTCGCCGTCGCGATCTTCAACGCGGTGCTCGCGATCATCCTGGTGACCGCGCGGATGATCTTCAGCACCGGCCGCGACACCACCTGGCCCGCACCGATCAGCAAGGCGGTTTCCGCGATCCACCCGCGCTTCGGCAGCCCGTGGATCGCGACGCTGGTGACCGGGGCGATCGGCACCGCGTTCTGCTTCGCCGACGAACAGGTCCTGCTCGTCGTCACCTCCACGACGCTCATCGCGATCTACGCGGTGCTCTGCGTTTCCGTGCTGTTGGGCCGTCGCAACGGTTCGACCGCGCACGCCGCCTACCGGATGCCGCTGTTCCCGGTGGCCCCGCTCCTCGCGATCGCGGCGATCGCTTACGTGGCCTACCAGAACTTCACCGATCCCGAGGTCGGACGGCCCAGCCTCGCGATCACCGCCGGGATCGCGGTGCTCTTCGCCGCCTACTACCTGTTCGTCCTCCGGCGCCGCGGTTCGTGGGAACTGCGCGGGGCGGCGGATGAGTCCTGAGTGGACGGACGCCGCACGGCGGGCGGGCTTTCGCTATCGGGTTTCCGGTCTGTGCCCGGTGCGGCGTCGGCGGGAAGTGGTGAGCGGTGGTCGGCGCGCAGGCCGTCGAGGGAGATGTGCAGCAGCCGGTGCCACCTCTGCGGGTGGTGCTCGTCGGTGACCTGGACGGCGTGGCCCAGTGAGACCAGCAGGAGCAGCAGGTCGTCGGTGGTCACGCCGGGACGCAGCAGGTCCGTGGCGCGGGCGCACAGCTCCTCGATGACGAGGCGGAGCTGCCGGATGCCGTCCAGATCGGGGGACGAGCAGGCGAGCGCGAAGTTCTCCATGATCGCGCGGTGGCGGGCGTAGCCGGTGAGGGCCTGCTGGTAGAAGCCGGTCAGCGCCGCCCAGGGGTCCTCGGCGCCGATCGCCTCCCGGCGCGCGGATTCCGCCCAGCCCGTGAACTCCTGGCGCAGGACCTCGTGGACGAGGTCTTCCTTCTTCGGGAAGTGCCGGTACAGGGTGCCCATGCCCACTCCGCTGCGGCGGGCGATCTCGCGCACGTCCACCGCGGTGCCCTGCTCGGCCAGCACGGCCGTGGCGGCCTCGACGATCGCTTCCCGGTTGCGGATCGCGTCCACGCGCGGCGCGCGGCGCCGGGTGGGGCTTTCCGGTTCAGCCACTGCCATGCGGCCGAGCGTACTCCTTATCCGGAGCACTTGCTCCGCCCTGTGCTACTTTGCGGAGCAAGTGCTCCGTATAGCGAAAGGGGATGTCATGTCCGACCCGTCCGCAACCGAGACCCTCGACGGCGCAGGCTGGAACGAGCGGATCATCGCCGAGTTCAGGGCGAACGCCGGATACGTGCGTTGGAGCAGCGAAGAGGAGTTCGCCGCGGGGCGTCCCGTCCCGCCCCGGATGCCCGGGTTCGACGAGCGAGGAATGTCGCTGATCCTGGTGCACCACATCGGGGCCACGACCGGGCGCGAGCGGATCAGCCCGTTGTTCTTCCAGCCGGTCGGTGACGGCTGGGCGATCTTCGGGACCCATGGTGGCAGTCCGCGGCATCCGGCCTGGTATCACAACCTCATGGCGAATCCGCGGGCCGCGGTCGAGGCGGGTGCGGAAAGAGTGCCGGTCGTTGCTCGGCTCGCGCAGGGCGCCGAGCGCGAGCGGCTCTGGGCGAACGAGGTAGCGATCGTCCCGAAGTTCGCCGAGTTCGAGGCGGCCGCCGGCAGGCAGGTCCCCGTCGTCGTGCTGGAGCGCGTCCAAGGGGAAGCCCCGTGACTTCGCACTGGGCGGTCACCATCCCGGGTCCGCGTCCGTGTCTCCGGGGTAAGACCGGACGCCGGAGGTGTGGCGCGCGACCACCCATACCGCCTATCTCGTGATCACCGGACTGACGGCCGCGGCGAACCTCGCCGCGGCCGTCGTCGACTTCGCCCGCGCGCTGGCCATTGCCGCGCTCGTCCTGCGTCTCGCGTACTGAGAGCGACGGTACGACTGCGTACTGCGGCGTAACTCACAGCTTCGTCACTGTCCGCGTTGCCGTACTGACGGTATCTTTAGTTAGTACAAGCATCTAAGCGATCGTCTCACCGCGGGGACCGCCGACGTCCCCGGCGCGCGAGTGCGCAGTTGTGATTTACGGAGGGCTGATCAATGGCTACTGGTTCGCGTCCTGAATATGGCGAAAAGACCGTGGCGGGCGAGATTCCCGAAAATCGCGAGCAACGCCGCGTCGACGAATTGGCCGAACGCGACGCGCAGATTCGGGCGGCGAAACCACTCGCCTCGGTCAAAGCGGTGGTGGAAGCGCAGAACGGCGGGCTGGCGCGGATGGTGGCGACGGTCATGGATGCCTACGCCGACCGTCCCGCGCTGGGGGAACGGGTGCGGGAGCCGGTGGTGGATCCCGCCACGGGACGTACTTCCCTCCGGCTGGCGCCGGAGTTCGGCACCATCACCTACCGCGAGCTGTGGGCGCGGGCCGGCGCCGTCGCCGGTACCTGGCACCACGATCCGGGATATGCGCTCGAAGCGGGCGAATTCGTCGGGATACTGGGATTCACGAGTGTCGACTACCTCACCCTCGACCTCGCCTGCGTGCACCTCGGCGCGGTTTCCGTGCCGCTGCAGTCCAGCGCTTCGGCGGGGCAGCTGAAACCGATCGTCGCCGAAACCGAGCCCCGGATTCTCGCCTCGAGCGTGGAACTGCTCGACACCGCGGTGGAAATCGCGTTGGTGAGCACGTCGCTGCGACGGCTGGTCGTCTTCGACCACCACGACGAGGTCGACGACGAGCGCGAAAAGGTCGAATCGGCGCGGCGGCGGCTCGCGGAAGCAGGCTCGTCCGTGGCCGTCGATTCGCTGGCTGACGTGGTCGAGCGAGGCAGGGCGTTGCCGCAGGCGCCGTTGTTCGCCCCCGCCGAGGACGAGGACCCGCTGACCCTGCTGATCTACACCTCGGGCAGCACCGGCACGCCCAAGGGCGCCATGTACACCGAGCGGCTGGTCCGCAAGGTGTGGGGCGGGCTGTGGCCCGGTATTTCCGAAATGCCGGTCATCGGGTTCAACTACATGCCGATGAGCCATCTCGCCGGGCGCCTTTCGCTGCTGAACGGCCTCACCCGCGGCGGCACCGGGTACTTCGCCGCGACCAGTGACCTGTCCACGTTCTTCGACGACATCGCGCTCATCCGGCCGACGGAGCTGAGCCTGGTGCCGAGGGTGTGCGACATGCTCTTCCAGCGGTACGCCGGTGAGCTGGACCGCAGGGGGGCCGCGGCCGGCGCGGAGGTGAAAGCGGACCTGCGGAACGAGTTCCTCGGTGGCCGCGTCGTGCGGGCGACCTGCGGCACCGCACCGCTTTCCGCCGAGATGACCGCCTTCGTGGAGTCCTGTTTGGACGTCGAGCTGCACGACGGCTACGGCTCGACGGAGGCGGGCGGCGTCGTGCTCGACACGCACGTGGTGCGGCCGCCGGTGCTCGACTACAAGCTGGTCGACGTCCCGGAGCTGGGCTACTTCCGCACCGACTCGCCGCATCCGCGGGGCGAGCTGCTGGTGAAGACCGAGAACATCATTCCCGGCTACTACCGGCGCCCCGAGGTCACCGCCGAGATCTTCGACTCAGACGGCTATTACCGGACCGGCGACATCATGGCCGAGATCGGGACGGACCGGCTCGTCTACGTCGATCGCCGCAAGAACGTGCTGAAGCTTTCGCAGGGCGAATTCGTGGCCGTCTCGCACCTGGAAGCCGTGTTCGCCGCCAGCCCGGTGATCCGGCAGATCTTCGTCTACGGCAGCAGCGAGCGCTCGTTCCTGCTCGCGGTGGTCGTGCCGACCCCGGAAGCGATCGAGCGCGCGGGCGGCGACGAAGACGCGCTCAAGCGGTCGGTCGGCGAGTCGGTGCAGCGGATCGCGAAGGACGCCGAGCTGAACTCGTACGAGATCCCGCGCGACTTCCTGCTCGAGACCAATCCGTTCACCACCGAGGACGGCCTGCTTTCGGACGCGAAGAAGCTGCTGCGGCCGCGGCTCAAGGACCGCTACGGTGAGCGGCTCGAAAGCCTGTACCAGGAACTGGCCGCGGGGCAGGCCGACGAACTGCGCGCGCTCCGGCGAGCCGGTCGTGACCGCCCGGTGCTGGAAACGGTCGGCAGGGCCGCCCGCGCGGTGCTGGGCTGCTCGACGGCGGATCTCGGCCCGGGGGTGCATTTCACCGAACTCGGCGGCGATTCCCTGTCCGCGCTCTCGTTTTCGAACCTGCTGCGGGAGATCTTCGAGGTCGACGTCCCGGTGGGCGTGCTGATCAGCCCCGCCAACGATCTGCGGCGGGTGGCGGAGCACATCGCGGCGGCACGCGATTCGGGCGCGGCGCGGCCGACGTTCGCCTCGGTGCACGGCGAAGGCGCCACGGAGGTGACCGCGGGCGACCTCACGCTGGACAAGTTCATCGACGCCGGGACGCTCGCCGCGGCCAAGGCGATCCCGCACGCGAGCGGCGAAGCGCGCACCGTGCTGCTGACCGGCGCGAACGGCTACCTCGGCCGCTTCCTGTGCCTCGAATGGCTGGAACGGCTGGCGCCGGTCGGCGGCAAGGTGATCTGCGTGGTGCGGGGGAGCGACGCCGTCGCGGCGCGGAAACGGCTCGACGAGGTCTTCGACTCCGGCGACGCGGAACTGTCCCGGCATTTCCGGAGCCTCGCCGAAAACGGGCTGGAGGTGCTCGCCGGCGATATCGGTGAGCCGAACCTCGGCCTCGACGAGCGGATCTGGGACCGGCTGGCCGCCGAGGTCGACCTGATCGTGCACCCGGCCGCGCTGGTCAACCACGTGCTGCCCTACGACCAGCTCTTCGGCCCCAACGTCGTCGGGACGGCCGAGCTGGTCCGGCTGGCGATCACCGGACGGGTCAAGCCGTTCACCTACCTGTCGACGGTCGCCGTCGGCAGCGGGCAGGGTTCGCCGTCGTCGCTCGACGAGGACGCCGACATCCGCTCCGCCAGCCCGGCGCGGCGGATCGACGAGAGCTACGCGAACGGCTACGCGACGAGCAAGTGGGCCGGCGAAGTCCTGCTCAGGGAGGCGCACGACCTGTGCGGGCTGCCCGTCGCGGCGTTCCGGTCCGACATGATCCTGGCGCACAGCCGGTACGCGGGTCAGCTGAACGTGCCGGACATGTTCACGCGCCTACTGCTGAGCCTCGTCGCCACCGGGATCGCGCCGCGGTCGTTCTACCGCACCGACGAGCACGGCGAGCGGCTGCGCGCGCACTACGACGGGCTGCCTGCCGATTTCACCGCCGCGGCCGTCGCCACCCTCGGCGAGTCCACAGTGGACGGATATCGGACGTTCAACGTGCTGAACCCGCACGACGACGGCGTTTCGCTCGACGTGTTCGTGGACTGGCTGACCGAGGCGGGACACCCGATCCAGCGGATCGACGACTACGACGACTGGTTCGCCCGCTTCGAGACGGCGATCAGGGCGCTGCCGGAACGCCAGCGGCGGCATTCGCTGCTGCCCCTGCTGCACGCCTTCCGCCAGCCGGACGAGCCGGTCCGCGGGTCCGTCATCCCCGCCGAGCGGTTCCGGGCCGCGACGCGGGACGCCGGGATCGGGCCGGACAAGGACATCCCGCACCTCTCGGCGCGGCTCATCGGCAAGTACGTGGACGATTTGCGCGGGCTCGGCCTGCTCTGACCGGGTGACCCGGCGGCGGTGCGACGGGCCGCACCCCTTGTCCGCGGCCGTGGTTCCACGGCCGCGAACCTGCACCAGTCACGGCATATTCGCTGCGGGAGGTGCGCCACCTGAGCTGATCGCCGTCCGTCCACATCGGCCGGTCTTTTCGACCGGCCGATGTGGACAGTGGGAATCAGCCGGTTGCCAGTGCCTTCAGCCGGTCGATCGAGCCGTTGAAGCTGTCCTGGTCGATCGGCGAGGAGCTGTACTGCCAGAAGGTGTAGAAGCCCCACTTGAACGGCAGCGCGCCGGGTGCGGAGGCGTAGCGCGCGACCCACAGCGGGTTGGTCGAGCTGAAGTCGCCCTTGTTGCCGGTGCACTGGGTCCACCAGCTCGTCGCCGTGTAGATCACCGGCCAGCGGCTGGTCCGCTTGTGGTACTGATCGCTGAACGCCTTGATCCACGACACCATCGCGGCCTGGCTCAGCCCGTAGCAGGCGTTGTTCGGGCCCCACTCGATGTCGAGCGTGCCGGGCAGCGTCTTGCCGTCCTTCGACCAGCCGCCGCCGTGCGCGACGAAGTAGTCGGCCTGCGCGGCGCCGCCGGAGACGTCGGGGCGCCCGTAGTGGTAGGAGCCGCGGATCATCCCGACGTTGTAGGAACCGTTGTACTGCTGGGTGAAGTACGGGTTGCGGTACCCGGTGCCTTCGGTCGCCTTCACGTAGGCGAAGCGCTTCCCGGCGTTCCAGTACGACTGCCAGTTGACGTTGCCCTGGTAGCCGCTCACGTCGATACCGGCGACGCTCGCCGCGATGGCGGGATCGGCAGCGGGCGTGATGCCCGCGGTTGAGGCCTGGCTGATGCCGTCGTGCTTCGCGATCGCCGCGCCCATGGCATGGTTGTCCTCGGACGGCTGCTCGGCCGACGGCTGCGCTGGTGCCGGCGCGGCGGTCGCGGTCGCGGTGGTCGTGGCGAGCAGGCAGGCGGAAACCGCCGCCACAGCGCACGCGAGGCGGCGCCCTGGATTCCCGGTTCTCATCGTTGGTCCTTTCGAATGCCCTCGACTGACGCGCGGCGCGGATGCAGGGAGCGTCGCGCGGGATGATTCTGTTACAGCGGGGCATCGGGTGTCACTGGACCAAGTGGCCGAATTTCCGGAAAAGACTCCTATTTGCCAATTGCTCACCCGGCGCTTTCCTGCCGGTCACCGGCGGGGACGAAGGTGCGGCACCCGGGATCGAGGACCGGCAGCGGTAGGGCCCACCCGGCCACCACCCGGCCGCGCGGCCACCACCCGGCCGTCGCGGCCGGTTCACCGCGCGTCCGGGCTGACCTTTCCGAACACCGACGAACCGGGAGCCGCCGGATCGTCGCCTGCCCAGAACTCCGCCCAGTGCTGTGCGAACTCCGCTTGCGAAATGCTGCCGTCGCCGTCGAGGTCGAGCAGCGCGAAGATCTCGCCGGTGTCGGTGCGCCCCGTCCACGCCTCGATCATGCGCTGGTATTCGGGCTCCGAAATGCGCCCGTCGCCGTTTTCGTCGACCGCTTCGAACATGGCGTCCGCGGTGTTGGTGACCGCTTCGATCGTCTTCGGCAACCGGTCCACCACGATGAGCACCTCGTCGAGGGTCACCTTGTCGTCGCGGTCCAGATCCGACGACGCCAGCAGGATCGCCCACCAGCCGATCATGATCGACCGCAGCCGCTCGTGGCCCGGCGTGTCCTGTTCCCCGCCGCGGATGCCGGTCCACCTGGCCGCCAGCGCCTCGAAGTCCGACTCGTCGAGAAAACCGTCGTGATCGGCGTCCAACGCCGAAAAGACCGTGCTGATCTTGCGTCTCTGGAACTCGCTCGCCATCTTCCGCCCCTCGTGTCCGTTTCGATCTCGTCCAGGTGGACGAGATCCCACGGTGGTCGACCGCACCGGGTGCGGCAATTGGCCATTCGGGTCGTGGCGCTTCCCGTACAGGTGAACCGCACGCGGCCCCGACGGTGGGTAGCCGGACGATTCCCTTGCGTCATGAATGGGAGTTGGTTAGCGTTTGCGCGGCGTGGAAAAAGGGGCTGGGAGAAGACGTGGACTGGGACTGGGTCTGGTTCGGGATCGCGGTGGTTCTGCTCGGCGCGTACGGCGGCTACCAATGGCGGCGGAAACGGCGCGGGCGCGACGCGCGTTCGGAGGCAGCCGCGAGGCTGGGCTGGCAGTACGACAGTTCCGACCCCGCCCTCGCGGACCGCTATTCCGGCGAGCCGTTCGACCAGGTGGCGAACGGGCGCGCGGTGCACCACGTCTTCCGCGGCGAGCACCGCGACCGCGAGGCGACGGTGTTCCAGCTCGACTTCGCCGCGGCGGGCACCGGCACCGGCGGGGCGGCCTACCGGGTCACCACCGTCGGACTGCCCTCGCCCAAGCCTGGCGTCGCGGTCAGCAGGCGCGGCAGCAGCCGGGTCCGCGGGTTCGGGCTGGGGGTCAGGGAGATCGGCGACCCCGATTTCGACGCCGCGTTCGAGGTGACCGCCGAGGACGCCGCGTTCGCGAGGGACCTGCTGATGGCCGATGTCCGGGCTTGGCTGCGCGAGGACCCGCGCGCCGGCGACACCCCGTTCCGCATCCAGGGCACCGAGATCATCACCTGGCGCCACGGCCCGGTCGACCCCGGCGACCTGCACACCGACGTCGACTTCCTGTGCGACCTGCTGGACCGCATCCCCCGCGAGGTCTTCGCCTGATCTCCCGGCACGGCATGCCCGAGGTGAAGGCGTGCCGGTGGGGGCCGCGTCGCAGGGGACGTCCATCCGCGAACACGCCGCTCGGCGAGGGAAATGGCGGACCCGTATGCCCTGAAGGTGTCCTCGGGGGAATGTGATGCCGTGCGGGGCATGCGCAGGGCGGCGGACTTGAGCACCGCGTCACGCGGGGAGCCGTGCTCGGCGAGCGGATCTTCGTCGTACAGCGCCGGAAGCGCGGTGAGCCGGTGCATTCGCACGTGCCGGGACGGGTCGAACGCGTCGTCGTTCGTCCACTCCGCACCGCCGGGCGGGAACAGCGTCGCGCGCGGGTAGCGGCGCAGCTTGGGGATCCGCCGCGCCCGCGCGCTCAGCACGGCCGGCAGCGCACCGGACGGCTCGCCGTCGAAGATCGCCACCGCGCCCATCCGCATCGGCGTGGTTTTGCTGTCCAGGCAAGGAAAGCGAGGTCGAGTCCGCCTGTAACCGCCACTCCGGTGGCGGCCATTCGCCTCACGGGAACGTGTTCAGGCGGACGACGGAACCCTTCTGGACCTTGGTGCCCGCGGCGGGGTCCTGTCCGATGACGAACCCGAAGCCGCCGCGCCGATGGCCGCCGCCGTGCCCGTCACCGTCCCCTTCGTCCCCATCGCCATCGCCGCCGCCGCCGTTGTCGCCGTTGCCCCCGCCGCGCTGGGGCTTCAGCCCGGCGTCGGTCAGCGCCCGCATGGCTTCGTCGATGGTCCTGCCGGTCACCCCCGGCACCTCCACCGCGTTCGACGTCCAGACGCCGACCCGCTTGCCGCCGGTGCTGCCCGCCGCCGGGTCGGTGCGGGTCACGCTGCCCGAGGCGACGTCGGGGGAGAACTCCTGGCCCGCGTCGAAGGGCTCGAACCCCTTCGCCTTCAACGCCGCGAAGGCCGCGTCCTTGCTCTGCCCGACCACGTTGGGCACCGGGATCGGCTGCGGTCCCTTCGACACGCCGAACCGCACGCTGCCGCCGATGTCGAGCTGGGTGCCCGGTTTCGGGTTGAGGACGAGCAGCTTGTTCTTGTCCACCGTGTCGCTGTAACCGTCCAGCGAGGAGTCGCGCGTCATGGTGAGCTGCTGGTCGGTGACCGCCTTCTTGGCCTCTTCGACCGGGGTGCCCTGCGCGATGTCGGGCACCGTCGGGCGGCCGAGCGAGAGCACCACCGACACCTCGTCGCCCTGCAGCGCCTGCACGCCGGTGCCGGGATCGGTGCGGATCACCTTGCCCTGTGGGGTGGTGTTGTGGCGCTCCTTGGTGAACCTCGGGGTCAGCGACGCGTCGCGCAGGGCCTTCTCCGCCGCGGGCTGGTCGAGGCCGATGACCTGCGGCACGGCGACGTGCCTGCCGCTGGAGAACCACCACACGCCGGTGCCGATGAGCCCGCCGAGCAGGACCACCGCGACGGTGAGCAGCGCGATCGTCTTGCCGCGGTTGCGCGTCGGCGGCTCCTCGGCCATCGCGGTCATGCCGGTCGGCTGCGGGCCGGTGGGCGGCGGCGGGGCGGCCACCGGCGCGGTCATCGCCGTCGGCGCGGGCCCCGGTGGCGCGGGTGGTGCCATCCGGGGCATCGCCCTGGTGCCGCGCGGTCCAGCCGGTGCGGCGACCGGGGCCATCGCGGGCCTGGTCGCGTCGACGTCGGTGCGCTCCTCCGGCGACTCGTCGTCCAGCGGCACCGGCACCGGGACGGGGGTGAGCCCGAGTTCAGCGCGGACGCGGCGCAGTTCGGCGAGGAAGGCACCGGCGTCGGCCGGCCTCGCGGCCTGGTCGCGCCGCGTCGCCCGCAGCACGAGGTCGTCGAGCGCGGGCGGGATGCCGGGACGGACCCGGCCCGGCGCGGGCACGTCGTCGTTGACGTGGCGGTAGGCGACCGACAACGCGGTGTCGCCGGTGTAGGGCGGCTGCCCGGTGAGCATCTCGTAGAGCAGGATCCCGGCCGAGTACACGTCGCCGCGTTCCTTCGCGGCCCCCGTGGTGACCTGCTCGGGGGAGAGGTAGGCGACGGTGCCGAGGATGACGCTGGAGCTGGTCGTCCCCGCGCTCGCGACGGCGCGCACCAGGCCGAAGTCGCCGACCTTGACCACGCCGGCGCCCGCGCCGCCGGGGTTGCGGCCGATCAGCACGTTCTCGGGCTTGACGTCCCGGTGCACCAGCCCCGCGTCGTGCGCGGCGGCCAGTGCGGCGAGCACCGGCTCGGCCACGCTCAGTGCCAGCGCCACGTCCAGCGCGCCACCGCGCTCGGCCATCAGGTCGCGGACCGTGCCGCCGTCGATGAGCTCCATCACCAGGAACACGCAGCCGTTGTCGCCGATGGTGTCGACGCCCTGGTCGTGCACGGCCACCACGTTCGGGTGGTGCAGTTTCGCCGCCGACCTCGCCTCGCGTTCGAACCGGTCGACGAACGAGCGGTCGTCGGCGAACCTCGGGTCCATGATCTTGATCGCGACCCTGCGGTCGAGCCGCGTGTCGACGCCGCGGTACACCGAGGACATGCCACCCCGCGCGAGCAGCTTGTCGACCCGGTAGCGGCGCTCGAGAAGTGCACCGACGAGGCTGGTGTCCGTGCTTGTCACGATTGACGATCGTACGGATAGGGCCATGTGCAGTGGACGCGCCCCGGTGTCGAAAAGGTCCTGGAGCCGGGTGTTCGTTACCGCTTTGGTGCGATGTCGCTGCGCGTGACGCCGAATATGGCACAGTGTTAGCCGTGAGTGCGATCCCCGTCGCCGATGACGTCCTCGGCCCCGATGTCCCCGTGCTTTCGCTCGCCGAGACTGGCAAGTCGCTCGGTGTTTCGGCGAACAAGGTCCGGCAGCTGCTGCGCGAGGGCCAGCTCATCGCGGTCCGCCGCGATGGCGATCTGGTGGTGCCCGCCGCCTTCCTGACCAGGGACGGCGTGGTGAAGGGCCTCGGCGGCACCATCACGGTGCTGGAGGACGCCGGGTTCGGGCGGACCGAGATGCTGCGGTGGCTCTTCGAACAGGACGAGTCCCTGCCCGGCGCCACCCCGATCCAGGCGCTGCGCACCAGCCACGGCAGCGAAGTCAAGCGCCGCGCGCAGGCGATGGCCTTCTGACGCGACTTCCCCGAACGAACCCCGCCATCAGGGTCACTGCGGAGGTACGGGTAGCCCCGTGCCTACTCCTGGCCGTCACTGCCGTGAAGGGCGCCTTCGGGAACCCGGATGCCCCGAAGGGCGCCTTCGGGGCATCCGGTCAGGAAGGGAAGGTTCCCGCTCAGCCGTTTTCGGCGTCGCGCCAGGAGATCCACTTGCGCAGCAGGCTGAAGTCGTAGTCCGGTCCGCCGATGCCGACGGTGAACAGCGACACGCCGAGGTCGCGCAGCTTCGGGCCCAGCTCGCCGGGCTCACCCTGCACGCCGCACGAGCGTTCGATCTCCGACGGGTCGCGGCCGGCGTCGGCGCAGTGCTGGTCGAGGATCTTCACCTTGCGCTCGACCACCTCGGGGTCGCCGAAGCCGTGCCAGATGTCGGCGTGCCTGGCGACCAGCTTGAGCGTCTTCTTCTCGCCGCCGCCCCCGATGAGCACCGGGATCTTGCGGGTGGGCGCCGGGTTGAGCGCGCCGAGGCGCTTTTCGATGCGGGGGAGCGCGTCGGCGAGTTCGTCGAGACGCCCGCCCGCGGTGCCGAACTCGTAGCCGTACTCGTCGTAGTCCTTTTCGAACCAGCCGGAGCCGATCCCGAGGATGAGCCTGCCGTCGCTGATGTGGTCGACGGTGCGCGCCATGTCGGCGAGCAGTTCGGGGTTGCGGTAGCTGTTGCACGTGACCAGCGCGCCGATTTCGACCCTGCTGGTGGATTCGGCCCACGCGCCGAGCATGGTCCAGCATTCGAAGTGCTTGCCGTCGGGCTCGCCGTAGAGCGGGTAGAAGTGGTCCCAGTTGAAAGCGATGTCGACCCCGAGCTCTTCGGCTTCGGAGGCGGCGCGACGGATGGCGGCGTAGTCGGCGTGCTGCGGTTGGATCTGCACGCCAACGCGAAGCTTCCTGTCAGTCATACCTCGACCCTAAACCCGTGAGCGTTGTTCGCGCCGCATTCGCGACCGGGCCCACGCCCCCGCGGCGACCGCGAGCCTGCGGTGCGCGGGGACGACGGCACGCCGGTCGAGCACGGCGTAGTCGTGGTCGGCGATCTCGTCGAGGATGCTTTCGTACAGTACCCGCGCGGTGTGCACGCACGGCTGGGATTCTTTGCGCAGCAACGAAATCCCGGGCTCGGCACGCCGGTAGATCGCCCGGTTGCGCGCCACGAAGGCGGCGAGCGCCCGGCGGATCCTGCGGTCGTGCCGCCCGGTGAGCTTCGACCACCGCAGCAGGTCGCGGTCGACGCCGAACGCGGCGAGCTCGTCGAGGGGCAGGTACAGCCTCCCGCGATCGAGGTCCTCGCCGACGTCGCGCAGGAAGTTGGTGAGCTGGAAGGCTTCCCCGAGCGCGGCGGCGTACGGTTCGGCCTCGGCGAGCGGTCCTCCGGTGCCCAGCAGGGGCAGCATCTGCAGCCCGATCACCGCGGCCGAGCCGTGGGTGTACTCGGCGAGATCGGCGAAGGTCCGGTACGCGGTCACGGAAAGGTCCATGCGCAT
Source organism: Amycolatopsis minnesotensis (assembly GCF_039529815.1). Taxonomy (NCBI): domain Bacteria; kingdom Bacillati; phylum Actinomycetota; class Actinomycetes; order Pseudonocardiales; family Pseudonocardiaceae; genus Amycolatopsis; species Amycolatopsis minnesotensis. Next base: position 50,942 of record NZ_BAAANN010000005.1, on the reverse strand, counting down.
CGAGTGCAGGAACGCGTCGAACAGCGCGCGGTCGAGGTGGTGCCGGCGCACGGTGTCGGCGAACGCGGCCAGCAGCGGATCCCCGGTTTCGCTTCCCGCGAACACCAGGTCGAGCCGGTGCGCCACCCGCGCCAGCCCGGCCCCGGGGTCGCTCCCCGGCGCGGGGTTGTCGACGAGTTCGTCGGCCGCGCGGGCGAAGCCGTACAACGCGTGCGCCGCCGGGCGCGCCCGCGCGGGCAGCAGGCGGGTGGCGAGGAAGAACGTCCTGCCGTGCACGGCGTTGACGCGGCGGCAGGCGGTGTAGGCGCGCCGCAGCACGGGCTCGGTGATGCCCGCGGCGTCGAGCTCAGTTACGTTCACCGGACCTTCACCGGCCGGTGATCCGCGCGGCCGCGAGCCGTCCCGAGATGAGCACCGGCGGGATGCCGACGCCCGGGGTGGTGCCGCAGCCCGCGAGCACCACGTTGTCCATGCCCCGCACCAGGTTCGCCGGCCGGAACGGGCCGGTCTGGCCGAAGGTGTGCGCGAGCGAGAACGGCGTGCCCGCCGCCATGCCGCGCGCGTGCCAGTCCCGCGGCGTCACGACCTCGTCAACGGTGAACTCGGTGCCGAACCCGGTCAGCCCGCGCGCGGCCAGCGTCGCGCGCAGGTCGTCGGCGTAGGCGGGGCCGACGCGGTCCCAGTCGATGCGCCCGGTGCGCAGGTTCGGCGCGGGCGCGAGCACCGAGACGACCTGCCCGCCGTCCGGTGCGAGCCGCGGATCCGTCGCGGTCGGCCGGGTGACGAGCAGCGACGGATCGCTCATCAGCGTGCCGTCGCGGATGATCTCCCGGAACGTCCGCTCCCACGCGTCGCCGAAGAAGATCGTGTGGTGGCCCAGTTCCGGCCAGCTCCGCGCGGCGTGTCCGTGCAGGACCACCGCGGACGGCGAGTACCGCAGCGGCACCGGCCTGCGGGGGCTCGCGCCGAGCAGGCGGTAGGCGCCGGCGAGTTCGGTGGCCAGCACGACCGCGTCGCACGGGATCCGCTCACCGGCCCTGGTGCGGACGGCGCGCACCCGCGAGGAGACCCGTTCCAGCCAGGCGACCTCGGTCTTGCACCGCACCCGCGCCCCCGCGGCCTCCGCCGCCCGTGCCATCGCGACCCCGACCTCGCCGACCCCGCCTTCGGGGAAGTAGACCCCGCCGACGGTGTCCATGTACGAGATGACGCCGTACGCGCCGATCGCGCGCATCGGGTCGAGCCCGGCGTAGAGCGATTGGAACGAGAAGAGCCTGCGGACGCGGTCGTCGCGCAGGAAGCGGCCGATCTTCGGGCCGAGCCTGCCGAACCCGCCCAGCGCGGCGAGCTTCACCAGCTCGGGGCGGACGAGGTCGAACGGCGAGTCGAAGTTGGCGCCGATGAAGTGGTCCTTCTGCGCCGCGTACAGCGCGGTCTGCCAGCGGCGGAGGCGGCGGTAGCCCTCGGCCTCGCGCGCGCCGGCGAAGTCCCTGATCTCCGCCTCCATCGCGGCACCGTCGGTGCGCACCGCGATCGCGGAGCCGTCGGCGAACCGGGCGTGGTAGGCCGGATCCAGCTTCGTCAGCCGCAGGTGTGCCGCGAGCGAGCCGCCGACCGCGGCGAACGCCTCGTCCAGCAGTTCCGGCATGGTCAGCACGCTCGCCCCGGTGTCGACCGTGCAGCCGTCGCGTTCACGGCGCCCCGCGCGCCCGCCGGGGGTGTCGTCCTGTTCCAGCAGGGTGACGCGGCGGCCGGCGCCGAGCAGGTGCAGCGTCGCGGACAGCCCGGCGAGCCCGGCGCCGACCACCACGACGTGGTCGGCGGGGCCGATCACGGTGCGCACGGTCAGTAGGTCCGCTTCGTCGCCTTGGCGGCGAGCGCGGTCAGCTCGGCCGTCGCGGGCTCGGCCAGGTGCGCGCGCTCCAGCGCGGCCAGCGAGGCCGAGGTCAGCTCCTCGATGCGCTGCTCGACCGCGTCCACGGCGCCGACCTCCGCCAGCGCCGCCCGCACATCGTCCACTTCGGACTCGGTCAGGCTCGGCGCGCCGATGGCGGCTTCGATCAGCCCTGCCGCGGCGGTGTTCCCCCGCTTCGCCGCGTACCCGAGGCCCAGCGCGACGAGCAGGGTGCGCTTGCCCTCGCGCAGGTCGTCGCCCGCGGGCTTCCCGGTCACCGACGGGTCGCCGAAGACGCCGAGCAGGTCGTCGCGGAGCTGGAACGCGACGCCGAGGTCGCCGCCGAACTCCAGCAGGGCGCCGACCAGCTCGTCGCTCGCCCCGGCCAGCGCGGCGCCGAGGTGCAGCGGGCGCTGGACGGTGTAGGCGGCCGTCTTGAGCCGGTCGATGCGCAGCGCCGCGTCCACCGAGGAGTCGCCGGTCACCTGGGTGTGCACGTCGAGGTACTGCCCGGCGAGCACCTCGGTGCGGATCGCGCGCCACGCCGGGCGTGCCGCGGCGAGGGTGGCGGGCGGGAGCGGGGCGTCGGCGAACATGTCGTCGGCCCACGCCAGCGCGAGATCGCCGATGAGCACCGCCGCGGCCTGCCCGAACGTCGAGGGCAGCCCGAGCCACCCGTGGTCGGCGTGCTCCTTCGCGAACGCCACGTGCACGGTCGGCGATCCACGCCGCGAATCGGACGAGTCGATCAGGTCGTCGTGGATCAGCGCGCAGGCCTGGATCAGTTCGAGGCTGGCCACGGCGTGCAGCACGCCTTCGGCCAGCTCGCGGTCACTCGGGTCGCCGCCCGCGCCGCGCCAGCCCCACCAGGCGAAACTGGGGCGCAAGCGCTTGCCGCCGCCGAGCACGAACCCGGACAGCGCGTCGAGCCCGGCGCCGAAGGTCGGCTCGATCTCGCGGATCGGCCCGCCCGCGGTGCGCAGGAACTCCGCGAGCACCCGCTCCACGTGTGCCGGCAGGTCCGCGTCGTAGTCCATGGCCCTATCGTCGTTGTTCGGCGGGTTCGGCGTGCTCCCGGGGTGCCGCGATGTGGCGAACCCGACGCCGCGCACCCGGTTCCGCCCGCGCGGGATCACCGGGAGTGGCCGAGGGGATCGCCGAAGCGACGGCGAGCCCGGCGAGCGCGATCCCGGCCGCGATCAGGAACGCGATGGTGAAGCCGTCCCGCGACGGGAGCGCCACGCCGCCGAAGGTGATCGCGAGCGTGGCCAGCACGGCGCTGATCACCGCACTCGAAAACGCGGTCCCCAGCGAGCGCATGAGCGCGTTGAGCCCGTTCGCGGCGCCGGTCTCGGTGACCGGCACGGCCCGCATGATCAGCGCGGGCATGGCGGCGTAGGCCAGCGCGACCCCGGAGTTGACCACCACCGAGACGAGCACGATCTCCCACACCTCGTCCATCAGGAACACCGCGCCGCCGTAGCCGGCCGCGATCACCGCGATGCCCAGCATCAGCGAGGTCTTCGGGCCGTGCGCGGCGGAGATCCGCGCGGACACCGGGGACAGCACGATCATCACCAGCCCGCTCGGCGCCATCCACAGCCCGGCGAGCACGAGCGACTGGCCGAGCCCGTACCCGGTCGCCAGCGGCGCCTGCAGGAGCTGCGGCAGGATCAGCGCCTGCGCGTACATCGCGAACCCGACCATGATCGTGGTCAGGTTCGTCAGCAGCACCGGCTTCCTGGTGGAGACGCGCAGGTCCACCAACGGCCCGCGCACCCGGTATTCGAGTGCCACCCAGCCGCCGAGCACCAGCAGCGCACCGGCGAGCAGCCCGGTGGTGAGCCCGCTCGTCCAGCCCCAGTCCCCGCCCTTGGACACCGCGAGCAGCAGGCAGCACAGCCCCAGCACCAGTCCCGCGGTGCCCGCGAAGTCGAACTTGCCACCGGCCCGCACCGGCGATTCGGGTACCGCGAAGCGGATCGCGGCCATGCTCAGCACGCCCAGCGCGCCCGCGATCCAGAACAGCAGGTGCCAGTCGGCGTTCTGCGCGAGCACCGCGGACAGCGGCAGCCCGATCGCGCCGCCGACCCCGAGCGTCGCGCTCATGAACGCCATCGCCGAACCGAGCCGGTGCGCGGGCAGCGTGTCGCGCATGATGCTGATGCCGAGCGGGATCGCGCCCATCGCGCAGCCCTGCAGCGCGCGCCCGGCGACCATCGCGCCGAGCGAGTCGGTCAGCGCGGACAGCACGGCGCCGATGACGAGCAGCAGCAGCGAACACAGCATCACGCGCCGCTTGCCGTACATGTCGCCGAGCCGCCCGCTGATCGGCGTGCAGACCGCGCCCGCGAGCAGCGTGGCGGTGAGCACCCACGACGCGCTGGTCGCGGTGGTGTGCAAGAGCTTCGGCAGCGCCGGGAGCAGCGGCATCACCAGCGTCTGCATCAGGGCGGCGACGATGCCGCAGGAGGAGAGCACGGCGACGATCGCGCCAGGACTCGCTCGTCGACGGCCTTCGGCCACGGTGCACGCCCCCAGGAAAGTCAATTGCGGCAAGCAACTTTTACCACGCGCGGCACGCCGGAAATGCCGCGCGTGACCGCGATCACCGCTTCGTACCAGTGCTCACGCTCGCGAAAACCGCCCCGGAACGTCCTTTGTGGACGTTCCGGGGCGGTTCGTGCAGTCAGTAGGGGCGGTCCGTCACGGTGTTGTTGCCCGAGTACCACTGGACGTAGCCGCGCTGGAAGTCGTTCCGGCGGCCAAGCGAGTTCCCGAACTCACCGCTGCGCGGGTACCCGAGGTACGACTTTTCCCAGCCCAGTGCCGCCCAGCGGACCCTGATCGAGCCGTACACGTCGGAGGCGGGCGTGGACGGTGTCCAGTAGATCGAGCCCGCCTTGTCGAAGTGGTTGAAGCGGCCGTATCCGTCCGGCGGTGTCAGTTCGTCGGTCGACGGGTAGCCGAGCGGGCCCGTCTCCCAGCCGATCTGCGACCAGCGCTCGCGGATCGAGCCCCAGATCGAATGGGCCCCGTTCGCGGGCGTCCAGTAGATCGACGCGGCCTTCGTCCCCGGCGTGCCGGTGAAGTGGTTGAAGCGGGCCGAATCCGTCCGGCGGTGTCAGTTCGTCGGTCACCGGGTAGCCGAGCGGCCCGGCGGCCCCGTCCTGCGCTTCCCATTTCTCCCTGATCGAGCCCCAGATCCCGAACGACCCGTTGGCGGCCGTCCAGTAGATCGACGCCTTCACCCTCGCGGGCGTGCCCGCGAGGTCGTTGTAGCGGCCGGCGCCGTCGGGCGTCCGCAGCTCGTCGGTGATCGGCGCGCCGAACTTCGCGTGCCCGCCGAGCGCGAGGAACTTCGCGTTGTTGGCTTCGTGGATCTCGTGCACGCCGTACTGCTTCGTCCAGTACAGCCTGCCGCGCTGGTAGGCGCGGTAGCGCAGGTTCGCCTCGCCGATCTCCGGCCCGGTCGGCGCGCCGAGCGTCTGCTGGAGCGCGGGTTCGGCGCGGTACCTCGCCTCGATCGGGCTCGCGTAGTTCGCGGTCAGCGTGACATCGGTGGCACCGACCAGGATCTCCCGCTGCGCCGCCGCGACGCCGTCGTCCCAGCCGGTGAACACCGCGGCGCCGTCGGCCGCGACGTCGGCCGCCACCAGGCCGAGCTTGGTCCCCTCGGTGACCAGTTGCGTGCTCGTGCCGTCGCCCTCGGTCGGGATGGACAGCGTGGCGGGCACGGTGCTCTTCAAGGTCACCCGGTGCTCGCGCGGCTGCGCAAGGTAGGTCGCCGAGGTGGTCACGCCCGCGCTGTCGGTCACCGCGGCGGTGAACTCCATCCTGGAGTCGGGGTGATCGGTGAACGGCTGCGCGAACGCGGCGCCGGTCCCGGGCGGCCCGAAGTGGGAGTGGCAGCTCGCCGCGCCGGGGCAGTGCTTCACCAGGCTCGTCCACTCGACGGCGAGGTCGCCGTCCTCGGTGTCGGTCGCCTTCGCGGACACCGCGACCGGTTGCCCGACCGCGAACGTCGCCGCGCCCGGCGTCGTCAGCTCGATGACCGGGGTGTGGTTGCCCGGCGCCACCGCCGTGGTCGCCGTGCCGGTCCCGCCGAGCGAGTCCGTGACGGTCAGCGTCGCGGTGAACCTGTCCGTGCCCGCCGCGTAGGTGTGCGCCACCTTCGCGCCCGTCACCGCGGCGGACCCGTCGCCGAAGTCCCAGCTGTAGGTGAGCTTCGTGTCGCCGTCGTAGTCGAACGACTCGCCGCCGTCGAAGCTGACGGTCCGCGCCGCGGGGTCGGTGGTGCTGGTGACCTTGGCGACCGGGAGCGCGTTCTTGTCGCTGTAGACCAGCCTGCGCAGCTTGCCGGTGTAGATGTCGGCGTAGACGAGGTCGCCGTTCGTGGCGGGGGCGAACTTCACCGGCCCGCCGATGCCCGTCGCGAACGGCGGGTTCTGCGGCGGCGTGGTCAGCTTGCCCTGCGCGTCGAACTTCAGCGACCAGATCTTCGTCCCGACGTAGTCGCCGAAGAAGTACGCGCCCCGGTACTGCTCGGGGTAGCTCTCACCGGTGTAGACGATCCCGCCGGAGACGCTGTTGCCCTGGTCCGGCCGGAGGTCGTTCGGGTCGCCGTGGTGGTAGTTCCACAGCGGCGGCGTGTTCGCCAGGTTCCGGCACTCGGCGGCACCCGCGTAGGCGGGCACCACGTCGTTCCCCTCCCAGCACGGCCACTTGTAATTGCCGCCAGGCTGGACGAGGTCGATCTCCTCCCAGGTCTGGTTTCCGACGTCGCCGACGACCGGCAGCCCGGTGCCCGGGTCGAGGGAGAACCGGAACGGGCTGCGGAAACCGCTCGCGAACACCTTGCCGCGCACCGAACCGGGGTTGGCCGCGTCGTAGTAGGGGTTGCTCGGCACGCCCTTGCCGTCGGCGGTCATGTGCAGGACCTTGCCCTGCGGCTGGTCGATGCTCTGCGTCCGCAGCGCGGCGGGGTCGCCGTTGATGCGGAAGTCCGCGTTGTCGCCGCTGGAGGCCCACACCGTGCCGTCGGGAGCGGCGACGATCCCGGTCAGCGCGTGCGTGTCGCTCTTGCCGGGGTAGTCGAGCAGGACCTGCTCGTTCGCCAGCCCGGCCGGCTCCGGCGCGCCGGTGACCGTCCAGCTCGACAGCCGGAGGCTGTAGCCGCTCGTGTTCGGCACCGAACGGGCGAGGTAGATCTTCTTCGACGTCGCGTAGTCCGGTGCGACGGCGAGCCCGACCAGGCCGAGGTCCTGCGTGGTGACCACGGCGAGCTTGCTGAGCTGGTTGACGTGCCCGTCGGCGGCGACCCAGGCAACCTTGCCCTGCTTGCCGATGCTGAGCACGGTGCCGTCGGGCAGGTACGAGAAGTCGGTGAGGTCGCCTGCCGACTGCCCGCTCGGCGAGTCGAGGAGCACGAACCCCTTCGGCAGCGACGGCGGGGCGGCTGCCGCCGTGCCGGTCGTCGCGACGAGCGCGGTGGTGAGGACCAGCGCGGCACCGGCAGTGGAGGCGGCAATGGTGCGCGCTCTTCTTCGAACAAGTCTTCGCTTGAACATCTATCCCCCTTATGGATGACGCTCACATGTCGCCCAAAAGGGTGAAAGCGTTGCCAGGGTCCGGGTTCGTTACCGCAAAGTGTCTACTTTGGGTACGAGAACGTGGCTTGACTTGTCAGAATGGCCTAGCGTTGATCGCAATGGCTGACACCCAGAGTGACTAGTCCAGTGTGCGAGAAGTCGCTCCCGATCCGTGGGTCCGACTCGATAACATTGGTGTCATGACCTCGGTAGTGGAGCGGTTACGCGGAGACGCGCCCGTGTTCTCAGTGGAGTTCTTCCCGCCCCGCGACCAGGCCGACGAAGCGGTGCTCTGGCGCGCCATCCGCGAGCTGGAGCCGTTCGACCCGGCCTACATGTCGATCACCTACGGTGCGGGCGGCTCCAGCAGGGACGGCACCATCCGCAACATCGCCAGGGCGGCCACCGAAACGACGCTGGTGCCGATGGCGCACCTGACCGCGGTGAACCACTCCGTGGCGGAGCTGCGCAACGTGATCGGCTGGTACGCGGCCGTAGGCGTCCGGAACATCCTGGCGCTGCGCGGCGACCCGCCCGGCGACCCGTACGGCGAGTGGGTCGCCCACCCCGAAGGGCTCACCTACGCCGAGGAACTCGTCGAGCTGGTCCGCTCGCTCGGCGACTTCTGCGTCGGCGTTTCCGCGTTCCCCTACGGCCACCCGCGCTCCGCCGACCTCGACGAGGACACCAAGTACCTGGTGCGCAAGTTCAAGGCGGGCGCGGACTTCGGTATCGCGCAGCTGTTCTTCGCGCCGGAGGACTTCCTCCGGCTGCGCGACCGGGTGGCCGCGGCCGGCTGCGACAAGCTGCTCATCCCCGGCGTGATGCCGCTGACCACCCCGCGCACGTTGCGCACCACCGTCAAGCTTTCCGGTGCCCCGGCGCCGAAGAAGCTCCTCGAACGGCTGGAACCGCTCGAAGACGACCCCGCCGCCTTCCGCGCGGAAGGCATCGACGTGGTCACCGAACTGTGCGAGCGCCTGCTCGCGGAGGGCGTGCCGGACCTGCACTTCTACACGTTCAACCGGTCCAAGGCGACGCGCGAGGTGATCCGGCGGCTCGGACTGGTCCCGGCGCGCGCGTGATCTCCCGGTAGCGTGCGGTGTATGGCTTCCAGCGTGCACCGGATCTGTGACTCCTTCGTCGACGACTACGCCGCGGCGAACCCCGTGCTGGCCACCGATCTGGGCATCACCGGGTACGAGGACCAGCTGACCGACTACTCGCCGGAAGGGCACGCCGCCAGGGCCACCCTCTCCAGGAGGGCGCTCGAAGCGGTCGCCGCCGCCGAGCCCGCCGACGCGGCCGAGCGCGCGGCGAAAGCCGTGTTCTCCGAACGCATCGGCCTCGAACTGGAGATCCACGACGCCGGGCTCGACCTGGGTGCGCTCAACGTGATTTCGAGCCCGGTGCAGAACGTGCGGAGCGTGTTCGACCTGATGTCGACCGCGACCGCGGACGACTGGGCCGTCATCGCGAGCAGGCTGGCCAAGGTGCCCGCCGCGCTCGACGGGGTGCGCGCCTCGCTGCTCGCCGCCGCCGACGCCGGACAGGTCGCGGCGCTGCGCCAGGTCGCGAAGGTGGCCACCCAGGCCGAAACCTGGGCCGGGCTCGGTACCGCCACCGGGTACTTCCGCGGCCTCGTGAGCGGCGCGGGTGAGGTCCCGGAATCGTTGCGCGCGGACCTGGACAACGGCGCGAAGGCGGCCGAAGAAGCCTACGCGGAACTGGCGGGCTTCCTGCGCGCCGAGCTGGCGCCCCTGGCGCGGGAGAAGGACGCCGTCGGCGAGGACGTCTACCGGCTGTGGTCCCGCTACTTCACCGGTGCCGAACTCGACCTCCGCGAATCCTACGAATGGGGCTGGGCGGAGTTTTCCCGGATCGAGGCGGAGATGCGGGAGATCGCGGGCCGGATCGCCCCCGGTGCCACGCTCGCCGAAACCGCCGACGTGCTCGACGCCGACGAGCGCTACCGGCTCCACGGGGCGGACCGGCTCGAGGCGTGGATGCAGGACCTGTCCGACCGCGCGCTGGAAGCGTTGCGCGGCAAGCACTTCGACATCCCCGACGCGCTGATGGCGCTCGAGTGCCGGATCGCGCCGCCTGGCGGGAGCGCCGGTGCCTACTACACCGGCCCGAGCGAGGACTTCTCCCGGCCCGGCCGCATGTGGTGGGCGCTGCCCGCGGGCAGGCAGGACTTCGCCACCTGGCGCGAGGTCAGCACCGTCTACCACGAGGGCGTCCCGGGGCACCACCTCCAGATCGCGACCGCGGTGCACCAGTCGGGCACGCTCAACAAGTTCCAGCGGCTGTTCTCCTTCGTCTCCGGGCACGGGGAAGGCTGGGCGCTGTACGCGGAACGGCTCATGCGCGACCTCGGCTTCCTCGCCGACGACGGTGACCTGCTCGGCATGCTCTCCGAACAGCTGTTCCGCGCCGCGCGCGTGGTCGTCGACCTCGGGATGCACCTCGAACTGGAAATCCCGCGCGGCACCGGTTTCCACGAAGGCGAGCGCTGGACCCCCGAGTTCGGCCTCGAGTTCCTGCGCACCCGCACCATCACCGACCCCGGCCTGCTGCCGGACGAGGTCGACCGGTACCTCGGCTGGCCGGGGCAGGCGCCGGCCTACAAACTGGGGGAGCGGCTGTGGCTGGCCGCGCGGGCGGACGCGGAACGGCGGCAGGGCGCGGCGTTCGACATCAAGGAGTTCCACACGCGCGCACTGCGGCTGGGCGGGATGGGGCTGGACACCCTGCGCGCGCAACTCGCCGAAATCGACTGACCCGCACTGTCCCTTGTGGACACTCGTTCGCGGGCGCGGTGTCGCGGCCCCGGGTTCGCATGCCCCGAAGGATGCTCCTATAGAGGTCAAAAGCGAGGTGCCCTGAAGGCGCCCTTGAGGGAATGTGATGCCGTGAAGGGCACCTTCAGGGCATCAGCAGCACCATGCCGCACGTCGTGAGGGGTGAGATCGCGGCGTCAGATTCCCTCAAGGCGCCCTTCACGGCATGCACTGGGACTTCGCCGTTCACGTCTCATTCTCATCTCCGCGCTGGCGCCCCAAAAAGGGCCTTCATAGGCGTGAATGCCACGGATGCGGCCTTCACGGACCCACTCTGCTCCGGGCGCATGCCCCGAAGGGGCCCTTGAGGGAATGTGATGCCGCGAAGGGCACCTTCAGGGCATGCATCCCGGAGCCGAGCAGGCCCGCGAAGGCCGCAGCCGCGGCATGCACGTCCCTGAAAGCCCCTGCGGGGTATGAGCGTGGACACGAGAAGGAGTCGCGAGCGGCGAAATCCCAGCGCATTCCTCGAAGGTGGTTTTCGGGGAATCTGACGCCGCGATCTCGCCCTTCGCGGCGCGCGACATGGCGACGCCCATGCCCTGTCTCGTAAATAAGCAGATTCGCCGGGCACAGCGAGATAGCCCCTCCAGCGGAGGCGCGGCCCCTATTTTCACCCCCGGCAGGACGTCCCCGCCAGGGGACACAGACGACTGAAGGCGCCCTTCGCGGCGTCAGCTTCTCCGAAGGCTCCTCGGGGAATGCGCGGCGGACCTCACCTCGACCTCCACCGGAGCATCCCTCAGGGACTCCGGTGCCGCGAATTCCGTCCCCGCGGCGGCCGGGCCGCTACAGTGACCTCGTGCATCGGGTCTTCCTCGTCACCCCGCCCCCCGCCTCCTGAGCGGGGTGGTTCCCGAGCCGTGCGGCACCGGTCGCACGGCTGATCCTCAGTGCCCTTTCCCGGCCTGAGTGCTGCCCCGCGTCGTCGTCCCCCTCCTTTCAACACAGACGCAGACGCAGGAGAAAACCCTTGTCTCTCACCGTTGTCGCGCCCGCGCGCGACCGATCCGCGCCGGCACTGATCGCCGCCGGGGTCCTCTGGGGCACCGGCGGCCTTGCCGGGGCGATGCTCGCCGACGCGGCGCACCTCCACCCGCTGTCCGTCGCCGCCTACCGGCTGCTGCTCGGCGGCGGGCTCTCGGTGGTGTTCCTCGCCGTCTCCGGCGGGCTCCGCGCCCTGCCGCGCACCGGGGCGGCCGTGCGACGCGTGCTCGTCGCGGGCGCGCTACTCGGGGCCTACCAGGCCAGCTACTTCGCCGCCGTGCGCTACACCTCCGTGAGCGTCGCGACCATGGTCACGATCGGCGTGGTCCCGGTCGCCGTGGCCATCGGGACCGCCGTCCGCACCCGTCGCCTGCCCGGTGCGGCGACCACGATCGCGATCGTCGCCGCGGTGGCGGGCGTCGTGCTGCTCACCTGGTCGCCCGGCGGTACCGCGGGCGGCTGGGGACTGGTCGCGGGCGTGGGTTTCGCGCTGCTCGCCGGTGTCGGCTTCGCCGCGCTCACCCTGGTCACCGCGAAACCGGTCGAAGGGCTGGACCCGTTGCGCACCACGGCGTTCGGCATGCTGACCGGCGGTGTGCTGCTCAGCCCGGCCGCGCTGGCGCTGGGCATGGCGTTGCCGGCCGAGCCCGGTGCGCTGGCGATCGCGCTGTACTTCGGCGCGGTCCCGACGGCGCTGGCCTACACGGCGTACTTCCGCGGCCTGCGCGGCGCGGCGCCCGTGTTCGCGGCGCTCGCGGCCCTGCTCGAACCGCTGACCTCGGCGTTGCTGGCGGCGGTTGCGCTCGGTGACCGGCTCGGCGTCGCGGGCTGGTGCGGTGCGGCGCTGCTGGTCGGCGCGCTGGCGGTGAGCTACCGGAAGTGAGCGCCTGCCCGTGGGCGGCGCTCGCCGTTCACGGGCAGGGCTCGTCCAGCGGCAGTGCCCTGCCGAGCACCGCGAAGGCACGCGGGTCGCCCGCGAAGTGGTAGTCCCGCAGCACGTCGGAGAACCCGACCCGCCGGTAGAGCTGCCACGCCCTGCTCGGCCCCTCCGGGGTGGACAGCAGCACGTGCTCGTGGGCGACCCCGTCCAGCAGCCTGCGCAGCAGCTCCTGGCCGATGCCGGCGCCCTGGCTGCCCGGCCGGACGTGGATCTCGGTCAGCTCGAAGTAGTCGGCGAGCCAGCGCCGCGCGGTCTCCTCGTCGCGAGCCTTGAGCAACCCGCGGCGCACCTGTTCGTGCCACCACTGGCCGGACCTGCCGCGGTAGCCGTACGCGATGCCCAGCAGCGCGCCGTGCGGGTCCAGCGCGGCGACGCAGCGCCACCCTTCCCGGAGGACGTGCGTGAGCCACATCGGCGCCCGCTGCTCGGCCGTGCCCGGCGGGTAGCGCATCGCGTCGACGTAGATCTCGAGCGCCTCGCGGAGCCTGCCCCGGAACTCGTCGGCCGACAGCGAGACGAACTGGGGTTCCTGCCGGTGCTTCGCCGCGGTCACGGGGTCTCCACCACTTCCACCGGGGTGCCGCCGGTGAGCGCGAGCAGGTCGTCGGCGGTGGTGGGGTACACCGATTTCGCGTGCCCCGCCGCGGCCCACACCACGGGATGCCCGCGCAGCGCGGTGTCCACCAGCGTGCGCAGCGGTGCGGGGTGCCCGATCGGGGCCACCCCGCCGATCACCTGCCCGGTGTGCTGCTTGACGAACTCCGGGTCGGCCATCTCGACCCGCTCGGTACCGATGAGCCTGGCGAGCAGCCCGGTGTCGGCGCGGTGCGCGCCCGAGGTCAGCACCAGCAGCGGCACGGAATTGTCGGTGCGGAAGAGCAGACTGTTGGCAATGGCGCCGACCTCGACGCCGAGGGCGGCCGCCGCGAGCGCCGCGGTGCGGGCTTCCGCGGGCAGGATGCGGATCCCGGTTGCCGCGTCGTGCTGGCCTGCTTCGGCGAGTGCGGCGGCGACCTTGGCCACCGCCGGGTGTTCGAGGCTGCTCATGGGTTTATGAGATCACGAACCCGATGTGCCCGCGAAAGCCGTATCGCGGCTCACCCGGGTGCGGGGTTGAACTCGGCGGCCGGCTGTGGTTAACCTGAACTTGTTCGAACAAACGTTCGACGCCACGAGGCGAAGGCGTTCGCCGGTCGAGGCGCCCGGCGCCGGCACGGGGGAAGCGTGTCGGCACCGGGCGCCGTGGTCGAGGAGTGGAAAGGAGAGGGTCATGCCGGAAGCGAACACCCGGGCCGCCGATGGCCGTCAGTGCGCACTCCCGCTCGGCCCCGTCCCGCACGCCATACCGCTCGACGCCTTCGCCGCCCCGATCACCCGGCGCGGCACCAGGATCACCAAGTCCCGCAGGTCCCGCGCCGGCGGGCAGGGCGTCCTGCCGGTCACCGGCCTGGTCGCCGCGGCGCCGTTCGCCGGTGCCCCGCGCCCGTCACGGCAGGTGCCGAGGGCGGGCACCGCGCCGGAACCGAGCCATCCCGCCCGCGCCGAGCACGGCGCGCGCCACAGCCGCCAGGCGCCGCTCACGAACGGCGTCGCCGCGTCGCGCATCGGGGCCATGGACGCGAAGGCGGGCGACGAAGCCGCGGCTGGTCAGGGCCCGATGCTGGAAAGCACCAAGACGGCCACCGGGCAGGCCCCGGCCCAGGCCGGTCCCGTCGCCGAAGACGCGGCGGGGGAGAACCTCGCCGTGGGCGCCGGAAATCCGATCCCGGCGGCTTCGCCCGCGGAAGAGTCCTCCGCGGAGGACGCCGCCGCGCCCGCCGGAAGCGAGGCCGTGGAGGACGCGGCTGGGAGCCCGGCAGGAGGAGGGGACATGCGGATCGGGGTCGCCACGCAACCGGAACTGCCGATGCCGGTGGGGCCGCCGGTCGCACCCGCCGCGATCGCCCTGCTCGCACAGGCGCGCCGCGGCCTGGTCGAGGCGGAGACCGAGGTGGCGCCGGCTCCCCGCTTCATCGCCGCCTATCTCGCGGCCTTGCGCGCCGCCGCGGCCGTGCTGGCCGCGCGCGGCCGTCCGCACCGCGGCAGGGCGAAGCCGGCCAGCGTGTGGCTGCTGCTCGATTCCACGGTGCCCGAGCTGGCGGAATGGGCGGGCTTCTTCGCCGCGCACTCGGCAACGCAGGCCGCCGCGCAGGCCGGTATTTCCCGCAAGGTCACCGCGAAGCTCGCCGACGACCTGCTGGCACAGGTGGCGCGCTTCCTGGAACTGGCGAAGCACGCCGTCCACCACCAGGACGAGCCAGCCGCCGAGCCCGACGTCCCCGCGCAGCGGCGCGGGGTGTGCGCCGCACCACCGGTGGGGGCGCCCAAGAACCGGCGCGGGTGATGCGCGGGCACGCGCTGGTGGGCTACGGAAGATTCCTGCAGGTACTGGAGATCGAAGGCGAACTGCTGGCGGAGGCGGCGCATTCGGCGTCCCCGGACGCGCCGGTGCCGGGCTGTCCCGGGTTCACCATCGGCACCACCGTCCGGCACGTCGGCAGCGTGTCGCGGATGGTGCTGGAGTGGCTCCGCGGCCGTGGCCGTCCCCGCACCTGGCAGCGCGACCCGGTGCCCGGCCAGACCGAAGTCGGCTTCATGCGGTCGGCGCTCGCCGAACTGCGCGCCGAACTCGCCGCGCACCAGCCGGAGGAGCGCACCGCCACCTGGTGGCCCGCCGATCCCACCTACGGGTTCTGGCGCCGCCGGATGGCACACGAAACCACCGTGCACCGCGTCGACGTGCAGACCGCGGCCACCGCGCCGCGGCGTTCGCTTCCCGGTATCACCGAGGACATCGCGGTCGACGGTATCGATGAGGTGCTGACCCTCTGGTTCGGTCAGCGGCTCCCGATGCTCGGCCTCAGCGCGGACAGGGACACCTCCGTCGCGGTCCGCAGCGGCAGGCACACCTGGATCGCCAGGGCGGGGCCGGGGGAGACCATGGCATGGCGGTGTTCGGCGCGGGAAGCGGAAAACGCCGACGCGGTCCTGTCGGCGCCACCGGTGCAGATGTACCTGTGGCTCTGGGGGCGCCGTTCGCTGGGCGAGGTGACCCCGGCCGGGGACGCGGAGGCCACCGCGCGGTTCTGGGCGCTGCTCCGGCTCGCGACGCGGTGACGGGAGTGCGGGGAAGCACCTCCCGAAGCGGCTTACCCGTGCGGACATCCCCGCCGAACCGGATCCACCTCACCGCCGGATAGCGGTAGTCCATTGTGGACGAATCGATGCGGTCCGGTGCGGGCCGGGAGGTCGTGCCAGATCCAGGGACCGGACTCGGTTGCGCCGCTTTTTCGCGGACAGGCTTCAGCTCCTGGGGCCGCTCGTCCCCGGCTACACCGGCCTGCCGACATAGGCGGCGAGCCGGAGATACACCTCGGCGTCGTCGGCGACCGCCACGGCCGGTGCGAACGGTCCTCCCTCGCCGCGGTCCTCCGCCGTGAGGTTGCGGGTGAACCAGTCGAGGGCGGCTTCGGCCAGGACCGGGTCGAGGTTGTCGCCCCCGTCGGTGACCCTGGACAGATCCCAGGCGTGGACGGTGAATTCGTGCGTGTAGGTCTCGAGCAGCTCATGCCCGGTCATCGTCGCCCAGGGCAGGGTGTAGCTCTTGCCGAGCGCCGAGTCGGGCGCCCAGACCCGTTCGAGATCGGCGCGAGCGCTGCGAAACGCGGCACCCCAGTCGTCGGTGTGGTCGTCGGCCGGATCTTTCACCTGGCTCGTGCCTTCGCCGTTGCCGAGTGCGGTGAGCTTGCGCAGGACGCCGACGAGGTGGGCCAGCAGCGTCCGCAGGTCGTACTCGGCACACGGGGTGGGCAGGCCGAGGTCGGCGTTCCCGATCGCGTCGAGCTGGCGCTCGGTCTGGTCGAGCGCGGCACTCAGGTGCGGCCGCGGATCCTGGTTCGCATCGGCTTCGGTCATCGGGCAGCTGCCTCCTCGCGCTGGGCGGACGGTCGTCGGCGTAGCCAACCACGAGGCACCGACACAAATGCGCCCACAAGACAGTGCGCTCACAAGACAGTGCGCCCACAAGCCGATCCGCGCGTGGTGGCGAGTGCCGGAGCGGAGGGCGAGGGCACGCGGGTGTTTCCGCGTCGTTGCGCGGCGGGGGCGCGTGCTGACAAACGCGAAACACCGGTGTCCTCCTTCGGCAACACCCGGCGTGGACCGTGAGTGGCATGGACATCACTCGTGCTCGAACGGCCGCCGTGACCGATCTCGGCGGATGGCAGCCGGCCGAAGTGGATTCGGCGGTGTGGCGCCTGCGCGTCTCCATGGACGACGGCACCGGCACCCTGGCCAGGATCGCGATCAGGCTCGCCGATCTCGGCTGCAACATCCTGGGCGTTTCGGTCCTCCCGATCCCCGGCGGCGTGCTCGACGAGATCGTGGTCCGGCCCCAGCCGGGGCTGACCAAGCAGGACCTCGCCGAAGCGATCCAGGCCGAGGGGTGCGTGTGCGGCGGCATCACCGACGCGGAGGTGCGCGAGCTGGTCGACACCGCGACCGCGACCCTCGGCGCGGCCACCGCGGCGATCGCCGAGCGCGACCGGGTGCACGACGCCGTCCGCGATGTGCTGACGGCCGATCTGGTCACCACCGTCCCGGCCGCCGAGGCGAACCCCGGCCGGACCGAGGGCGGGCACCGCGTGGTGTTCGACCTCGACGGGGCGACCGCGCTCGTCGCCCGAAGACGGTGGACCCCGTTCGTGCAGCTCGAACTCACCCGCGCCAGTGCGCTGATCGCGCTCATCGGCGCGGCGCGCGCCAACCCCGGGGCGCCCGCGGCGGTCGTGTGCGACGACGGCGCCGCCGTCGTGCTGCGGGAGGGCGTGCCAGGCGATGCCGACGCGGTGGTCGCACTCCACACCAGGTGCTCCAAGACGACGCTGTTCCAGCGCTACCACAGCGGCACGCCCACGGTGCCCCGCCGCTGGCTGCACCGGTTGCTCACCCCCGCGCGGGGGCTGAGCGTGCTCGCGGTGTGCGGGCGCGAGGTCGTCGCGCTCGGGCAACTGCTCGGCCCGCCGAACCGGCCGTCCGCCGAGGTGTCCCTGCTCGTCGAGGACTCCTGGCAGCGCAACGGTCTCGGCACCGCGTTGCTGGCGCGGCTCGCGGAGCTCGCCGTCCTGCGCGGCCACGGCGAGCTGAAGGCCGTGTGCCTGCCGGGGGAGGAGGGTGTGCCGCGCACGGCGGCCAGGGCGGGGCTTGCCGCGGCCCGTGCGGAAGGCGACCGGAACCTGGTCGAGATCGCGCTCCCGGCCAGGCTTCCGGTCCCCGGTGCTTGAGACGGCGACGGCCGCTCAGCCTGCGGTTCGCCGCATCCGCACCGCCACGATCACGGTGGGGACGACGAGCACCGCCATGGCGAGGAAGGCGTCGGAGTAGGCAGCGCCCTCGTGGCCGGTGTGCACGGGGTTGATGGCGCCGCTGCCGCTGTGCAGCCTCGCGGTCACCAGCACACCGAACAGGGCCGGACCGGTTCCCGCGCCGAGGAACTGGGCTCCCTGGAGTATCCCGAGGCCGACGCCGACCTGGTCCGGTGGCAGCGCGTTCGCCGCGGCGCTGATGATCGGGGTGATCACCACGATGAAGCCGATGCTGAGCCCGAGCATCCCGGCCCCCGCGGGGAGCACCGAGGTGCTTCCGGTGAAGCTTGAGAGGAACAGGGCGAACAGCCCCATGACCGCGAGGCCCGCCAGTACCAGGGGCCGGGTGCCGATGCGGTCGGTGATGCGGCCGATCAGCGGCGACAGCGCGGCGACGGCGACCCCGGCCGGGATCATCACCAGTGCCCCCGCGCCCGGTTCGAGGCCATTGACGTCGACCACCAGCAGCGGGACGAGCACCAGGCCGCCGAGGTTGACGATCATGGCCAGCAACGCGACGACGACCGCGGCACGGTAGACCCGGTTGGCGAACAGCGCGGGCGGGACGAACGGCCGCGCGACGCGCGCGGTGCGCCACCCGAAGAGCGCGATCGCCGCGACCGCGACCACGAGGCTGCCCCAGGACGACGGTGCGGCGAAACCGGCGACCTGTGCCTGGGTGACGCCGAACAGCACCAGCCCGGCGCCGAGGCCGAGGAGGATGCCGCCGAGGAGGTCGAACCGGTGCGCGCCTTCCGGGGACTCACCCGGCAGCACGCGCCATGCCACCGGAAGCAGCACCACCGCGACCACCAGCATCAGCCAGAACAGCGCGCGCCACCCGAGGAACTGGCCGATCCCGCCGCCGAGGGCGGGCCCGGCGGCGGCACCGATCCCGGTGGCCGCGGACACGACGCCGATCCCCGTCGCCCGTTTGCTCTCCGGCAGCAATCTGGTGATGGCGATGATCGACAGCACGGGCAGCGCGGCCGCGCCGACCCCCATCACGATCCGCCCCGCCACGAGTACGAGCAGATCCGGGGCGAGCGCGCAGACCAGGCTCCCTGCCGCGAAGGTCAGCAGGGCGAAGGCGAACAGGCGCCGCAGGCTCACCCGGTCGGAAACGCGGCCGTAGAAGGGAATCCCGATCGAGAACACCAGCAGGAAACCGGTGACGATCCACGCGAGCTCCGCCTCGGATGCCCCGAACTCCGCGCCGACCGTCGGGAGCATGAGGTTGACCATGTCGCTGGCGATGACCGTGACGAGGACCGCGGGCATGAGCACGGCCAGCAGGGCGGACGCGCGGCCGGGTCGCGCCGGTGCGATGGGTACGGGTGCCATTTTCGGTGCATCCTCCAGAGAAATTACTGTCACCATCTTGGTTACAGTTAGGGTGCGGGAAAGGCGGAGGGTGACCCCTCCGCCGGTTTACTTCGGTAGTGCGTGCGCCCGCTCGGCGGCCAGCACCTGCTGGACCAGGTGGGCGATGGTCGTCCGGCCGAGCCGTTCCTCCATGGCCTGCTCCGCGTCCCGGAACTCCGTCTCGAGCAGGTTCTGCATGTGCCGCCCGACTTCGCACGCGTCGCTGGGCGGATGGGCGTGCCGCGACAGGATCGGCCCCTCTTCGACGGCGGTGTACGCGTCGTGAAGCGTGATCTCGTGAGGGGCGCGGGCGAGGGACCAGCCGCCGCCACGCCCTTCGGTGGCCCACACCAGGTCGGCGTCCCGCAGGCTGCCGAGGATGCGGCGCACGAGCACCGGGTTGCTGGCCAGGCTGTCCGCGATTTCCGCGGAGGTCAGCGAATGATCCCAGCGCGCCAGCATCGTGAGCGCGTGAATCGCGACCGCGCTCCTGCTGCTGAGTCCCACCGCGCCCCCTCCGGGATCACCGCTGCGCCGAGTTAACTGTACCTAAGGTAGTTCCAGTTTGTCCGGTCGTCAATCCGCCCTTGCCCGGCAGCGGTTTCCGGCACCGGTCACCGCTTCCAGAACCAGTCCTTGCCCCGCGCCTCGCGCAGTGCTTCGCGTTTGCGGTCCTGTGTGAGCCGGTCGAGGTAGAGCTTGCCGTCGAGGTGGTCGGTCTCGTGCTGCAGGCACTGGGCCAGCACGTCGACGCCTTCCACCTCGATCGGTTCGTTGCGCTTGTCCACCCCGCGCACGACGGCTCGTTTCGCCCGCACGGTCGGGAACCACAGCTCCGGAACGGAAAGGCAGCCTTCGTCGATCTCGTGGGTCTCCTCGGAGAGCTCGACGATCTCCGGGTTGAGGACGTATCCGATCAGCCCGCCCACGTTGTAGCTGAACGCACGCAGGCCCACCCCGATCTGCGGCGCCGCGAGCCCCGCCCGTCCAGGCAGCTTGACGGAGTCCAGCAGGTCGTTCACGAGCGACTCGAGGCCCTTGTCGAACCTGGTCACCGGGTCGCACACCGTCTTCAGCACCGGGTCACCGAAATAGCGCAGCTCGCGCACCGCCATGTGGAAACTCTTCCCTTCTCCGCGCAGCGCGCGTTCGCGACCGCGGACCTCCACGGCCCACTGCGATCACGGTCTCGACCAGCCGATCGTGGCGCAGTTTACGCGCGCGCCGATGGCGGGTCCGCCGCGTGCCGTGAATCGGCCGCGAGTCCTCAGGCGCGCAGGCGCAAACCCTTGGGCGTGGCGCGGAAACCCGCCTCCCGCAGGACTTCGGCGAGTTCGGAGGTCAGCGCGTGCTCGCCGTCGGCTCGCTGCACGGCGAGCTGGCCCAGCCAGCCCTCGCGCACCACCCCGGACAGTGCGCGCGCGGCGGCGCGGAGCACGTCGGGATCGGTGCTGAAGGACAGCAGTGACTTGCCGCCGCGTTCGACGTAGAGCCCCGGCACCCCGTCGACGAGCACTGCCAGCGCGCCCGCCTTGCGGGCGGGACGGTGCTTCGTGTCGCCGATCGCCGGGGGCCAGTCCAGTGCCGCGCCGTAGGGCTGCGCCGGATCGCTCGCCGCGAGCACCACGGCTTCGCGCGCCGAGTCCTGGCCGCGCGCGCGGGAGCCGTTCGGCTCGGAGACCGCGCGCAGCCTGTCGACAGCGCCCTTCGCCGCGAACTGGGCGGCGCCCAGCCCCTCGACGACATAGCCGCGCACGACCTGGCCGGAGTCCTCCATACCGCGCAACACCTTGTAGATCCCGGAAAACCCGCCCGTGACGCGTTCGGTGTCGAGCGCACCCCTGGTGAGTACGCCGTGCCGCTCCAGAAAGGCCTCGGTGCGGGCGTGCGTCCTGCGCGTCGGATCGGCCTCCCTCGCCGGGGTCAGCGCCCACCGCCCGGCCACCGTCGGCGGCCCGGTGCGCGACGGCATGGCGGTCCGCCCCGCGCGCATCCTGGCGTACCGGCCCCGCGGCGCGCTCCGCCGCGGCTTGTGCGTCGCACCCTTGCCGGAAACCTGCGCCCGCACCGGCCCCAGCGTGTCGCCGGTGACCACGCCGGCCCACACCAGGTCCCACAGCGCGGCGACCACGGCACCGTCGTCCGGCGCCGTTTCCACGAGCGCGGAGACCCGGTCGACGAGCTGGCGGAAGAACAGCGCTCCCAGGTCCAAAGTGGACCCGATGGCGTTGTGCAACGGGGTGTCCGGCACGGATTCGCTGATCTCCGGCAGGAGCAGATCGGCCACGTCGGACGGGGCCACCGCGAGCCAGCCGTCCCCGCCGGAGAGCGCCCCGCAGCCGCACCACGTCACCTCTCCCGCGGTGGTCAGCTCGTCGAGCAGCGCGGGGTGGTACCCGGGCAGGCGGTTCGGCAGGATCAGCGATTCGACCGCGCTCGCCGGCAGCGGCGCGCCCGCGAGCTGTTCCACCACGGACAGCACGTCGTCCGCGGTGGGTGCCGCGCGCATCCTGGCGCCGATGCCGTGCCACGACGGCAGGAACCGGCCCAGCGCGGCCGGTTCGACCGGTTCGACCTCGGCCCTGAGCTTGGCGAGCGAGGCACGGCGAAGCCGCCGCAGCACGCCCGCTTCGCAGTATTCGAGCCCGGCGCCGTGCGAATCCGGATGGCCGACCGGGCTCAGCTCGCCCCTGATCAGCCTGCCCGAGGAGGTCAGCCTGTCGAGCACGCCGGTGACCACCGCCGTGCCCAGCCCGAACCGCGTGGCCGCGCTCGACGCCGGGAACGGACCCCTGGTCCGCGCGTAGCGCGCCAGCAGGTCGCCGAGTGGATCGGCGACCGGTTCGGTGAAGGCCTCCGGCACACCGACCGGGAGCGCGGCGCCCAGCGCGTCACGGACGCGGCCCGCGTCCTCGATGGCGATGAACCGCTCTTCGCCGCCGATCCGCACCCGGATCGCGCGCCGGGCGGATTCCAGCTCGGTGAGCCATGCCGCGGCCACCCCGCGTTCGGCCGCCTCGGCCTCGGTCAGGTCGCCGAGCAGGCGGAGCAGGTCCGCGGTGTCCTCGACACCCCGCGCGCGGCGGTCCTCGTCGAGCCGCTGCAGCGAACGCTCCACCTCGGCGACCACGTCCGCGTCGAGCAGCTCCCGGATCGCCTCGGTGCCGAGCAGTTCGGCGAGCAGCGTGGAGTCGAGGGACAGCGCCGCCGCACGCCGCTCGGCAAGCGGTGCGTCGGTCTCGTACAGGAACATCCCGACGTACCCGAACAGCAGGCTGCGCGCGAACGGCGACGGCGACGGGGTTTCCACCTCGACCACGCGCACGCGGCGGGACCGCACATCGGTCATCAGCTCGCGCAGGCCGCCGACGTCGTAGACGTCCTGCAGGCACTCGCGCATGGCCTCCAGGATCACCGGGAACCGCTCGTACTTCGCGGCCACCGAAAGCAGTTGCGACGCGCGCTGCCGCTGCTGCCAGAGCGGGGACCGGCGTCCAGGGTCACGGCGGGGGAGTAGCAGCGCGCGGGCCGCGCATTCGCGGAACCGGGCCGCGAACAGCGCCGAGCCGCCCACCTCGGCCACGATCAGCTGCTCGACCTCTTCCGGGTCGAGCAGGATGTCGTCCGCCGTCACCAGCACTTCGGCGCCCTCGGCGTCGAGTGCCTCCGGCAGGCGCAGCACGATGCCGTCGTCGGAGTGCGCGACCTGGGCGTCGACACCGCGGTTCTCCCGCAGCTTCGCCGCGATCGCCAGCGCCCACGGCGCGTTGACCTGTGCGCCGAACGGGGAGTGCACGATGACCCGCCAGTCGCCCAGTTCGTCGCGGAACCGTTCGAGCAGCACCGTGCGGTCGTTCGGCACGTGCCGGGTCGCGGTGCGCTGCTCGTCGAGGTAGGCCAGCAGGTTCTGCCCAGCCCGCTCGTCGAGCCCGGCCGCCGCCGCGCGCGCCGCACCGCGTTCGGAGTCCATTGTGGACAGCTCGCGGACGAAGGCGCCGAGCGCCCTGCCCAGTTCCAGCGGACGCCCCTGCGCGTCGCCCTTCCAGAACGGCATCCTGGCCGGTTCGCCCGGCGCGGGCACCACGATGACCCGGTCGTGCGTGATGTCGGTGACCCGCCACGACGAGGTGCCGAGCAGGATCGTGTCCCCGACGCGCGACTCGTAGACCATCTCCTCGTCGAGTTCGCCGACACGGCTCCCGGGGGAGCCTTCGGAGCCGGGTGTCATCACGGTGAACAGGCCGCGGTCCGGGATCGTGCCGCCGGAGGTGACCGCGAGCCGCTGCGCGCCCGGCCTGCCCTTCAGCTCGCCGGTGACCCTGTCCCAGGTGATCCGCGGCCGCAGCTCGCCGAACTCCTCGCTCGGGTACCGCCCGGCCAGCATGTCGAGCACCGCGTGCAGCGCGTCCTCCGGCAGCCCGGCGAACGGGGCCGCGCGCCGGGTGAGCGAGGCCAGTTCCTCGACCGTCCACGGTTCCAGCGCGGTCATCGCCACGACGTGCTGGGCGAGCACGTCGAGCGGGTTGCGCGGGTACCGGACCGCCTCGATCGCCCCCTCGGCCATCCGCTCGGCGACCACCGCGCACGAGACGAGGTCACCGCGGAACTTCGGGAACATCACCCCGGAGGACACCGCGCCGACCTGGTGCCCGGCGCGCCCGACCCGCTGCAGCCCGGACGCCACCGTCGGCGGCGCCTCGATCTGCACGACGAGATCGACCGCGCCCATGTCGATGCCGAGCTCCAGCGACGAGGTCGCGACCACGCACGGCAACCGCCCCGACTTCAGCTCCTCTTCGACGTGGGTGCGCTGCTCGCGCGACATCGAACCGTGGTGCGCCTTGGCGATCGCCGCCGCCGCGCCCGTGGTGAGCCCGGACTCGCCGATCGCCTCCGCGGGGAACCGTTGCCCCGCTTGGAGTTCCGCGGGCTGGTCGGCGGCGAGTTCGTTCAGCCTCGCGGTGAGCCGCTCGGTGAGCCGCCGCGAGTTCGCGAACACGATCGTGGACCGGTGCTCCTTGATCAGCTCGAGCACGCGCCCTTCGACCGCGGGCCAGATCGACGGCCGGTCGATCGCCGCGCCGCCGATCTCCTCCTGGGTGCCGATCCCGTCGATCCTGTTTTCGGACGGCAGTTCGAGCGAATCCCGTGACTTGGACGGCGCGTCGAGACTGCCCATGTCCTCCACCGGGACCTCGACCCGCACCTCGATGGTCTTCGCGAGCTTCGGCTGCACCACGCGGACCGGCTTGCTGCCGCCGAGGAACGCGCTCACCTCGTCGACCGGGCGGACCGTCGCGGAAAGACCGATGCGCTGGGCGGGCCGCGGCAGCAGGGCGTCGAGCCGTTCGAACGACAGCGCGAGGTGCGCGCCGCGCTTGGTGCCCGCGACGGCGTGCACCTCGTCCAGGATCACGGTCTCGACGCCGCGCAGCGACTCGCGCGCCGAGGACGTGAGGATGAGGAACAGCGACTCCGGCGTGGTGACCAGCACGTCCGGCGGGGTGCGCAGGAACGTGCGCCGCTCGGCGGGCGTGGTGTCCCCGGTGCGCATGCCGACCGTGATGTCCGGCGCGGCGAGCCCGAGCCGCCGCGAAGCCTGCGAGATCCCGGCCAGCGGGGCGCGCAGGTTGCGCTGCACGTCGACCGCCAGCGCCTTCAGCGGCGAGACGTACAGGACGCGGCACCGCTCGGTGCGCGCGGCCGGTACCGGCTCGACGGCGAGCCGGTCGAGCGCCCACAGGAACGCGGCGAGTGTCTTCCCCGACCCGGTCGGCGCGACGACCAGCGCGTGCTCACCGGCATGCGCGGCGCGCCACGCCCCGGACTGCGCGTCGGTGGGCGCGGCGAAGGCCCCGGCGAACCAGTCCCTGGTCGCGGGGGAGAAGAGGTCGAGTACTTCTGCCACGTCATCCATCTTGCGCCCGTGCACCGACAGTTTCCGATCGGCCCGTGCACGGTGACCCAGAAGACGGGGCCAACTTGCCGGGTCTGCACGCGCCGTGACGGCGGACGTGGGAGCATCACGCCGTCGCAATCGGATCGCCACTGGGGCGGCTGTCGTGTTCACGAGGGAGAGCTGTGCGGATCCTGTCGGTGGATCTCGGAACGTCCAACACGGTCGCGGTGCTGTCCGCGCACGGACGCCCGCCGAGGGTGGTCGAGGTGGACGGCTCCGCCACCATGCCTTCCGCGGTCTTCGCGGACGAGGACGGCACGCTGATGGTCGGCCGCGACGCCGAGCGGCGCGCGCGGCTGGACCCGACCCGGTTCGAGCCCAACCCCAAGCGCAGGGTCGACGAGCAGACGCTCCTGCTCGGTAGCGACGTCGTCCCGGTCAACGAGGCGCTCGCCGCGGTGCTGCGCCGGGTGCTGGAGGAGACCTCGCGCCAGCTCGGCGGCGACCACCCCGACGAGATCAGGCTGACCCACCCCGCGCAATGGGGCCCCGTCCGCCGCAACGTGCTGCTTTCGGCGGCGAGGCTCGCGGGTATGCGCACCGCCGTCTCGCTCGTGCCGGAGCCGGTCGCCGCGGCCGCCCACTTCGCCTCCTTCCCCGGCAAGGCACTCGCTCCCGGGCAGGCACTCGCCGTGTACGACCTCGGTGCGGGCACGTTCGACGTCGCGGTCGTCGGCGCCACCCAGAACGGGTACGCGGTGCTCGCCGAGGACGGCCTTCCCGACCTCGGCGGCCTCGACGTCGACCAGGCACTGCTGGTGCACGTCGGCCGCGAGGTCTCGCACAAGGACCCGCAGCGCTGGCAGCGCCTCCTCCGCCCGGAGTCGACGCCGGACCGGCGGACCCGGCGCGCGCTGCAGGAGGACGTGAAGGCCGCGAAGGAGGCGCTGTCCCGGCACCCGCAGACCGAGGTGCCGATGCCGGAGCCGTTCACCGACGTGCTGGTCACGCGCGCGGAGCTGGAGGCGCTGGTCCGCCCCGCGATGCTGCGCAGCGTCGAGCTGCTGGCCAGGACCGTCCGGTCGGCCGGGCTCGCGCCGGAGCGGCTCGCCGGGATCTACCTCGTCGGCGGGTCGAGCAGGCTCCCGCTGGTCGGCACCATGATCGCGGAGAAGATCGGCGTCGTGCCCGGCAGCCTCGACCAGCCGGAAACCGCCGTCGCGCTCGGCGCGCACCACGTCGCCTCCGACGGCATCAGCATGCGCACCCAGAACGTCGAGGGGCACATCGCGGCCACCGGCACCGGCGCGCATCCCGTGGGACCGGCGCAGGGACCGGCACAGGGACCGGCGCAGACCGGCCCGCACGCCCCGCCGCCGGTCGCGTCGCTGCCGGGGACCCAGTCCGGGCCCTACGGCACGCCGAGCGGACCGTACCCGCCGCCGCACGCGCAGCAGTCCTACCCGCCGAGCGGCCCCCAGCAGGCGCTCGGCGGCCAGCAGCAGCCCGCGCCGTCGAACTTCCCCTCCGGCTTCCCCACGGTGAAGAAGGAAGAGGAGAAGAAGCCGGCCGCGAAGCGGAAGAAGGTCATCATCGGCGCGGTGGCCGCGGTCATCGTGCTGCTCGCCGCCGGTGCCGCGTTCTTCCTCTGGCCGGATTCGTCCTCTGGCACCACCTACACCGCGGACCAGTGCCAGAAACCGGGGGCGCCCGAGGACAGGGGCTTCACCAGGTGCCTGCGGCAGCTCGCCGGGAAGGTGCCGGACAACGGCCAGTGCAATCCCGGCACCGGCAACGCGGCCATCGCGCCGCCCGCCAACGAGAACTTCGGCGTCAGCGTGACCTGCTCGACCCCCGCCCTGGCCGGCGCGCAGGTCACCTACATCCACGGCACTTCGCAGGACGCGCTCAAGGAGTACTCGGACCGGCTGCTCGCCTCCACCAAAGCGGAGCAGGTGCAGGCGCAGTGGAAGGGCAACGGCCTCGACGGGACGTACTCCTCTTCGGCGGGCGCGACCTCGTCGGTGCTGGTCTTCCGGGTCGGCGACCGGCCGCTGATCGGGGTGCTCTACCAGACCAAGGGCACCGACCAGCAGGGCACCGCGTCGGATCTCGCCGACTACTTCGAGAAGAACATCCAGCCGGGCGTCGCGAGCTAGCGGCGGCGGTTGTTCCGCAGCGCGCGGATCGCGACCACGAGCGCCGCCACCGCCGTCGCGGCGGAGGCCACGCCGAGCCCGATCGAACCCCAGGCCGGGATGGCCGCTTCCGCCAGGAACATGGCCCCGATGCTACCCGTGGCGGTGCTCGTGCCGGGTGCGGGCGGGCACGGCCTACCCTGGAGCCGATGCGAATCACGGTGTTCCGGCGGTTGATGGCGGAAGAGTTCGGGCCGGGCAGGGCGGAGACCCTGTCCAGGGACTACGTCATGAGCGGGCTCGGCGGCCGTACCGTCGAGCAGGCGCTCACGGCGGGTTTGCCGGCCAAGGAGATCTGGCGGGAGGTCTGCACGACGTTCGACGTGCCCCCCGAGCGGCGGTAGCGGCCCGGAACCTTACCGCATGGGCGTGTCACTCCCAGCCTCGAACACGTGTTCGGCTACGATGTTGTGCACATCGGGGTCAGCCATCCACAGATCGCCACACCCGGCCCGGAATTGTCGGTCCCCGCCCGTAGCGTCGGACCGGCAAGCAGACAACCGAACCAAGCCCACAGGCTCCACGACCAACGAGGTGGACTCCAATGCCCCCAGCAGCACCGGACAAGGACAAGGCGCTCGAGCTGGCCCTCGCCCAGATCGACAAGCAGTACGGCAAAGGCTCGGTGATGCGCCTCGGTGACGAGGGCCGCGCACCCATCGCCGTCATCCCCTCCGGCTCGATCGCGCTCGACGTCGCGCTCGGCATCGGTGGTTTCCCCCGCGGCCGGGTGGTCGAGGTCTACGGCCCGGAGTCCTCCGGTAAGACCACGGTCGCGTTGCACGCGGTGGCGAACGCGCAGCGTGGCGGCGGGATCGCCGCGTTCATCGACGCGGAGCACGCGCTCGACCCGGAATACGCCAAGGCGCTCGGTGTCGACACCGACGCGCTGCTGGTGTCCCAGCCGGACACCGGTGAGCAGGCGCTCGAGATCGCGGACATGCTGATCCGCTCGGGCGCGCTCGACATCCTCGTGATCGACTCGGTGGCCGCGCTCGTGCCGCGTGCCGAGATCGAGGGCGAGATGGGTGACAACCACGTCGGCCTGCAGGCGAGGCTGATGAGCCAGGCGCTGCGGAAGATCACCGGCGCGATGAGCAACTCCGGCACCACCGCGATCTTCATCAACCAGCTCCGCGAGAAGATCGGCGTCATGTTCGGCTCCCCGGAGACCACCACCGGCGGTAAGGCGTTGAAGTTCTACGCCTCCGTCCGGCTCGACGTGCGCCGCATCGAGACCCTCAAGGACGGTGGCGAGCCCGTCGGCAACCGCACCAGGGTCAAGGTCGTCAAGAACAAGGTCGCGCCGCCGTTCAAGCAGGCCGAGTTCGACATCCTCTACGGCCAGGGTGTCTCCCGCGAGGGCTCGCTCATCGACATGGGCGTCGACCAGGGCATCGTCCGCAAGTCCGGTGCCTGGTACACCTACGAGGGCGACCAGCTCGGGCAGGGCAAGGAGAACGCGCGGAAGTTCCTGCGCGAGAACCCCGACATCGCCAACGAGATCGAGAAGCGCATCAAGGAGAAGCTCGGTATCGGCCCCCAGCTCGACACCGATGAGAAGCTCGCCGCGGTTCCGGCACCGGTCGACTTCTGAATGCCGGGGTCGGGGTGAGCCACGTTCGCGGAACACGCTCACCTAAGACCCGCCATTCAGGTACTGCCCGGGGGCGGTCCCCGGACCCCCGCGGTGCGAGTTCCCTGCCCTGACGGGCGCTGGACACGGTGATTCGTGACCAGCGCCGGGCTGTGCTTGCGGGGAAGTGGGCTGATTCGAGCGTGGTTTTCTTCTGCCTTAGGCGACTTTAGGGCGCGTGACTTGATCGGAGCATGAACGGAGGGATCGTCGTGGTGGGGCGGTGGAAGGTGGATCCGGCCGAGTTGGCGCCTCGGGAGCGGGCGGCGGCGGCCAAGGCGGTGTGTTTCGATCTGTTGGCGGCTCGGCCGCGGACCAAGGACGAGTTGCGGCAGGCCTTGCGCCGCAAGGGGTTCGACGAGGAAACCCGCGAGACGCTCCTCGTCAAGCTCGATCACGCCGGGCTTGTCGACGACGCGGCGTTCGCCGAGTTGTGGGTGAAGTCCCGCCACACCCATCAGGGGCTCGCCCGCAACGCACTCGTCGCCGAGCTCAAGCGCAAGGGCGTCGACGGTGAGACCGCGGTCGAAGCGGCGGGCGAGGTCGACCGCGAAGCCGAGGAACAGCGCGCACGCGAGCTCGTGCGCAAGAAACTCGGCACCATGACCACCCTCGACGAGCAGACCGTCACCCGGCGGCTGCTCGGCATGCTCGCCCGCAAGGGATATCCGCAAGGGCTCGCGTACCAGGTCATCCGCGAAACGCTCCGCGACGTCGGCGCAGAGTCGACCCTCCTCGACGACGCCGTCAGCGACTGACCTCGAAACTGGTGCGGTGCACCGGAAAACGCAAGAAACGGCCGGGATCCGGCCAGCGGCGCACCTTGAACTTCAGGTGCGGCACCCGGTCGTCTTGGACGACGACACGGGGATCCTCCAGCAAGGGTTCGGTCCACGTCGTTCCGAGCGCGAAAAGCAAAGCTTGTCAGGAAACACCTGACACATGTAAGGTTCCGCCTGACACGAGGAGGGACCCATGTCCGAAGTCAAGGAGCGGTCGACGATCGCGAGCTGCTCGTTCTGCCGGAAACCGAACAGCGAGGTGGAAAAGCTGGTCGCTGGGCCAGGAGTGTTCATCTGCGACGGATGCGTGGCGCTGGCCGCGCAGGTCATCGCCGGTGCGACCAGCACGTCCGCTGAGTCCGGCGAGTCCGCTGAGTCCGGCGAGTCCGCTTGGGACTCGCCGGTGGCGCCGTGGGACCGCGAGATGTCCCTCGACGCGGTGCTCGCGACCCTCGGTTCCGTTGCGGCGGCAGGGGAACAGGCTGAGCGCAACCTCGCACTCTGGGTCGCGAAAGCGCGGTCGCTGGGGGCGACGTGGTCGCAGATCGGGCAGGCGCTCGGCATGGCGCGGCAATCGGCCTGGGAGCGGTTCTCCGGCGAGGAATAGCACCGCGGAGTCGCCCGGACGGTGGCGCGCTGCCGCTCCCGCGCGTCGAGGCTCGCGCGTCGGCGTGCCACCTCCGGAGGCTCCCGGCGGTGCATTCATGCCCGTTGCGGCACCATTCGAAACCACTGAGGCAGATTCTCCCCGCGAGCCGGTCGTGCCGGCTCCTCGGCACAGACAATCGCCCGAGTGTGGAACAAGGCCCAGGCACTGAGCGCTGGTGGAGTGAACACGGGTTGCCCGGAGCGGGCGACCCCGCCGGGGCCCGCGCTGCCACCGCAACTCCAATCGCTGGCGCTGATGCGCCATCCCGACCGATCGACGCTGCGGTGGCACCGCCGGTACGGCGACGTCTGGAAGGTGCGGACCGGGATGCGCGGCCGCGACCTGGTGCTGCTGGCCGATCCCGCGCACATCAGGCAGGTCTTCGCCGCGGACCCGGCGAAGGTGCACGGCGGTCACGCCAACGCGATCTTCGCGCCGTTGATGGGCGAGGGGTCCCTGATGCTCATGGAGGCCGGCGAGCACCAGCGGACCCGTCAGCTGCTGCTGCGCCAGCTCACCGGCGCGGCATTGGACGCGCACCGCGCCGCGATCACCGAGACGGTCGCCGGCCACGTCGCCCGCTGGCCGGTGGGGCAGCCGGTCAGCCTGGTCGAACGGGTCGAGCGGCTGTGCCTCGACGTGATACTCGGGGTGGTCTTCGGCGATCACGAGACCGCGCGGTTAGCGCCGCTGCGAACGCACGTCGAGGCACTGTCACGGGTCACGCCCACCGTATTGGCGGGCTGGTTCTTCCCGGCGCTGCAGCGCGTTGGGCCGTGGCGCCGCTACCTGAACACCCGCGACCGCTACGACGCCCTGCTGCGCACCGAGATCGGCGCCAGGCGGGCGGCGGGCGCGACCGGCCGCTACCTCCTCGACGGGCTGTTGTCGCACCGGGAGGCGGGCGCCGGGCTGTCCGACCGAACCGTCCGCGACCACGTGACCACCCTGGTGCTGGCCGGGTATTCGGCGACCAGCGCGGCGCTGGTCTGGTCGCTGTACGAGCTGGCACTGCGGCCGCCCGTGCTGCGCAGGGCGCAGCGGGCCGCCGACGAACGCGACGACGAGTACCTGGACGCGGTCGTGAAGGAAACACTGCGGGTCCGCCCGCTCATCCCGCACGTCACCCGGCGGCTGGTCGAACCGATGGAGATCGCCGGGTACGAGCTGGCGGCCGGGACCGAGATCGCGCCCAGCATCGCGGCGGTGCAGCACAACGCGGTGCACCACCCCGATCCGGAACGGTTCCGGCCGGGGCGGTTCGCCGGGGGAAGCCCGGCGGTGAACAGCTGGATCCCGTTCGGCGGCGGCGCCCGGCGCTGCGTCGGCGCGCAGTACTCGATGCTGGAGGCGACGACATTCCTCGCCGAGGTGTTGCGGCGCTACGACGTGTCCCCGGCCGCGTGCCGCCGGGAACCCGCCCGGCGGCACGGCATCGCGTTCATGCCCGGTCGCGGCGGACGCGTGGTGCTCGCACGCCACCGCTGATCACCGCGGCGGGCCTACAACGCGGCGGCTGCCCTGGCGAGCGTCTCGATGCGCGCGAAGTCCTTGGCCGCCAAGGCATCCTTCGGGGTGAGCCAGGAACCGCCGACGCAACCCACGTTCGGCAGCGCCAGGTAGCGCGGCGCGCTTTCCGGCGTGATCCCGCCCGTCGGGCAGAACCGGAGCGACGGCAGCGGCCCGCCGATCGACTTCAGGTAGTCCACGCCGCCACTCGCTTCGGCGGGGAAGAACTTCAGCGCGCTCAGCCCGCGTTCCGCCAGCCGCATCGCCTCCGACACCGTGCTCGCGCCGGGCAGGAACGGCAGCCCGGTGTCGAAGGCGGCGTCGAGCACGCGGTCCGTGCAGCCGGGGGTCACCAGGAAGGCGGCGCCCGCGTCGGCCGCCTGCTTGGCCTGGCCGGGCGAGGTGACGGTGCCCGCGCCGACCGCGATGCCCGGCACCTCGGCCGCGACCCGCTCGATCGCGGCCAGTGCCGCCGGGGTGCGCAGCGTCAGCTCGATGACCTCGACGCCGCCGGCGAGCAGCGCCTTCGCCAGCGGGACCGCGTCCGCGGCGTCGTCCACCACGACGACGGGCAGCACGGGGGACAGCGCGAGCAGGTCGGGACCGGTCGTCACGGGTAGTACCTCCTGTATCGGGCCTGACTCGGAGTGCAGCGGTCAGGCCAGGGTCTGCTGGGACTCCGACGGATGCGCCGGACGGCCGAAGTGCTCCGGCGTCACCGCGCCGAACACGCTCGCACCCTGGTCCGCCGGTCCCACCGCCCGCCGCAGCGCGGCGAACAGCTCACGACCGGTGCCGGTCCAGGATGCCTCCTCGGGCGGGCAATCCACCAGCTCGCGCGACGCGAGCTCGGTCGCACTCACCAGGACGTCCAGCTCACCCGTGGTCGCGTCGAGCTGGAGGAGGTCGCCGTCGCGCACACGCGCGACCGGGCCGCCCGCCGCGGCCTCCGGGGTCAGCTGGATCGCGGCCGGGATCCTGCCGGAGGCACCCGACATCCGGCCGTCGGTGACCAGCGCGACCCGGTGGCCGCGGTCCATCAGCACGCCGAGCGCCGGCGTGAGCCCGTGCAGCTCGGGCATCCCGTTCGCGCGCGGGCCCTGGTCGCGGATCACCACGACCACGTCGCGGTCCAGCTCGCCGGCCTTGAACGCGCGGTCGAAGCCGTCCTGGGTGGTGAACACGCGGGCGGGCGCGCGCACCACGCGGTGTTCCGGCGCGATCGCGGACACCTTCAGCACCGCGCTGCCGAGGTTCCCGGTGAGCATCCGCAGCCCGCCGTCGGGGGCGAACGGGTTCGACGCGGGGCGCAGCACGGATTCGTCGAGACTGCGGGTCTCGACCTCGCGCCAGACGAGTTTTCCTTCCAGCAGAACGGGTTCCGTGCGGTACCGGTGCAGCCCGGCGCCCGCGACGGTGCGCACGTCGGGGTGCAGGAGGCCCGCGTCGAGCAATGTGCCGACGAGGAACTGGACGCCGCCCGCGGCGTGGAAGTGGTTGATGTCGGCGCTGCCGTTCGGGTAGACGTTCGCCAGCAGCGGCACCACGCGGGACAGCTCGTCGAAATCGTCCCAGGTGAGCTGGATCCCGGCGGCCGCGGCGATCGCGACGAGGTGCATGGTGTGGTTCGTCGACCCGCCCGTGGCGAGCAGTGCGACCACGCCGTTGACGACGGCGCGCTCGTCGATCACCTCAGCCACCGGCGTGTACTCCTCGCCGCGTGACAACGCGACGGCGCGGCGGCCCGCTTCCTCGGTGAGCGCGCGGCGTAACGGGGATCCCGGCTGGACGAAGCTGGCGCCGGGCAAGTGCAGGCCCATCACCTCGACCACCATCTGGTTCGAATTGGCAGTGCCGTAGAAGGTGCAGGTGCCTGCCGAGTGGTACGAAGCAGCCTCCGCGTCGAGGAGGTCTTCCCTGGTGGCCTTGCCTTCCGCGTAGAGCTGGCGTATCCGCGACTTTTCCTTGTTGGGCAGCCCGGAGTTCATCGGGCCCGCCGGGACCAGTATCGCGGGCAAGTGCCCGAAGGACAGCGCGCCGATCAGCAACCCCGGCACGATCTTGTCGCACACGCCGAGCAGCAGGGCCGCGTCGAACATGTCGTGGGACAGCGCGATCGCGGCCGACATCGCGATCACCTCGCGGCTGAACAGCGACAGCTCCATCCCGGCACGGCCCTGCGTGATCCCGTCGCACATCGCGGGCACTCCGCCCGCGAACTGCGCCACGCCACCGGCTTCCCGCACCGAGGCCTTGAGCCACACCGGGTATTCGTGCATCGGCTGGTGCGCGGAGAGCATGTCGTTGTAGGAGGACACGATCGCGACGCCCGGCATCCGCAGCTCGCGCAGCGCCTTCTTGTCGACGCCTTCGGCGGCGGCGAACCCGTGCGCGAGGTTGCTGCACGCGAGGCCGCGGCGAACCGGGCCTTCTTCGTGCGCGGCAGCGGTCCTGGTGAGGTAGGCGGAACGCGTCCCGGCGCTCCTCGCGGCGATGCGGGCGGTGACTTCGGCGACGACGGGGTGAACCGCGGTGCGGGACATGGCGAGCTTCGTCCTCCTCGCGGCGCGCGGGGTCGGCGAAGCCAAGGGAAGCCGCGCGCCTTGTGGTTTGGCCGACGGCAGCGCTGACGTGGCTCGGTCGTGACAGCGGCCACAATACCCAAGGGAACCGGGGTTTCAAAATCGATACAGAAGGCAGGTAAACGTGACCCCCGTCACGCACTGTAGGGGTCATGTGCTACTTGTCACACAGCACACAGCACGGCACAGTCGAACCAGCGGCTGAGATCTGTTAGACGGCCGTGCTCCCGAACGACGCGGAGGTACGCATGCCCACCACCACGGAACTGGTCGAACTTCGGCGCACCATCGGGCAACTGAGGCAGTGCGTCGGCGCGTTGCGTGCCCGCTACGGCGAAGCGTCCTCGGTGCGACGCCTCGCGAACGACCTGGAACGGCTCGAAATCGACGCGGGCGAACTGGACCAGGCGCCCCCGGTGCCAGCGCAGGCCAAGCCGGACGACCGCGCCAACGTGGTCGTGGTCCCCGATACGCCGTACGACCCAGCGCTATGGCAAGGCGCCGACGACGAAGGTGTCGGCGGCTACCAGCGTGACCAGCGTTGAGCGCGCCGGCTCGTAACGAGTCGAGCCAGGCGGGCACCGGCGTCCGTGCCCCGTCGAGGGCCCGGATCGCCGAGAAGACGCTGCGCACCGATCGGTGGTGGCTGTCGCCGCTGCTGACGACCGCCGGGCTCGCCACGTTCGTCATCTACGCGACGATCCGCTCGTTCGTGCGCACCGCGTACTGGGTCGAGGACTACCACTACCTGACGCCGTTCTACTCGCCGTGCGTCTCGGCGTCCTGCGTGCCGGGTTCGAGCCATTTCGGACACTGGTTCGGCGAGCTGCCGTCGTGGATCCCGCTCGGCTTCATCGTGCTGCCGTTCCTGCTCGGCTTCCGGCTGACCTGCTACTACTACCGCAAGGCCTACTACCGCTCGGTGTGGATGTCGCCGCCGGCGTGCGCGGTGGCGGAGCCGCACGCGAAGTACACCGGCGAGACCAAGCTGCCGCTGATCATCCAGAACGCGCACCGCTACTTCTTCTACGTCGCGGTGCTCGTGTCACTGGTGAACACCTACGACGCGATCACGGCGTTCCACGGCAAGGGCGGCGGGTTCGGCTTCGGGCTCGGCAACATCGTGCTGCTCACCAACGTGATCCTGCTGTGGGCCTACACGCTTTCCTGCCATTCGTGCCGGCACGTCACCGGCGGCAGGCTCAAGCACTTCTCGAAGCATCCGGCGCGGTACTGGATGTGGACGCAGATCACGAAGCTCAACACGCGGCACATGCCGCTCGCCTGGACCACGCTCGGCACCCTGGTTCTGACGGACCTCTATGTCATGCTCGTGGCCAGCGGCGCGATCGCCGATCCGCGCTTCGTGAACTGACTCGAAACTCACGACACCCCAACGGACAACGACGTCAACGGGCGTCAACGAAGGTGGCTTCATTCATGACCGAGGTCGAACGGCTCAACTACGACGTGGTGGTGATCGGTGCCGGCGGTGCGGGCCTGCGCGCGGTCATCGAGGCCAGGGAGCGCGGTCTCAGCGTCGCGGTGGTGTGCAAGTCGTTGTTCGGCAAGGCGCACACGGTGATGGCGGAGGGCGGCTGCGCCGCGTCGATGGGCAACGCCAACGCCAACGACAACTGGCAGGTGCACTTCCGCGACACCATGCGCGGCGGGAAGTTCCTCAACAACTGGCGTATGGCGGAGCTGCACGCGAAGGAGGCGCCGGACCGGGTCTGGGAGCTGGAGACCTACGGGGCGCTGTTCGACCGCACGAAGGACGGCCGGATCAGCCAGCGCAACTTCGGCGGGCACACCTACCCGAGGCTCGCGCACGTCGGCGACCGCACCGGGCTCGAGCTGATCCGCACCATGCAGCAGAAGATCGTTTCGCTGCAGCAGGAGGACTTCGCGAAGTACGGCGACTACGAGGCGCGGGTCAAGGTCTTCGCCGAGTGCACGGTCACCGAGCTGCTCAAGGACGGCGACCGGATCTCCGGCGCCTTCGGGTACTGGCGCGAGTCGGGCCGGTTCATCCTGTTCGAGACGCCGGCGGTGGTGCTGGCCACCGGCGGCATCGGGAAGTCGTTCAAGGTCACGTCGAACTCGTGGGAGTACACCGGTGACGGGCACGCGCTGGCACTGCGCGCGGGCGCGAACCTGATCAACATGGAGTTCGTGCAGTTCCACCCGACCGGCATGGTGTGGCCGCCGAGCGTGAAGGGCATCCTCGTCACCGAAGGCGTGCGCGGTGACGGCGGCGTGCTGAAGAACTCCGATGGCAACCGCTTCATGTTCGAGTACGTGCCGGACGTGTTCAAGGGCCAGTACGCGGACAGCGAAGAAGAAGCCGACCGCTGGTACGCCGATGCCGACAACAACCGGCGCACCCCGGACCTGCTGCCGCGCGACGAGGTGGCCCGCGCGATCAACTCGGAGGTCAAGGAGGGCAGGGGATCGCCGCACGGCGGCGTTTTCCTCGACATCGCCTCCCGGATGCCCGCCGAGGAGATCCGGCGGCGGCTGCCGTCGATGCACCACCAGTTCAAGGAGCTGGCCGACGTCGACATCACGAAGGAGCCGATGGAGGTCGGCCCGACCTGCCACTACGTGATGGGCGGGATCGAGGTCGACCCGGACAGCGCTTCCTCGACGGTGCAGGGGCTTTTCGCGGCGGGGGAGTGCTCCGGCGGGATGCACGGGTCGAACCGGCTCGGCGGGAACTCGCTGTCGGACCTGCTGGTGTTCGGCCGCAGGGCGGGGCTCGGCGCGGCGGACTACGTGGACTCGCTCGAAAAGCGGCCCGAGGTCAGCCAGTCCGATGTGGACAACGCCGCGAAGGTCGCGCTGGCGCCGTTCGAGCGTGACCCGGTGCGCAACCCCTACACCGTGCACGCGGAACTGCAGCAGACCATGAACGACCTGGTCGGCATCATCCGCAAGGCGGAGGAGATGTCGAGCGCGCTCGAGCGGCTCGGTGAGCTGAAGGAGCAGGCCGCGGTCGTCGGCGTCGAAGGGCACCGGCAGTTCAACCCCGGCTGGCACCTCGCGCTCGACCTGCGCAACATGCTGCTCGTCAGCGAGTGCGTGGCGAAGGCGGCGCTGCAGCGGACGGAGAGCCGCGGCGGGCACACCCGCGACGACTTCCCGAAGATGGATTCGAAGTGGCGCAACACCTTGCTGGTGTGCGCCGCCGACGGGGACGGTGTCTCGGTGACGCCGAAGGAGCAGTTGCAGCTCCGCCAGGACCTGCTGGAGCTGTTCGAGGTCACCGAGCTGGAGAAGTACTACACCGAACCGGAGATCGCGACGCACCCGGAGAGGAAGGCCTGAGGCATGAGTTACAAAGGTCAGTTCCGGGTGTGGCGGGGCGACATCGACGGCGGCGGGCTCGAGGACTTCGAGGTCGAGGTCAACGAGGGCGAGGTGGTGCTCGACATCATCCACCGCCTGCAGGCGACGCAGGCGCCCGATCTCGCGGTGCGGTGGAACTGCAAGGCTGGCAAGTGCGGGTCGTGCTCGGCCGAGATCAACGGCAGGCCGCGGCTGCTGTGCATGACGCGGATGTCGGTGTTCACCGAGTCCGAGACGATCACGGTGACGCCGATGCGGACGTTCCCGGTGATCCGGGATCTCGTCACGGACGTGTCGTTCAACTACACGAAGGCGCGCGAGATCCCGTCGTTCACGCCGCCGGAGGGGCTGAAGCCGGGCGAGTACCGGATGCAGCAGGTCGATGTCGAGCGCTCGCAGGAGTTCCGCAAGTGCATCGAATGCTTCCTGTGCCAGAACACCTGTCACGTGGTGCGCGATCACGAGGAGAACAAGGAGTCCTTCGCCGGGCCGCGGTACCTGATGCGGGTGGCCGAGCTGGAGATGCACCCGCTCGACGTCGCCGACCGGCGTGACCAGGCGCAGGAGGAGCACGGCCTCGGGCTGTGCAACATCACCAAGTGCTGCACCGACGTGTGCCCCGAGCACATCCACATCACCGACAACGCGCTGATTCCGATGAAGGAGCGCGTCGCGGACCGCAAGTACGACCCGATCGTCTGGCTCGGCAACAAGCTGTTCCGGCGCAAGGAGAACTAACGCACGACCACTGGGGAGACAAATGAAAAGGACTACCAAGCGGCGGCTGTCCGTGCTCGCGGCCGTGGCACTGGTGAGCGCGCCGGTCGCGCCCGCGAGTGCGGCGGCCGGATTCGGCTGGTGGCGCGGCGTCTGGGCGAGCGCGCCGCAGGCACCCGATCCGGGGAACTGGTCGGGCACTGGTTTCGCCGGCCAGACCGTCCGGCAGGTGGTGCGGGTCAGCGCGGGTGGCGCCGCCGTGCGGATCCGCCTGTCCAACACCTACGGGCGAACGCCGCTGCCGGTCGCGGGCGCCACCCTCGGCCGCAGCGGTGGCGGCGCCGCGGCGGATTCCGTGCGGCCGTTGACGTTCGGGTACCGCCCGGCGACGGTGATCCCGCCCGGCGGTGAGATCGTCAGCGATCCAGCCTTCTTCCCGGTGGCGCCATTGGACAAGCTCGCCGTCACCCTGTCGTTCACCGCGCCGACCGGCCCGGTCACCTACCACGCGCTCGGCGGTGATCTCGCCTACCGAGCGCAGGGAGACCACGCGGCCGACACCTCGGCGGACGCCTTCACCGAGACCTCGCGCGCCGGGTACCTCGTCACCGGCGCCGA
This sequence comes from Amycolatopsis minnesotensis, assembly GCF_039529815.1. Taxonomy (NCBI): domain Bacteria; kingdom Bacillati; phylum Actinomycetota; class Actinomycetes; order Pseudonocardiales; family Pseudonocardiaceae; genus Amycolatopsis; species Amycolatopsis minnesotensis. The sequence goes on along the minus strand of NZ_BAAANN010000005.1, from coordinate 11,979 downwards.
CACGCTGGGACCGCCGCTCACCCGCACCGCCGTGGTGGCCTTCGGCGACTCGATCACCGACGGGTTCGCGTCCACTTTCGGCGCTGGCAACAGCTATCCCGACGAACTGGTGGAACGCCTGCACGGCCGGTTCGGTGTGCTGAACGAGGGAATCGGCAGCAACTTCCTGCTCGCCGACTATCCCGGTGGCGGCGAAGCGGGGATCACCCGCTTCGCCCGCGACGTCGTGGCACGGCCGGGCGTGCGCTCGGTGATCGTCCTCGAAGGCATCAACGACATCGGCGCCAGCGACGACACCCTGACCGTCGAGCGCCTGATCGAAGGACAGCGCACACTCATCGCGATGGCACACGCCAAGGGCATCAAGGCGATCGGCGGCACGGTGATCCCGTTCGAAGGCTCTCCCCGGTACACCGAACACCGCGAGGCACTGCGGGCCGGGCTCAACGCGTGGATCCGCAACTCCGGAGAGTACGACGCGGTCGCCGATTTCGATCACGCGGTGGCCGACCCCGCCGACCCGCACCGCATCCGCCCCGGCTACGACAGCGGCGATCACATCCACCCCGGCGACACCGGCTACCACGCGATGGCATCGGTGGTGGACCCGGCGACGCTCTGAGAGTCACACGAATCCGGTGGGTGGGGGTTCGTCGCGGAGATCGTGACAGGCCCCGTGGGGGCGGAAAGGCGATTCCTACGATAACGCGCTCGCAGAGTCAGTCAACGCACTCTGCAAGAAAGAATTGATAACCCGAGGCGGTCCCTGGAATGCTGTTGCCGAGGTGGCCATCTCGACGGCCGAATGGGTGCATTGGTGCAATAACGTCCGTGGGGAACTGTCGCCGGTGACCAACGACGCGATCCGCGCCGTGGAGCGACAGTTTCCCACGGCGCGCCGCAGGCGTGCAGTAAAGCCTCACCGAGCCCACCGAACACGCGAACAAAGCAACCCCGAAGAACCCGTCAAGAAGTACTGAACCGCTCCTGCCCCACCACGGCAAGAAGCTGAAGCTTGTCATACCCGTCAGACCCAGGGGCCGCAGTAAGAACCAGCAACGCCTGAGACTGATCCTCGGTGAACAACACCTGACAATCGAGCTCGATCGCCCCCAACTCGGGATGCAGCAGCACCTTGTGGTCCTCGAAACGCTTGACCACCTCATGCCGTTCCCAGAGTTCGGCGAACTCGGCACTGGCGGCCCGCAGAGCCCGCACCAGCTCACCCGCAGCGGATTTCGGACCCATCGCGCCGTGCGCGGCACGCAGGTTCGCGACCTGCGCCCGGCTCTGCCGGTCGCGATCGTCCTCGGGGTAGAGGCGCCGCTCGGCGGGATCGGTGAACCAGCGGTAAACCTCGCTGCGGGCCAGTCCGCGGTAACCGGAGCGGTCGCCGAGCAGGGCGCGGGCCATATCGTTCTGCACCAACGTCTCGCCGAGACTCGACAGGATCAACGCCGGGGTGTCGGTGAGCCGGTCCAGCACCCGCAGGAGCGCCGGAGCCACGTGCGTCGCCGCCACCACGGACGTGGGCGCGTTGTGCCCTGCGACGCGGAACAGGTAGTCGCGTTCATCGGAGGTGAGCCGCAGCGCCCTGGCGAGCGCGCTGAGCATCTGCGCGCTCGGCTGCGGGCCGCGACGCTGTTCCAGGCGGGTGTAGTAGTCGGCCGACATTCCGGCGAGCCCGGCGACCTCCTCGCGGCGGAGGCCGGGGGTGCGACGGCGCGCGCCGGTGGGCAGCCCGAGATCGCCCGGCCGCAGTGCTTCGCGACGGAGACGCAGGAAGTTCGCCAGTGCCGGTCGATCCATGGTGTCCAGTATGGAACGCGCGCCCGCGGCCAACCAGGGATCGCGAATCCCCCGATAAGCGCTCTCTGCCTCCGCACCGCCCCGCCGGTGAAACTCGGGTCATGGACATCTCCGGAAACACGATCTTCATCCCCGGCTCCACCAGCGGCATCGGCCTCGCCCTCGCGATCGAGTTGCAGGCGAAGGGCAACACGGTCATCGTCGGTGGCCGCCGCACCGAGCTGCTCGAGCGCATCGCCGCCGATCACCCCGGTCTCGACACCGTGCGGATCGACACCGCCGACCCCGCGAGCATCGACGCGGCAGCCAAGGAGGTGCTGGCGCGGCACCCCGGCCTCAACGTGCTGGTGCCGATGGCGGGCATCATGCGCGTCGAGGACTGGCACCGGCCGGAGTCGTTCCTGGAGTCGGCGGAGTCGATCGTCACCACCAACGTGCTCGGCCCGATCCGCCTGATCGCCGCGTTCATCGAGCACCTGCGGGCCCAGCCGGACGCCACCCTGCTCACCGTGTCCTCAGGGCTGGCGTTCGCGCCGCTGAAGGTCACCCCGAGCTACAACGCGTCGAAGGCCGCGATCCACATGCTCAGCGAGTCGATCCGGCTGCAACTGGCCGACACGAGCGTGAAGGTCGTCGAACTCCAGCCGCCCGCCGTGCGCACCGACCTGATGCCGGGCCAGGCCGAGAGCGAGTTCGCGATGCCGCTCGACGAGTTCGTCGACGAAGTGGTCACCTTGCTGGAGCAGCGGCCGGACGCGACCGAAATCCAGGTGGAGCGCGTGAAGTTCCTCCGCTACGGCGAGGCCCGCGGTGACTACGACCAGGTCGTCGCCACCCTCAACGCCGCCGACCCCCACGGCGAATGACCCGGCTGAGGGTTCACCGCTTCACCGCGCTGAACACCGCGAACGGCGGGTCGGCGAGCAGCGCGGCCCAGTAGTCCCGGCCGCGGTCCAGCAACGCCTCGGGCGGCACGATCGCGTCGTGCCGTTCGAGGTCGGTGAGCCCGGCGCGCACGAGCGCCGCCTCGATCACGCCACGGCACAGCACGAAATCCTCGAACTCGAACGCCCGGTCGTCGCGGACCAGTGTGGTGACGGCCAGCCGGTGCTCCGAGGCGGTGCCCTCGGTGACGGAAAACCCGTACCGCTCCTGGGTTTCCGGCTTGTTCCGCTCGGCGACCAGTACGACAAGGGTGCCTCCCGCGCGCACGTTCGCGGTCAGCCCATCGAGAACGCGGTCCAGTTCGTCCTCGTCGGCCGCGGCGCCGAGCACCCTGATCGCCACCACGACGTCGAACTTTCCCAGCACCGGCAGGGAACCCGGATCGTGCACCTCGTACGAGACGCCTTCGGGATCGTGCTCCTCGATGTTCTGGGCGCGCGAGACGAGTTCCCTCGACGAATCGACGCCGATCACCCTGCCCGCGCCGAGCGTGCGGTACGCGCGGGGGTAGCGGCCCGTGCCGCAGCCCACGTCGAGCACCGAACGGCCGCGGACATCGGGCAGCGCGGCGAGAACCGTCCCCTGCTCCGCCAGCCCCAGCGGGAGCTGCCAGGTGCGTTCGTGCGGTCTTCCCGGCATCAGCGCCTCCGAGTCCGCCAGGACAGTAGCCCCCGCGCGCCACGCAGGCAGCCGCCGTTCAGAGCATCGCGTCGACCGAATGCGGGGAGAACACCTCATCGGCGACCAAGCCGGCGAAGACCGCCTTCTGTCCACATGGGACAGTGGTCGGCGGTGCGGGCACCCGGGGCAGCCGGGAGCAGTCGTGGACCGCGGCGGTGGTGCTCGACTGGCTCCGCGCGTACTGATCCGCGGTCCCGATCGCGCGGAATTGTCGGTGCCCGGCGCTACGATCCGTTTCATCGGATCGAGACAGGGGTGGACATGAAACTTGGCAAGAAACTACTGGCGGTGGCGGGTGCCGCCGCGCTGGCGGCGGGCCTGTCCGTGGCACCGGCGGAGGCCGCACCGGCCGGGCTCGGCCTCTGGAGCGGGAGCTGGGCGTCCGCGCCGCAGGCGCCGGGGGCGGGACTGGCGGAGAACTGGTCGGTGCGGGGATTCTCGGAGCAGAGCGTGCGCCAGGTGGCGCGGCTGAGCGCGGGCGGTCCCGCCGTGCGGATCCGGCTCGCCAACACCTACGGCGCGGCGCCGCTGCGCGTCACCCGTGCCACCGTCGCCCGCTCCGGTGACGGTGCCGCGGTGCGCGAGGGGACCGTGCGCCCGCTCACGTTCGGCCTGGCGCGCCCAGTCACGATCCCGGCGGGCGCGGAGATCGTGAGCGATCCGGCGCCGCTGCCGGTCTCGCCGCTCGACCGGCTCACCGTCACGCTGTACTTCGCCACCCCGACCGGCCCGGTCACCTACCACGGGTTCGCCAACGCGACCTCGTACCGGGCGAACGGCGACCACTCGGCCGACACCGCTCCCGGGGCGTTCACCGAAACCTCCGGCTCGGGGTACGTCTTCACCGGGGTCGACGTGCTGGGGCCGCCGCTGCGGCGGGACACCGTGGTCGCGTTCGGCGACTCGATCACCGAGGGGGCCGCGTCCACTGCGGATGCTGACCGGCGCTACCCCGACCGGCTCGCCGAGCGGCTGCACGGGCGCTTCGGCGTGCTGAACGAGGGCATCGGCGGCAACCGGGTGCTCAACGATTCGACGTGCTTCGGGGAGAAGGGCGTCGCCCGGTTCCAGCGCGACGTCGTCGAGCGGCCGGACGTGCGCTCGGTGATCGTGCTCGAGGGGATCAACGACATCGGGTCCAGTGCGGGCGGGCTGGGAGACTGCTTCACGCCGAACCCGGAGGTGACCGCACAGCAGCTGATCGAGGGGCACCGGGCGCTGATCGGGAAGGCGCACGCGAAGGGCATCAAGGCGATCGGTGCCACGCTGCCCCCGTTCCAGGGCGCCGACTACTACACGGAGCGTGGCGAAGCGGTGCGGGACGCGCTCAACGCCTGGATCCGGACCTCGGGCGAGTACGACGCCGTGGTCGACTACGACCGCGCGCTCGCCGACCCGGCCAACCCGGACCGGATGCTCGCCGCCTACGACAGCGGCGACCACCTGCACCCGGGCGACGCGGGTTACCAGGCGATGGCGGCGGCCGTGCGCCTCGCGGACCTCTGAGCCCGGCGGTACTCAGCCCGCCGCTGTGCCGGGTTCGTGGGAACCCCGGCACAGCGGCGGGCACGGGCCCGCGATTTTCCGCCCCGGTCGAGCTTTCCTTGACCTCGGCGTCAACGTTTACGCTCGGTTCATGCGGATCAGCGAGCTCGCGAAGCGGACCGGGACGACCGCCCGCGCACTGCGGTTCTACGAGGCACAGGGCCTGCTGGAGGCGGGCCGGTCGGCCAACGGCTACCGGGACTACGGCGAGCGGGACCACCGGCTCGTCACCGAGATCCTGACGCTGCAGGCCATCGGCTTCAGCCTCGACGAAACCCGCCCGTTCGTGGAATGCCTGCGCGCCGGGCACGACACCGGTGACTCGTGCGCCGATTCGATCGAGGTCTACGAGCGGAAGCTCACCGAGGTCGACGCCCTGCTCGAACGGCTCGGCGACGTCCGCGCGAGCCTGCTGGCGAAGCTCGGCGACGCGCTCGCGAAGCAGCCCGATCCGTGCCGCGTCCCGAGCGCGGGTACCGAGTGAAGGAGTGACCCATGACGTCCATCGAACGAGCGGCCGAGGTCCACGCGATCACGGACGAGACCTTCGCCAAGGAGGTGCTGGAGCACGGGAAGCCGGTGCTGGTGGACTTCTGGGCGCAGTGGTGCCCGCCGTGCCGGATGATCAGCCCGGTGCTCGCCGAGATCGCGCGCGAACGCGCGGGCGAACTCACGGTGTGCAGCATCAACACCGACGAGAACCCGGTGAGCATGCGCGACTACCAGGTGATGTCGCTGCCGACGATCATGCTGTTCCGCGACGGCGAGCCGGTGCGGGCGTTCGTCGGCGCGCGGCCGAAGGCGCGGCTGCTGTCCGAAGTGGACGCCGCGCTCGGCGGGTGACCTGGCGGCGCACGCGGTTCGAACATGCCCGGTCACCCGGCGTGGTGTGTGACCATTGAGGGCGTGACGCTCGACGACCTGGTCCGGCTCCGCAGGGCACGGGACCGGATGGACCGCGACTACGCGCAGCCGCTGGACGTGCCCGCGCTCGCGCGCGACGCGCTCATGTCGCCGGGGCACTTTTCCCGGAGCTTCCGCGCGGCGTTCGGGGAGACGCCCTACAGCTACCTGATGACCCGCCGGATCGAGCGGGCGAAGGCGCTGCTGCGGCTGGGGGAGCTGTCGGTCACCGAAGTGTGCTTCGCGGTCGGCTGCTCGTCGCTCGGCACGTTCAGCTCGCGGTTCAGCGAGCTGGTCGGGGAAAGCCCGAGCGCCTACCGCGCGCGGAGCCACGACGCGGGCGCGCCGATCCCGGCGTGCTTCGCGAAGATCCACACGCGACCGATCAGGAATCGAGAAGCGAAGCGTCCCAGCGGGACCTAGTGTCCATCCCATGGACCTCAAAGTTTCCCACTGCTTCATCGCCGTCGACGACCATGACAAGGCACTCGGGTTCTACCGCGACGTGCTCGGCCTCGAAGTGCGCAACGACGTCGGCTTCGAGGGCATGCGCTGGGTGACCATGTTCTCGCCAGCGCAGCCGGATCTCGAAATCGTGCTCGAACCGCCGAGCGCCGACCCGAACGCGTCCGACGCCGACCGGGAAGCGCTGACCGAACTCCTCGCCAAGGGCATGCTGCGGGCCGTCCTGTTCGCCAGCGACGACGTCGACGCGACGTTCGAGCGCATCCAGGCCTCGGGCGCGGACGTGGTGCAGGAGCCGATGGACCAGCCCTACGGCGTGCGGGACTGCGCCTTCCGCGACCCCGCCGGAAACCTGCTGCGGTTCAACCAGGCCAGCAAGGGCTGACCGTCATTCCTCGATCGCCCCGCCGACGGCGCGCAGGTGCTCGCGGAAGGTGAGCGCGGGCCGGTCCCGTCGCGCGGCGAGGTAGGCGTCGAAGCCCACCTGGTCGCGCAGGGACGTCCCGGCCATGATCCGCTCCGCCTGGCGCCGCTCGGTGTCGCGGATGCCTTCGGCCCGTGCGAGCACCCCGTCCGCTTCGGCCAGCGGGACGAACAGCACGCCGTCGTCGTCACCGAAGACCACGTCTTCGCGGCCGACCGTCCACTCGCCGACCACGGCCGAGGTCAGCGCGTCGGCAGGGCGCTCGCGGACGCTCAGCGGCCCGGTCGGCAGCGAGCCGAGGCTGAACACCGGCAACCCGATCTCGCGGATGTCCGCGGAGTCGCGGTGCAGGCCCCAGATCACCACGCCCGCCACCCCGGCGCCCCTGGCCTCCAGCACGGCCAGGTCCCCGACGCAGCTCTCGTCGAGCCGTCCGCCGTTGTCGACGACCAGCACGTCATCGGGCGCGGCCGAGTCGTAGGCCTCCAGGAACACGTCGACGCTGCCGACGTGCCGAGCCGGTCGGACCTGCCCCGCGACGCGGCCACCCGGCACCGCGGTGTGCGTCCCGGCGGGCGCGCAGCGCACCGCGACACCGGCGCGGACGCAGCCGTCGGCCACGTGGGCGGTGGTCAGTGAGTCGAACCGGAGGCGGAGCTCGGCGGAATCCATACCTCGATTACTACCAACGCGGACCCGGAAGCGCTAAGCCGATTTCGCGGCGCACCCGGTCGAGGCGCCCTTCGAACCGATGCCGTACTGGTAGCGCGGGGGCAGCTCGAAGAGGGTGGCCGCCGCGAGGAGCGCGCCGAGGCGTTCGTCGCTCAGCGAGCCGAGCGCGGCCGACACCTCGCCGTGCCGGGCAGCGCCTGCCGTCACGTCCGCTTCGCGATCGCGGCCGCGATGCCGTCGAGTTGCAGGGTGAGCCCGACAGCGAAGGTCTTCCGCGCCGCCAGTTCCATGTACGGCGTGTCTTCAGGTGGCAGGCCGTTCTCTTCGACCGGGTTCTCGGTTTCCAGTTTCGCGATCATCGGGAACCGGTCGGCGAAATCGGGGGAGACTTCGTCCAGTAGCGGCGAGCGGGAGAACCACCAGTCGTTGTCGGACACACCGGTCGTCTTCGCCGCGGTCCGCGCGTCGGCGATCACCTGCGCGGCACCCCGGACGAAATGGGACAGCGCGGACACCGCGCCGCGGACCTCGGCCGAGCCGAGCCCCGTCTCGTGCAGGATCCGGAGGATGGATTCGAGCACCACGAACTCGTTGGGGCCGAGCACCGGGCGCGCCTCGGAAACCTGAAGCACCCACGGGTGCCGTACGTTGAACTCGACGGCCTCCTCCGCCCACGCGGTGAGCGCCGCGCGCCACCCGCCGCCGAGGTCGTACTCGGCGGGCAGTTCGGCGAGCGTCTGGTCGAACATCAGGTCGAGCAGCTCGTTCTTGCTGGGCACGTAGGTGTAGAGCGCCATCGCGGTGCGCCCGAGCCGTTCGCCGACCGCGCGCATGGACAGCCCCGCCATCCCTTCGGCGTCGGCGACCTCGATCCCGGCGGAGACGATGTCGTCCACGCTCAGTCCCGGTTTCGGGCCGGGCGCCTGCTTCTCCGCACCGTCGGCAGGCGCGTCGGCGCGCCACAGCAACGCCATCGACCGCCGCGCGTCGCCCTGGCCTGCGAACACCACCACTTGCATCTCCTTACGGCATAAACTAACCTGGCCCGGCGACTTCGTGGCCAGTCGCTTCGCTTTATCATCTTATGACATAAAGATATCAAGGGGGACTTTTGGTGGGCGCAGCAAGCACCAGACCGCGGCAGGCCGACAGCCACGACGTGATCCAGGTGAGGGGCGCACGTGAGAACAACCTCGCCGACGTGTCGCTCGACATCCCGAAGCGCCACCTGACGGTGTTCACCGGCGTGTCCGGCTCGGGGAAGTCGTCGCTCGTGTTCGGCACCATCGCCGCCGAGTCGCAGCGGCTGATCAACGAGACCTACACCGCGTTCATCCAGTCGTTCATGCCGAGCCTCGGCCGTCCCGACGTGGACTCGCTGCGGAACCTGAGCGCGGCGATCCTGGTGGACCAGGAGCGGATGGGCGCCAACTCGCGCTCGACGGTGGGCACCGCGACCGACGCGCACACCATGCTCCGGATCGTGTTCAGCCGCCTCGGCGAACCGCATGCCGGCGCCTCCACCGCGTTCAGCTTCAACCAGCCGGATGGCATGTGCCCCGGCTGCGAGGGTCTCGGCCGGATGTCCACGATCGACGTCGACCAGCTCGTGGACCGCGAGCGCTCGCTCAACGAGGGCGCGATCACCGTGCCTGGGTTCACCACGGATTCCTGGTACGTGCAGGGCTACGTCCACTGTGGATTCCTCGACCCGGACAAGAAGCTGAAGGACTACAGCGACCAGGAGTGGCACGACCTCCTGCACAAGACCTCGGTCAAGGTCAAGGTCGGCACGGCCACCATGACCTACGAGGGCCTGCAGGTGAAGGTGCAGCGGCTGTTCCTGAGCAAGGACAAGGAGTCGATGCAGCGCCAGGCCCGCGCCTTCATGGACAGGGCGGTCAAGTTCGCCGAGTGCGCGTCCTGCGGCGGCGCGCGGCTGAACGCGGCGGCGCTGGCGTCGAAGATCAAGGGGCGCTCGATCGCGGACTGCGCGGCGATGCAGATCAATGATCTCGCGGAGTTCGTGCGCGGTATCGACGACCCCGCCGTCGGCCCGCTCATGACGACGCTGCGCGAAACGCTGGACTCGCTCGTCGAGATCGGGCTCGGCTACCTGAGCCTCGACCGGGAGTCCGGCACGCTCTCCGGCGGCGAGGCGCAGCGCGTGAAGATGGTGCGGCACCTCGGTTCGAGCCTCACCGACGTCACTTACGTCTTCGACGAGCCGACCGTCGGGCTGCACCCGCACGACATCTCGCGGATGAACGACCTGCTGCTTCGCCTGCGGGACAAGGGAAACACCGTGCTCGTGGTGGAGCACAAGCCCGAGGTGATCGAGATCGCCGACCACGTCGTCGACCTCGGCCCCGGCGCGGGGCCATACGGCGGGACGGTGTGCTTCTCCGGGGACGTGGCCGGGCTGCGCGAATCCGGCACGCTCACCGGGCGGCACCTCGGTCACCGCGCGAAACTGCGGGATGTGGTGCGGACCCCCAGGGGGAAACTGTCCATTGTGGGCGCGAACACCCACAACCTCCACGACGTGGACGTGGACATCCCGCTCGGCGTGCTCACCGTGGTCACCGGCGTCGCCGGGTCGGGCAAGAGTTCGCTCATCCACGGCTCGCTGCCCCGTGAGAGCGGCGTGCTGGTGGTCGACCAGTCGGCGATCAGGGGCTCTCGCCGCAGCAACCCGGCCACCTACACCGGCCTGCTCGATTCGATCAGGACCGCGTTCGCCAGGGCCAACGGCGTGAAGGCGGCCCTGTTCAGCGCGAACTCCGAGGGCGCGTGCCCGAACTGCAAGGGCATCGGGCTCGTCTACACCGATCTGGCGATGATGGCGGGCGTCGCGTCGGTGTGCGAACAGTGCGAGGGCAAGCGGTTCACCGCCGAGGTGCTCACGTACCGCCTGCGCGGCAAGAACATCAGCGAGGTACTCGCGATGCCGGTGACGGAGGCGCGCGAGTTCTTCCCCGCCGGGCAGGCGCGGACGATCCTGGACCGGCTTTCCGACGTCGGGCTCGGATACCTCGGGCTCGGGCAGCCGCTCACCACGCTGTCCGGCGGCGAGCGCCAGCGGCTCAAGCTCGCGATCCACATGGCGGAGGGTGCGGGGACCTACGTGCTCGACGAGCCGACCACGGGCCTGCACCTCGCCGACGTGGACCAGTTGCTGGCCCTGCTGGACCGGCTCGTCGACGACGGCAACACGGTGATCGTGATCGAGCACCACCAGGCCGTGATGGCGCACGCGGACTGGATCGTCGACCTCGGGCCGGGGGCCGGGCACGACGGCGGGCGCGTCGTGTTCACCGGGACCCCGGCCGATCTCGTCGGCACCGCGGACACCCTGACCGCCCGGCACCTGCGCGCCTACCTCAGCGAGGAGAAGTGATGGAAGCAGTACCGATCTGGTTCGTCGACGTCGTCGAGACCGCCACCGTCACCCCGCGCATGGTGCGGGTGACACTCGGCGGCGACGACCTGGCCGCGATCGACCGGCTCGAACCCGACCAGCAGGTCAAGCTGTACTTCCCTCGTGAAGGCCAGTCCGCGCCCCGGATGCCGGAGCCCGACGGCGACTTCGCCCGCTGGTACGCCGCGTTCGCGGCGATCCCGGAGGACGAACGGCCGGTGATGCGCAGCTACACGATCCGGCGCCACGACCGGGAGCGCCGCATGGTCGACATCGACTTCGTGCTGCACGGCGACACCGTCCACATCGGACCGGCGACGCGCTGGGCCCGTACCGCGCGCCCCGGTGACACGATCGCCCTGTTCGGTCCGTCGTCGACGTTCGCCAGACCGGTACCGCTACTGGACTCCGTTACCGGAAAGGACTGGCTCCTGCTCGCCGGCGACGAGACCGCCCTGCCCGCCATCGGATCCATCCTCGAAGCGCTGCCCGCGGGACATCGTGCGCTCGCCTTCGTCGAAGTCGCCGACGCCGGTGAAGAGCAGCGCCTGCCGTCTCGGGGCGAGGTGACCGTTCGGTGGCTGCATCGAGGAAACGCGGTGCAAGGGGAGACCCTCGTCGATGCCGTGCGGGAAGCGGAGTTCCCGGATGGCGCGGCCTTCGCTTGGCTCGCCGCCGAGGCGGGTGCGGTTCGTACGTTGCGGCGGAATCTCGTGGAGCGTGGTTTTCCCAAGCGGACTATCGAGTTCACCGGGCATTGGCGGCGGTCACTGTCTCAGGACGACGCGCCGACTGAGGACGATCTTGCTGAGGCGCGGGAGCGGATGGTGGATTAGGTCTTCTGTTGTGGTTGGTTCGTCGTGTTGAGCTGCGGTCTACTGACGGCTTTGGACGGGAGGGAGGTGCGGGCTTTCGTTGTCCGGGTGGCGGTTGGGTTGTGGTCCGGTTCTATCACGGGTGCTGATTTCCTTGGTGGAGCGCGATTTCTTTATTTGTCCATTGTGGACTTGATGGGTTTGGTTCACTCGATCGTGTGTTCGATTCCGGGGTGTGGTCGCGGTAGAATGGTGGGGTGTCGGAGACTTCTTCCCTTGTGTCGCAGCGGGAGCTGTGG